>CALKDR010000001.1 GCA_938084175.1 uncultured Campylobacterales bacterium
TTAAAAGAACTATTTTCTAAAAAGTTTTTATCTAAAATCATTTTATAGCCTTCTCTTGGTTATCAAAGTAGTAAAATCTTTTATCAGCAGAATTAATAAAAATTTCATCACCAACTTTTAAATGGTCTTTTATACTTTTAACAGTAATTAGTTGCTCATTACCTAAACTAACGTAATAAATAACATATTCACCTAAATGTTCAACTAAATCAACAGTACCTGTAAAGTCTGCTTCTTCTTTTTCACATAAATCAATATGCTCTGGTCTAACACCAACTGTTTTTACTGAACCTTTGTTTTCAAGATCACTTTTTGCTACGATATGCTTAGCTTCTTGTGAGTTATCTATTTCAATGAAGTTCATTTTTGGACTACCAATAAATCCTGCAACAAATAAGTTATCAGGAGTATTATAAAGTTCATCAGGAGTTCCAAACTGTTGAATAACACCTTTATTTAAAACTACAATTCTATCTGCAAGTGTCATTGCTTCAACTTGATCATGAGTTACATAAAGCATTGTAGCTTCTAATCTTTTATGTAATTTTGCAATTTCAATTCTTGTATTAGATCTTAAGTTTGCATCCAGATTTGATAAAGGCTCATCAAATAAGAAAACTTTTGGTTCTCTAATAATTGCTCTTCCAATTGCAACCCTTTGTCGTTGACCTCCTGAAAGGTTTTTTGGTAATCTATCAAGTAGATTTGTCATTTGTAATGACTTAGCTGCTTTTTGAACTCTTTCCTCAATTTGGGCTTTTGGTACTTTTTGTAATTTTAATGAAAATGACATATTGTCATAAACATTCATATGAGGATAAAGTGCGTATGATTGGAAAACCATAGCAACTCCTCTTTTTGATGGAGGAGTATCATTAATAACTTCTCCATGAATAGATATATCGCCACTTGTAATCTCTTCAAGACCTGCAATTGTTCTCATTAATGTTGATTTTCCACAACCACTAGGTCCTACGAATACAACAAACTCGCCTTTTTTTATTTGTAAATTTGCACCTTGGATAATTGTAGTACCTTCATAGGCTTTTACAACATTTTTTAATTCAACACCTAACATATAACTTCCTTTTTCTTTTTATCTTTAATCTTTTAATGTTTACTTAACAGCACCGAATGTTAAACCTTGAACTAGTTGTTTCTGACAGAACCAACCAAATACAACTATTGGAGCACAAGCTAATGTTGAAATTGCTGATAATTTAGCCCAGAATAATCCTTCAGGACTTGAATATGAAGCAACTAATGATGTAAGTGTTGCTGCATCTGCTGAAGTTAGATTAATAGACCAAAACGCTTCATTCCAACATAAAATAATACTTAGTAATCCTGTTGATGTAATTCCACCCCATGATAAAGGTAAAACAACATGTCTTAACTCTTGAAGATAAGAAGCACCATCTAAACTTGCAGCTTCTAAAATATCTTTTGGTAAATCTTTAAAGTATGAAAATAACATCCATATAATAATTGGTAAGTTCATAAGTGTAAATATCACGATTAATACTGTTTTTGTATCTAAAAGTCCAAATTGCTGTGCAATTAAATATATTGGAAGTAAAACACCAACAGCTGGTAACATCTTAGTTGATAACATCCATAACATTACATCTTTTGTGTTTTTCGTAGGAGAAAAAGCAAAAGAATATGCAGCAGGAACTGCAATTATTAATGATAATAATGTAGCTCCAAATGATGTAATAATTGAATTAATAGCATGATGCCAGTAATCACTTCTTTCGTTAACTAAACTATAATTTTCTAATGTTCCTTCAAATATAAACATTGGAGGGACTGCAATTGCTTGTAATTCAGTTTTAAAACTTGTTAATACCATCCAAAAAATTGGAAAAAAGAATATAATTGCTACTATCCAAGCTAATGTAACCAATAATCTATGTATTATTTTGTTTTTAGTTTTATAAGTCATTTATACTCCTTATGCCATTAAGCTTTTGCCTACTTGTTTTATCAAGAAGTAAGCTACAATATTTGCTAAGATAATGGCAAAAACACCACCAGCTGAAGCAATTCCAACATCAAAATCTAATAATGCGTTTGTAAAAATCATATAAGTTAGGTTAGTACTCTCATTACCTGGACCACCACCTGTTGTGATTAATATTTCTGCAAATATTGATAAGTGAAAAATCATTTGAATCATAATTACAATAGCAATTGATCTTGCTAAGTGTGGTAAAGTTAAATAATAAAATTTAGCAAAAAAACCTGCACCATCTAACTCAGCTGCTTCTTTTTGTTCTTGATCTTGTGACTGTAATGCTGTCATAAAAATTAGTAATGCAAAAGGAGTCCATTGCCAACTTAACATTATAATTATGGATACCAAGGGAAAATCGGACATCCAATCAATTGGTTCTAATCCAAATGTATTAGAGAAAAATGCAAACATTCCATAAACAGGATTCATAAACATATTTTTCCATAATAATGCATTAACTGTAGGCATTATAAAAAATGGTGCAATTAACATAACCCTTACTAGTCCACGACCAGGGAAGGTTCTATCTATTAAAACAGCTAGAATTATTCCTAATATAATAGTAATAGTAATAATACTCACTACCAATATAAGAGAATTAAAAACTGCGGGCATAAAAGCTTCATCAGTTAAAAAGAACTCATAATTACCTAAACCTTCAAATCCTGTATCCATAGGATTTAATAAGTTATATCTTATTACCGAGAAATATAAAGTCATAGAAAGCGGTACAATCATCCATAGAAAAAGGACAATAATACTTGGTGCTTTTAATAAGTTCATAACGGTATTTTTACTTAAATCAAATTTCATTATTTACCTTTATTAATTAGTTTGATACATACATAACAAATTTGTAAATTTAATACGTATGTATCAAAAAAAGAGAAAATCTCTTTTTTTGATTAGATATTATTTGTAGTATCTAGCTCTTTTCATTGTTCTATCAGCAGATTTTTGAGATGACTCAAGTGCTTTTGTAACAGAAACTTTTCCAGCTAAAGCTGAACTCATTTGTTTACCAACATTAGTTGCAATCCCTTGAAATTCTGGAATTGTAACAAACTGTACACCAACAAAAGGAGTAGGATTTAAGGTAGAGTCTTTTGGTTTTGCTGATAAAATTGCTTTTAACTCAGCGTCTGCAAATACTGCTGCATCTTTAAAGTTTTGGTTTTCATAAGTACTTTTTCTTGTACCTGTTGGAACTTTACCCCAACCATTAGTTTTTCCAACTAACTCAATATATTCTTTTGAAGTTGCCCATGAAACAAATTTTTGAGCATCAGTAGCATTTTTAGTACTTGTAGGAATTGCTAAAGCCCATGACCATAACCAGTTTGCACCTTTAGAAGTTACTGCAACTGGAGATTGTGCGAATGCAATTTTATCATGTACTTTAGATTGTTTAGGATCTGTAATAAATGATGCTGCAATTGTTGCATCAATCCACATACCACATTTACCTTCATTATATAAAGCTAAAATTTCATTAAAGCTATTACCACTTGAACCTGGAGGTCCATACTTACTTAATAAGTCAACATAGAAATTAGCAGCATGGTTCCAAGCTGGTGAATCTAACTGAGGTTTACCATCTTTGTCAAACCATTGTGCTCCAAAAGTATTTGCCATTGTAGAGATAAACGCCATGTTATCACCCCAACCTGCTTTTCCTCTTAAACAAATTCCATAAACACCATCTTTTGGATTATGAATAGCTTTTGCAACATCTTGAATATGTCCCCATGTTGGGTTATCTGAAATTGTCATACCAGCATTTGCTACTAAATCACTTCTATACATAAGCATAGAACTTTCACCGTAGAAAGGAGCTGCATATAATTTACCATCATTAGATAAACCATCTACCATTGCAGGTAAAAGATCTTTTTCATCATATGAAGCATCAAACTTCATTTCTTTAATCCAACCTTTTTTACCCCACATTGGAGCTTCATACATACCAATAGTCATAATATCAAATTGACCACCTTTAGTAGCAATATCAGTTGTAACTCTTTGTCTTAAAACACCCTCTTCTAAAACAACCCATTTTAATTTGATATCTGGATTTTGTTGTTCAAACGTTTTTGATAGTTTTTGCATCTCAACCATATGACCATTATTAACAGTAGCAATTGTTAAATCACCTGCATTTAATCCAAGTGTTGCAATTGCTGCAACCATACTAGTTTTTATTATATTTTTAACTTTCATCTCTCTCCTTAGTTTTAGTTAAAATGAGCTTTTGCTAATTTATATAGCAAAAGCTCAATACATGAAAAGATAATAACAATATGAAACTTAGATGAAACTTAAAAATGTATACTATTTAGACAATTTTAAAATATTTTTTATGCTACTTTAATGCTACTTTTGTAGTGAAAATTATTTAACAATCAATCATCGTTTATATAGGCTTTTATATCTAAACTTTTTGCTAATCTTTATATTAAATAAAAACTTGTATACTTTCAGTAATTTAAATAAAGTTAAGGTAATAAATTTGCAAGTAGAAAACTATGAAAATATTGAATTAATTATTTTTGATTGTGACGGAGTTTTAATAGATAGTGAGATTATTAGTGCTGAAGTGATTTCAAAACAATTTATTAAGATAGGTATTAATATAAATACTCAATATGTTCAAGATCATTTTGTTGGACAATCGTATATTAAGACAAAAGCACATGTACTTAAACACTTTGGTATTCATTTAGCTGATAATTTTGAAGATGAGTATAGAAGTGAATTATTAAATGTATTTGATAAAGAGTTAAAAATAATACCAGGAATAGAAAGTATTTTAAAAAACCTTAATATTGATAAGTGTGTAGCAACTAGTAGTAGTTTTAATCGTGCGACATCATCTTTAAAAACAGTAGGCATTCATGAATATTTAAAAGATGATATTCATAGTGCTTATAATTTAGGATCAAGAGGTAAACCTGAACCTGATATTTATTTAAACTGTGCAAAAAAGTTTAATGTTGAAGTTGAGAATGTTTTAGTAATAGAAGATAGTTTAATAGGAATTCAAGGTGCAAAAAAAGCAGGAATGAAAGTATGGCATTTTACAGGTGCTAGCCATTTAAAACATTGGGATACAAATCACAAATATGAGTTTGAACCTGATTTTGTGTTTAATGATATGAATAATTTCTTTTCATATCTTCCCCATTTAACAAACAATAGCAAAGGATAATTAGAATGTCTTCAAAAGTTGATAAACTTGATTTAGCTGCACGAGCTGGATGGCTTTATTATGTTGCTGGATGTACACAAGAAGAAATAGCAAGTCAATTTGGTATTTCTAGACAATCTGCACAAAGAATGGTGTCTTTATCTGTAAGTGAAAAACTTATAAAAGTAAGACTTGACCATCCTGTTTCAAATTGTATGAAATTAGCAAAACAATTAAAAGAAAAATATTCATTAAAAGAGTGTGAAGTTATTCCTGCTGTTTCTAAAGACGTAAGTACAAATGTTGGCTTAGGTCAAGCTGGTGCTGCTATGATGGAAAAATATATTGAAGCTAAAGAACCTGTTATTATTGGTTTAGGTACAGGTAGAGTTTTAAATATGATTGCAAACGAACTTTCACCAATGAATGGCTCTCACCATCGTCTTTTATCTTTAGTTGGTAATATGGCAAATGATGGTTCGGCATCATCTCAAGAAGTTGTAAGTAAAATAGCAGATAAAATTAATGCTACATATTATCCAATGCCTTTACCTTTAATAGTCAGTACTAAAGAAGAAAGAGATTTACTACATAATCAAGAATCAACAAAAAATGTTTTAGCTCTTGGTAAAAAAGTTGATATTTCATTTGTTGGAATTGGTCAAATTGATGATTCTGCACCTATGTATAAAGATAACTTCATTAATCAAAGAGAACTAGATTCTTTACTTAAAAATAATGCAGTTGGAGAAATAATAGGTTGGGCTTTTGATGTAAATGGAAATATTTTAAAAGGCGATACAAATAGTAGATTAACTAGTATTCCTCTTACAAAAGACTCAGATAAGCTTGTAATTGGTATTGCTGCTGTTAAACCAAAGTTTGCAGCTATCAAGGCTGCATTAACAGGTAAGTTAATTAATGGTTTAATTACAAATGAAGTATGTGCAAAAGCACTTTTAGAAAAATAAAGAGTTATTATGAATAAAATAATAGTACTTTTGTGTGTATGTACCTTCACTTTTCTAAATGCAAACAGCATACTTTTTTTAGGAGATTCTTTAACTGAAGGCTTAGGTGTAGATAAAGAAAAAGCTTTTCCAAAACTTGTAGAAAACATGCTTCAGGAAAAAGACAAAAATATAAAAGTTATAAATGGTGGAGTTAGTGGTTCAACTACTAGTGATGGTTTAGCAAGGCTTAAATGGTATTTAAAAAGAAAACCTGAGTTAATTTTTATAGCACTTGGGGCTAATGATGGATTAAGAGGTTTAGATTTAAATCAAAGTAGAAAAAACCTTGAAGAAATTGTAATTTACGCAAAAAAAGCTAATGCACAAGTTTTATTAGCAGGTATGTTAATACCACCAAATTATGGCAAGACTTATTCAAAAGACTTTGAAAAAATGTATAAAGAGATTAAAGATAAATACAAATTAAAAAGTATGGATTTTTTATTAAAAGATGTTGCTGGAATAAAAGAGTTAAATCAAAGAGATGGAATACATCCAAATATCCAAGGACATAAAGTAATAGCTAAAAATGTTTTTGAATTTATAAAGGAAGAATTGTAGTGTTAAAAATAAAATCCTTAAAAAAAGAATATCATCAAAGTTCACAAAATATTGAAATATTTAAAGACTTGAATTTTAATGTTGAAGATGGCGAAAAAGTTGCTATTATGGGGAAATCAGGTAGTGGTAAATCAACACTACTTTCATTAATTTCTGGAATAATAAAAGCAGATGATGGAGATATTTTTTTAGATAACACTTCATATAAAAAACTTGAAGAGAGTCAAATTAACGATTTTAGAGCCTCTAATATAGGTTTTGTATTTCAAAACTTTCATTTAGTGTCATATTTAAATGCTTTAGAAAATGTTATGCTTCCGGCAAAAGTTTGTAATATCTCAAACCCTAAAGAAAAAGCAATAGAATTATTAAAAAGTGTAGGTTTAGAACATAGGTTAGATCACCTTCCTTCACAACTTAGTGGTGGAGAGAAACAGCGTGTGGCAATAGCTAGGGCTTTAATTCATAATCCCAAAATTATACTAGCAGATGAACCAAGTGGAAACTTAGATGAAGAAACAGGAATAGCTGTTATGGATAAACTTTTTGAATTAATAGAAAAGAATAATACTACTTTAGTATTAGTAACTCATTCAAAAGAAGTAGCTTTAAGATGTGAAAAGACATACATGCTTTCTAGTGGAAACTTAGTTTAATGCTGATATTTGATTTAGTTTTAAAAGCACTTTCAAGATCAAAGTCATTTTCTTTTATCTTTATATTAAACTTTTCTCTAGCAATTGCAGCCTTATCTTATTTACAATTTTTTAAAGGAAGTATTGATACTTCTTTAGAATCAAAAGCTAAAAGCTTGCTAGGGGCTGATTTAGTAGTATCATCTAGATTTCCTATAACAAAAGAGCAAATAGCTGCTATTAAAAATAAACTACCAAAAGTAAAAAGTTTTAATGAAGGAATTTCTACTGTTAGTATGATTTCTTCAAGTTCAAGAGCAAGACTAATGGAGCTTGTAAAAATAAATGAAGACTTTCCTTTTTATGGGGGAATGACATTTAAAGATAAATCTACTTATCCAAAACAAACGCAAATACCTAAAGCAAATGAAGTTTGGGTTTATCAAGAAGTACTTGATTTACTTGACTTGAAAAAATATGATAAATTAAAAATTGGAAAAGAAAACTTTATCATTAAAAAAGTAATTGAAGATGATAGTTTAAAAGCAGTTAGTTTTAGTGGTTTTATGCCTAAAATTTATATAAGTAAAGAAGGTTTACAAAAAACAGAACTTTTACAGTTTGGATCAACTGCTTCTTATAAGCTAAATTTTCTTTTTGAAGAAAATATACAAAACGATAAACTTGAAATACTTGAAAACAAACTAGAAAAAAATATCGATCAGAATCTAAGAGTTCTATCTCCAAATGATGGTAGAGATAGACTTTTAAGAGTTTTAAACTTTGTTACAAACTTTTTATCACTAGTTTCACTTGTATCTTTCTTTTTAGGTTTAGTTGGACTTATTTATCTATATTCTGGTTTTTTAAGAAAGCATGAAAAAGATATTAATGTATTAAATGACCTTGGTTTTAATAAAAAAAGTTTAATGATTACTTATCTTTTACATTTGTTTGTTTTAATTTGTATTTCGAGTATAGTAGTATTTTCTTTTATAAGTTTATCTGCACAGTTTTTAGCTCCGCTTGTACAAAAACTTATTGGAATAGATTTTGATTTTACTTTAGATTATTTCTTTTTTTTAAAATCTTCGCTTGTTTTATTTGTATTAAGTATTAGTATTGGTTTTCCTTTGATATTACCCTTACTTCAAAGACAAAAGCAAAGTTTATTTAAAATGCTTTTATCTTTTGTTCCTTTTTTAGCAATTTTATTAGTCTTATCTCATTTTGTGTCACCTGCTAAAAATATTGGCTTATTTTTCTCAATAGCAGTACTAATAATAATTCTATTCTTTTTTGTTCTTGGAACTTTTATCTTAAAAAAGTTAGATTTTTCTGGGCATATAGAAAACTTATCATTATCATTAGCGCTTAAAAATATTACAAGAGAAAATAAAACCTCTTTAACTTTATTTACTGCTATTGTTTTATGTACAACGTTCTTTAGTTTAATACCACAAGTTGGTTCATCATTATCAAATGCTTTAACACTAAGTGTAAATGATAGACCAAGATTTTTTATTATAAATGCTAAACCAGAACAAATAGAGCAATTAAAAGAAGAAGTTAATACAATGGGTGCAAAGGTACAGAATGTTTCAGCCATGATACGTGCTAGAATTGTAAAAGTAAATGATATAGATTTTACAAAGCACTCTTTAAATAATGCAGATAAGAAAGTAAAAGCTGATTCAAATGAGCTAAAAAACAGAGCAATAAATCTATCATATAGAAATACTTTAAAGGAAAGTGAACAAATAGTTGAAGGTAGAGAGTTTTCAGGTGTTTATAACTCATCTGATTTCTCAAAACCAGTAGAAGTAAGTGTTGAGAAAAGATATGCACAAAGAAGAGGAATAAGTTTAAATGATAAGTTAGTATTTGATGTATTAGGTCTTGAAATCCAAGGTGTTGTAGTAAATATTAGAAGTGTAAACTGGACTGAATTTGTACCTAATTTCTTCTTTATTTTCCAAGAAGGTGCTCTTAATGATGCACCTAAAACAATGCTAGCTACAATTTCTTCAGGAGATTATGATGCAAGTAAAATACTAATAAAATTAACAGACTCTTTTCCTTCTTTAACAATTATTGATGTAAAAGACTTATTTGAATCATTCGCTTCACTTGTAAAAAGTGTTACATCAATAACAGATAAGATGAGTATTTATTCAATTGTAATTGGTCTACTTATGAGTTTTATTATTATTCAATATCAAATGAACTTACAAAAAAACAATATATTAAGATTAAAAATGATCGGAATTAAAAACCATACAATTAGAAACTCTTTTTTACTTGAATTTGGTCTTATTTCTTTTACTGCTAGTAGTTTAGGAATTATATTAGGAAGTCTCGGCTCTTACTTTATAAGCGCCCTACTTTTTGATTCTTATTGGGATTTTAGACCTGATATTTTACTTGCTTATTTTTTCTTTATACCTGTTTTAACAATATTAATTGTTAGCTTTTTTACATCAAGAATGATTCATCAAAAAGAGAATGTTCTTTTTGGTGAATAAGATTACAGAAAATTAAGATTTAAATCGATAAGAAACTTGCCCAATATATCCAGCTATTGCTATACAAGATTTAGCTAGGTTTGAGAAGAAAGTATTGGGCTTATTTTTGTGTTTTATTTCATAGTGATGAATTAACATCCATTTATTAACTACAAATAAAACAAAACTATCTGCAAAATTAGTAGTTTTAAGTAAATAAATTATAGGATTTAAAACGAATAAATAGCCTGAAAAAGTGGCTTCATCATAAAATGAAGCTACATCATTTGTTTCAAAACTATACTCTTCATCACTTAATAAACCTTTAGAATTTAATACACTACAAATTGTGTCTGTTTTCTTAACAGCATCAAGATCGATTTTTAGATTTTTTTTACTTAAAAAAAAGCCTATTAATCCAATTGATAAACAAAAAAATAGCCAAGTTATGAATAGTGGTAATGTTATTATATATAGAATTATAATTTTAAATTTTTTCATGAAGTTTATTAGATTTAAGTATTTAAAATACCTCTAAAGGTATTTTAAATAAAGGCAAAGCCTTTTATATCGTTATTTCTTTAATGTCAGCAATTTTTCTAAATGCTTGATATACTAAAGCAATAGTGTTTTTTCTATTTGCTTTAATAGCTTCATCTTCATGATTTACAAAAACTTTTTCGAAGAAAGTATCAAGTTGTGGTTTCATAGCAAATAATGCTTCTAGTTCTTCATCATATGTAAGATATGATTTTGAAGTAACATCTTTATATTTTGCTACAAGCTCTATTTCTGCATCATCTTCTAATAAGGCTTCATTAATTGATAAAGAAGAGTCTAAATTAACATCCTTGATGATATTTGCAACTCTTTTAAATGTACTTGCGTATTCCTTAAAAGAATCACTTTGAACAATTGGATTTAAAGCGCAAAGTTTTTGTGAAATTTTATAAATATCTGTTTCACCACTTCCTAAAACTGCTTTTAATACAGAAGGATTAACATCAAATATTTTAAATAATCTATCATTGAAGAAATCAACTAATTGTTTTTTATCTAGCCCTTTATAATTAGTAGCTAAAGCATCAATAACTTTTGATAAATCAATTGCTAATTTATGTTCAATTGCAATTTTAACAATACCAGCAGATGCACGTCTTAGTCCAAATGGATCTTTTGAACCAGTAGGAATTTTTCCAACTGAGAATAATCCCATTAAGTTATCAAGTTTGTATGAAAGTGCAATAATTGATGAGAACTTTGTAGATGGAAGTTCTGAGTCTTCACCATCAGGTAAATACTGCTCTTTAAGTGCAGTATAAACATTTTCATCTTCATTTGCTAATTTGGCGTAGTAATAACCCATTAAACCTTGAAGTTCAGTAAATTCAAATACCATTTCAGACATTAAATCAGCTTTTGAAAGCATAACTGCTTTTTCAATAAGCTCTTGATTATTAACATCAAAAATCTTTGCTAAATATTTTGCTATATTTACTTCACGTTCTGATTTTTCATACATTGAACCTAAACCTTCAACAAAAGTCAGTTTTTTAAGTCCTTCATTACATAAACCATTTGCTAAATCGTTTTTATAGAAAAACATTCCATCAGCTAATCTTGGTCTTAATACTTTCTCATTACCTTCAATAATAAATCCAAAATCTTTAGTTTTAGAGTTTGATACAACTATGAAATTATTCGTTAAAACTCCATCTTTATAAACTGCAAAATATCTTTGGTGTTCTTTCATAGATGTTACAATAACTTCTTCAGGTAATTCTAAAAATTCTTCATCAAACTTACCAATTAAAGCAGTTGGATATTCAGTAATGGCAACAACTTCTTCAAGTAATTCTTCATCAATATCAATTTTAACGCCATGTTTATTCTCTATATCTTTCATTTGAGCAAGAATTCTCTCACGTCTTTCATTTGGATATAAAATAACTCCATTTTTATCTAATTTACAGAAATAATCTCCCGCGAAAGAGTATGAGAAAGGTTCATATGAAACCATTCTATGAGCAAATGAATAGTTTGATGATTTAACACCAAATAATTCAGCTTCTACAACTTCTTTATCTAAAATTATTGATAAAGATCTAATAGGTCTAATAAAAGAATCGCTTCTATTTCCCCATCTCATTGATTTACCAAAGTTAAGTGAAGACATAAATTCATTTACCATATCGTTTAATAAATCTTTTGCATCACTTCCTTTTACTTCTTTTTTAAAGTAAAGAACTTCGCCTCTTCCTTGATCAATTTTATCAAGTTGTGATACATCTACACCACATTTTTTAGCAAAACCTAAAGCAGCACCTGTAGGTTCACCATCTTTAAAAGCTATCTTAACTGGTGCTCCAAATTGTTCAACTATTGAATCTTCTTGAGAGTCTTGAAATTCTCTGTGCCATAATACTAATCTTCTTGGTGTATAATAAAATTCAAAATCTGTTAATAATCTATTCTTTTCTAAAATATCTGCCCATTTTTTTTCAATATTTGGTAATTCTTTTAAAAATGGAATTGCTGGTAATTCTTCAACACCAATTTCAATTAGTAATGGTTTATTCATCTATAGCTTCCTTATCTTGTGTACTTTTTTCATTCTTTTCAATTTTATCTGTATGCTTCTTTATTTGCTGTCTATTAAAGTTAATAATAAACATTGCTACCATAATTACGAACATTACAAGTATTACTGTATCTAATATATCTTTCACATTTATCCTAATATTTTCTTAATAAAAGTAGACATTTTATCTAAAAATCTCTTAATTATTAAGATTTGATTATTTTATTACTTCTTTATAAATAATTCCATCTATTTCATTCTTTGCAATTTCTTCTATTTCTTCATTTGATTCTATAATAGCTAATACTTTAGAATCAAACATATAATTATCTGCTATTTTTTGAACACTTTTACTTAATTGCTTATCGCAAATTATATACAATGCATTTAAGGCATTTGCATAAATAGCTTCTTTAATTGACTTTACTATTACTGCAAAGCTTACTTCATTTAAAGAAGAATATTCTAGTAGATTTTCGTTGTAACGAAATGAAATAATACTATTTGCTCTTGTGTTTTGTATTTCTTCAATAGTCGAAATATTAGTAAAAGTGTTAAATGGAATAATTTTATCCCCTATAAGTATCATACAAACTCCTATTTTTTAGCTAAACAATCTTTTGAACAGTAATATTTTCCATTACTTACAATTGATTCTTTAGTTGAAATATAAGTTTGACATGTTGGGCATTCAACCATTTCATCTTCATATTTTACATTTCTTTTATTTCTTTTATTCTCTTTTTTTATTCCAATATCTTTTTCTCTATTTCTTTTGAAAAAAACAATATATACTAAGAATAGTACAAGTGCTATTGCTAGTGCTTTTAAAATCATCCTTTGCCTTTTATATATAAATAATTTCTGTCATTCCTATTTACTATTTTATAGTTTTGATTTACCTTTGCTACTTCTAACTCTTCATTTAACATACTACCTTTATAAAATAAATATGAAGGATTATCATTTACAATATTTTGTGTGATATCTAATAAAAGTGAAGTATTTGTAACTGCTCTTGAAGTAATTAAATCAACTTTTAAATCTTTTACATTTTCAACTCTCTCACAAATTACTTTTAGATTGTCAAGTTTTAATGATGCTTTTACAAAGTTTAAAAAAGCAACTCTTTTTACTCTGGGTTCTATTAAATAAGATTTAACATCTCTATTTGCAATTGCTAATAAAAGTCCAGGATATCCAGCACCTGTTCCAATATCAGCAAAACTATCATATTTTTCTATAAAATTTAAAGGATAAATTGAATCTAAAATATTTTCATTTATATCTTCTGTTCCTAATCTTCCACTTAAATTATGTACTTTTCCCCATTGTTGAAGTAATTTTACAAAAACATTACAGTCTTTATAAAATTTACTGTCAAAGTTAAAATCATTCTTTTCTAAAAGTTCTTGTAAATTCATTACAGCATGTGTCCCATTTGATCTTTTTTTGTATTTAAATAATCTTTATTATATTCGTTGGTTTTTGTAATTGCAGGAATTCGTTCTACTATTTCAACTCCAATAGTATTTATATAATCTATTTTATTTGGATTATTTGTAATTAATTTTATTTTACTAATATTTAAATCATCGAATATATGTTTAACTATTCTATAATCTCTTTCATCATCTTTAAATCCAAGCTCAACATTCGCTTCAATTGTATTTCTACCTTGATCTTGTAAACAATAAGCATTTACTTTATTAAGTAAGCCTATATTCCTTCCTTCTTGTCTATGGTATATAACTAAACCACCCTCTTCTCCAATAAAATCTAATGCTAAATTTAATTGATTTTGGCAATCACATTTTAAACTTCCTAATGCATCACCTGTTAAGCATTCTGAATGAACTCTTACATGAGGAATTTCAATATTTTCAAAATCCCAACTCATAATTGCTAAGTGTTCTTGATTATCGTCTTTATAAGCTTTTATTTTAAATTTTCCATGTTTTGTAGGTAGGTTTGCAATATTTGATTGTATTATATTCATTGTCTTTAAACCTTATTATTGTTATAATTCGCAGATTATAACCAAAAGAGGTAAATAGAATGTTTAAACGATTTAGAAGATTAAGAATAAATGAAACTTTAAGAAATTTAGTTCAAGAAACTACTGTAAGACCTGAGGATTTTATTTATCCCTTATTTGTAAGAGAAGGTCAAGGTATTAAAACTGAAGTGTCTTCAATGCCTGGAGTATTCCAAATGAGTATTGATGAGATTGTAAAAGAGTGTGAATATTTAATAAGTATTGATTTGAAATCAATTATTCTTTTTGCAATTCCTGATGTTAAAGATTCAGTTGGTAGTGAGTGTTTGTGTGATGAAAGTATAATTTCTAGAACTATAAGAGCAATTAAAGAAAAATTGCCACAAATGTTTATTGTAACAGATTTGTGTTTTTGTGAATATACAGATCATGGTCATTGTGGAATACTAGATCCAAAAACTCAAACTGTTGATAATGATAAAACATTAGAGATTTCAGCACAACAAGCAATAGTTCATGCCAAAGCAGGAGCTGATATGATTGCACCTTCTGGAATGATGGATGGAATTATAACAACGCTTAGAACTGCATTAGATGAAAATGGATATAAGAACTTACCTATTATGGCATATTCGACAAAGTTTGCTAGTGGTTATTATGGTCCATTTAGAGATGTAGCAGAATCAACGCCATCTTTTGGAGATAGAAGAACATATCAAATGAATCCAGCAAATAGGCTTGAAGCTATTGAAGAGTCATTACAAGATGAAAAAGAAGGTGCTGATATTTTAATGGTTAAACCTGCCCTTGCATTTTTAGACATAATTAGAGATATTAGAAATGAAACAAAATTACCTTTATGTGTATATAATGTAAGTGGTGAGTATGCAATGCTTAAAAATGCAGGGGCTGCTGGGCTTATTGATTATGAAAGAGTAATGATGGAAACGCTAATGGGCTTTAAAAGAGCTGGAGCAAATATAATCATAACTTACCATGCTAAAGAAGCTTGTGAGCTAATGAGAAAAGCTTAAGTGAAATAAATAAGCAATACTTATCAAGATGCAATTGAAAACTCTAATATAGTATCTAAAACAGATATTAATGGAATTATTACTTTTGTAAAGGATGAGTTTTGCACAATATCGGATACTCAATAAATGAGCTTTTAGTTAAAAACCACAATATAGTAAGACATCCAGATGCCTTAGCTTACAAATTTTGAAATACTTTGGAAAACTATTCTTTCAAAACAATCCTATAAAGCTACAGTTAAAAATCTTTCTAAAAATGGTGATACAGTTTATTTAAATACCACTATTACACCTATTCTTGATAAGAGTGGAAATATAAAAGGGTGTATAGATATGCGTTATGATGTTACTAAAGAAATACAATTATAAAAAACTCTTGAGGAAAGCAAAAAATACTTTTTTTACAATCTAGAATGGCTTCACTTGGGCAAATGACTGGAAATATAGCACATCAATGGAGACAGCCTTTAACTGAGTTAAACCTTAGCTTATATAATATGAAAAAAACATCATCAATAAATGATTAACAAAAAGTTGATGAGTTATATAAAGATAGTAAAGATTTAATTAGCAATATGTCTAATACATAAGAGCATCTGAAGTTACACTTTATAAACTAAATTAGGCAAGACAAGTGTCCTAGGTAATCTGTTGTTGTAAATTTTGTAAAATTGTAAACAATTTTTTGATTCAACAAATTTTACTTTTTGTTTATGTTCAGCTTTTTTACCAATATTAAAACTCTCAACTAGTCTGTGATAAACTATACATCTTGATCTTTTATCTTGATTTGATTTAAGCACTTCTTGTATGTTCATTTTTATTTTCCTTTCCTAATATTTCTTCATCACATTTTGGACAAAACTCATGTTCTCCATTTAAATAACCATGAATTTCACATACAGAAAATAAAGGTGTTACTGTAATATATGGTAATTTAAAATTTGTGATAGAGTTTTTTACAAACTTACACAAGTATCAATTGAAGATAACTTTCCACTCATATAAAGATGTAAATAGGAATTTGATCTTTTAAATCATCAGGAACTGTCCAATCAATTCTAATATTCCTAAAAAATTTGCCATTTGTCCTAAAGCTTCTCTAAAATGTGAAGAGGGAAGAACTTTCAACTCTTCCTCTTACACCATTAAAACCCTCATCAAGTAAAACCCGTAAAGACCAACCTGCACAATAGCCGCTTAAACAATCTAAATCATGTATATGATAATCTGCATTTCTGTGTGCATATCCTTCTTCTTTTGAATAAATCTTATCTAGCCAATAGTTTGCAATTACTTTTCCCGCACTATTATTTATCAAACCTGCATGAGAATATCCTGTATTTGAATTTGCTTTAATACGCCAATCACTACCATTTATATATTCTTGTATCGTTTGACTAGAATTTATATATGTAGTATCGCAATCAATTTGTAATATCTGTTCTCTTTAAATTTTATGTAAATGTCTATAAACTATAAAAGATTTCATAACATCAAAATATCTAGCTTTATAGAACTCTTTTTTGTCTTATTAACTCAATCACATTAAAAAAAACTGCTTGAGAATAAACAATATTCACACTTTTAAATGCTTTTTTTATTACGTCTTCTATTTTATAAGGTTCAAACTTTTGTTTGGAACCATCTCTTTTTAAAATCTCTTCAATCATTTATTTTCCTTAAAAATATTTGTAAGTATAGATGAGATTTTCTTAATACTAAATAACGCAAATTGTCACAAAAGTGTCATTTTATGGGGCATTTAATAGGTTTTTAAAGAAGTAAATTTTAAAACTTTTATTTAAATAAAGTCAAATTTAAGTTAGTAATAATGCTAAATCCTATAGAATATCAGCTTTTATTAATTACAGAGGAAATAATTATGAGACATTTCTTAACATTAGCAGACTATACAAAAGAAGAGATTCTAGAAATATTAGAACTAGCTAAACAAATCAAAGAAGAGACTAAAAACAAAGAATTCAAAGAATATATGCCAAAGCAAACTCTTGGAATGATTTTTGAAAAAAGTTCTACAAGAACTAGAGTCTCTTTTGAAACTGGTATTTACCAATTAGGTGGAGTTGGACTTTTCCTTTCATCAAATGATATACAACTTGGACGTGGAGAGCCTTTAAGCGATACATCAAGAGTAATATCATCTATGGTAGATATGGTTATGATTAGAACTTTTGGACATGAAAAAATTGAAGAATTTACAAAATATTCAAAAGTTCCTGTAATAAATGGCTTAACAACAGAATATCATCCTGTACAATTAATGGCTGATTATATGACAATACAAGAAGCAGGTTTGGATAAAGATTTAGTAGTAGCATATGTAGGTGATGGAAATAATCTAGCTCATTCATGGTTAAACTTATGTGCAAAACTTGGATTTGAACTTAGAATTGCAACACCTAAAGGCTATGAAGTAAACTCTGATATTTTAGAGCGTGCAGAGGAAATGGCAAAACTTTCAGGTGCTAAAATCATTATTGGAAATGACCCAAAGGAAGCTATAAAAGGTTCAACAGTAGTTACTACTGATACATGGGTTTCAATGGGACAAGAAGATGAAAAAGAGCAAAGATTAAAAGATTTTGATGGATATATAGTTGATCAAAATATGATGAATATAGCTCAAGATAAAGCAATCTTCCTACATTGTTTACCAGCTTATAGAGGTTATGAAGTAAGTGAGGAAGTAATGGAAGGCTCTCAAAGTTTAATTTTTGAAGAAGCAGAAAACAGACTACATGCACAAAAAGGTGTTATGGTTTGGTTAGATTCAAAGAGAAACTCATAAGATGATAGATTTTAAAAAATTTGAAAAATACTCAAGACCAGGTCCTAGATATACTTCATATCCAACAGCACCTGAATTTTCTGAAGAATTCACACAAGATGATTTAAAAGCATACTACAAAAACCAAAGTGATGATAGAGCACTTTCTATATATATTCATATGCCATTTTGTAGAAGTGCTTGTTATTTTTGTGGATGTAACACTATTTTTACTTCAAAAGAAGAAAAGAAAGTTGAATATATTACATACTTAAAAAAAGAGTTGAATATATTAAAAAACCATCTAAATACTTCAAGAGAAGTAACTCAAATGCACTTTGGTGGAGGAACACCAACATTTTTCTCTCCGCAACAACTTGAAGAGGTTATAAATGCAGTTAAAGAAGTATTTCCAAATTTTAGAGCAGATGCTGAAGTTTCTTGTGAAGTAGATCCAAGATTTTTCACAAAAGAGCACATGGACGTTTTAAAAGCTGGCGGTTGTAATCGTCTTAGTTTTGGTGTACAAGATTTAGATGAGCAAGTACAAAAAACAATTCATAGAATTCAACCTTTTGAATTAACTCAAAATGTAATTAAAATAGCAAGAGATGCTGGAATTCACTCCGTTAATACTGATTTAATTTATGGACTTCCTCATCAAACAAAAGAGAGTTTTAAAAAGACTTTAGAAAAAATGATTACATTAGATACAGACAGATTTGCTGTATTTAATTATGCTCATGTTCCATGGCTTATGAAAACAATGAGAAAGTTTGATGAATCAACTTTTCCAAAACCTGAAGTTAAGCTTGAAATGTTAAAAGACACAATTGATTTCTTTACATCTAATGGTTATAAAATGGTAGGAATGGATCACTTCGCAAAGCCTGAAGATGAGTTATTTAAAGCTATTGAAAAAGGTGAATTACATAGAAACTTCCAAGGTTATACTACAAAAGGTGGAGCAGATTTAATAGGAATTGGTTTGACTTCTATTGGAAATGGAGTTGATTATTATGCACAGAACTTTAAAGATATTCCTACTTATGAATCTGCTTTAGATAATGGTGATTTGCCAGTATTTAAAGGTTACAAATTAAGTGATGATGACCAATTAAGACAATTTGTAATTATGGAACTTATGTCTAACTTCTCTTTAAATATTTCAAGAGTTGAAAATGAGTTTAAAATTAATTTTAAAGAATACTTTTTGGATGCTATTGAAGCTTTACAAGAATTTGTTGATGCACAACTTGTAGAAATAAATGATGAGAGTATTCAAGTTTCTCAAACAGGAACTATGCTAATTAGAAATATTTGTATGCCATTTGATGCATATTTAAATAAAATACCTGAAAATAAAAGAAGATTTTCTAAGACTATTTAGTCTTAGTTTCTTTTTATTAAACTGCCGAATTTAACTCTACTACAAGCCCCTTTTATCAACTCTTAACCAACATTTTAGTATATTTTCTTTTTATTATAAATATTAAAATTTTTTAAACAAAAGGTTATATAAAAGTGTCAATAAATAAATTTAATTACACAGCTGTATCAGATGCCTGTGTTAAATGTGGAAAATGTAAGCCTGTATGTACAATCTTTAATATAAACCAAGATGAAACAACAAGTCCTAGGGGATTTATTGATTTATTAGGTGCTTATGAAAGAGATGAATTAGAACTAGATCAAAATGCAAAAGATATTTTTGAATCATGTTTTTTATGTACAAACTGTGTTGAAGAGTGCCCTATTGATTTACCAACTGATATGGTAATAGAGCAAGTTAGAGCTGATATTGCAAAGAAATTTGGAATTGCATGGTATAAAAGGTTATTCTTTTGGCTTTTAAGACATAGAAAAATAATGGATATGATGTCAAGAATGGGTTGGATGTTCCAAACATGTGCATTAAAACTTGATAAAGATAAACAATCAGCAGAACCTAGATTCTCTCTTCCTATTGTAAAAAAAGATAGAGTTTTACCATTTGCTGATATGAGAAGTTTTTTAAATAAATATCCTCAAAATATCTTTGCAAAAAACAAGAAGGAAGAAGTTGGTAAAAAGAATAAAGTTGCAATTTTTATTGGATGTATGAGTAATTATACATATACAAAAACAGGTGATTCACTTGTAAAAATTCTTAAAAAACTTGAACTTGATATTATGATTCCTAAGAAACAATTATGTTGTGGAGCGCCTGCATATTTTACAGGTGCTTTTGATACAGTTGATTATTTAACAAAGAAAAATATTGAATATTTTGAATCTTGGATTGATGATGTTGATGCTGTAATTATCCCAGAAGCTACATGTTCTGCTATGATTAACCAAGATTGGGAACATTTTTTACATGATCAGCCCAAATGGCAAGCACGTGCTGTTAAGCTTTCAAAAAAGATTTTTATGGCTACAAAATGGCTTGATGATAACACACAACTTCGAGATATTTTAGCGCAAAGTAAAAAAACAATAGATACAACAGTAACTTATCATGATCCTTGTCATGCTAAAAAAATGCAAGGTGTTTGGAAGGAACCACGAAATTTATTAAAACAAAATTATGTTTTAACTGAAATGAGTGATTCTAATAGATGTTGTGGTTTTGGTGGAGTTACTATGCAAACGGAAAAATATGATTTTGCAAAAGCAGCAGGACTTCCAAAAGCAGCAATGATTAAAGAAACTAAAGCACAAGTTGTAAGTGCTGAGTGTTCTGCTTGTAGAATGCAAATCACAAACTCACTATATCTTTCAGATGTAGATGTACAATTTAAAAATCCAATTGAGTTAATTGCAGAGGCACTTGATTAGAATGCAGGAATTTTGGCAAAATATATATTCAAATTTTGATCCAGTAGCTATTAATTTAGGACCCGTACCAGTTCATTGGTACGGAATTATGTATGCATTAGCTTTAATATCTGCAATATTTGTAGCAAAATGGTTTATTAAACATGATAAACTAAATATTACAAATGATTTATTTGATTCATATATTTGGTGGGCTGAAATAGGTGTTATTTTAGGAGCACGATTAGGATATATACTTTTTTATGATACAAATACTATGTATTATCTAAAAAATCCTTGGCAAATATTTAATCCTTATATTGATGGTGTTTATACAGGAATTGCTGGTATGAGTTACCATGGAGCATTTATTGGGTTTATAATAGCATCTGTACTATTTTGTAGAAAAAACAAAGTGTCTTTTTGGTTTATAACAGATATTGCAGTTTTAGGTATTTCAGCAGCTTATGTCTTTGGAAGAATAGGTAACTTCTTTAATCAAGAACTTATTGGTCGTGTTACTGATGTTCCTTGGGGAATTTATGTAGGACAGACTTTAAGACATCCTTCGCAACTTTATGAAGCAATACTTGAAGGTTTACTTGTATTTGCTATTTTGGTATATTTTAGAAAGAAAAAATCTTTTGACGGTCAATTAGCACTCATGTATGGGATTTTATACTCATTTATGAGAATAGTAGCTGAGTTTTTTAGACAACCAGATATTCAATTAGGTTTTATATACAGTAATTGGCTTACAATGGGTATTTTACAATCTTCAGTAGTTTTATTAGTTTGTACGATTGTTTATTACCAAATGGGTAAAAAGAAAGTGGTAGCAATAAAAAAATAGTTAACTTTTGTGTTAACCATTTTCTTCAACAAATCCAGCTTCGATAGCTAATTCATTTATTTTATTTTTTAGTAAATCTAATCTCCAACCATGTCGACTAGCAAAATTTTCGATTTCTACTTCTCTTTGTTCAGGAGTACAAAAAACAAAAATTCTTTTTAAGAATGGTTTTGGCACTTGAATTGCAATTAACTGAAAATAGTTTTCTTTACAACTTCTTGAGCAAAAAGCTTTACTCATAGCTATCTTTTTTTTACAAAAAGGACAATGGGACATTATTTATTACCTTTTAATATTAATTTGTAGAACTTTGCATTTGTTATATCTTGAAGAAGTTTTGGATCTAGATCATGTAAAGCTATAATATCAGTATCTTTACCATCCATAATCCAAGCTTTTGAGGAGTCTATTAAAACTTCTTTTTCAAACATTTGAACAAGCTCTTCTTTAGAAACGATTAATTCTTCCGTATTATAACTTTTTTATTGATATTATGCAAATCGATAAGATTAAGAATTCTTAAAAATATCGATTGTATAACCCTTATTAGAGTGGTTTCTAATAATTTCATAATAAGTTTTTTGTCTAATTTTATTTACAATATTTCTCATTGTATAAATAGACATATCCTTACCTTTCCAAACAACATCTTTAATTAAGTCGTAATCTACAATATCAGTTCTTTTAGAAATTAGTAGTTTTAAGAAAGACTTTTCTAATCTTGTAAAGTCAACTAAAGTTCCACCTGATTTAAAGAATTGATCTCTATATTCGTCAAAATAGATTCCACCTTGGAATTCAATTTTATCACCTCTTTTTGTTTGATTAAGACACATAATAACAGATAATCTAATATCTTTTGGTCTTAATGGTTTTGATAGAAAAGTATATGCACTGTAATTAACAGCTGTAACTATATCTTCATTATTATCTGAATCAGAAATAATAATTTTTGGTAATGTAGGTGCTAACTCTTCTAATTCTGAACAAAGCTCAGGAAAACTTACGCCTTCAATAACTGTATCAATAATAACCATGTCATATGAATTAGAACAAGCTAATTCCATAGCATCATTCATATTACTTGCAATTTTTAATTCTTTAAAATAGTCATCAAACTCATTTTCTATAGTTTCATGTATTTTTTCGTCACTACTAATGATAAGTAGTTTAGCGTTGTATAATTTTCTTATATTTTTTACTGTTTTTAACATTTAAACTCTTTTTGAATATTGATTTAAGCCATAATAATAACAAAAAAAACTTAATAAGTCAAAATATATGTGGGATATTTTACAATATTAAGAAAATCAACAGACTACTTTAAATCTTGCCAAGAATCACCAATACAGCTAGACACCTTTAATGGGATATTTAGAGTAAAAATATTCTCCATTATTTCTTCTAAATCTTTTGTTATTTTTTCTACCTCATTTTCTTCAATTTCAAAAATTAATTCATCATGAATCTGTAGTAACATGCTCATTTTTTGATTATTTTTATATTTTTCATGAATTTTTATCATTGATAACTTTATTAAATCTGCTGCAGATCCTTGAAATAATGTATTTACAGATTCTCTTAAATAGGCTGCTTTTTGCATTCCATTTGCAGAATCAAAATCAAATAATCTTTTTCTCTTTAATAATGTCTCAACATAACCATCTTTAAAAGCACCCTCTTCTATAGATTTTAAATAATCTTTTATGCTTACAAAAGCTTCAAAATATGATTCTATATATGTTTTTGCCTCTTTTGTTGTAATTCCTAAAGTATCAGCTAGTTTCTTACTACCCATTCCATATAATAATCCAAAGTTAATAGATTTAGCAACTGATCTTTTTTCCTTTGCATTCTCTTCACCAAAAATTTTAACTGATGTTTGATAATGTATATCTTCTCCTGAATTAAATGCTTCAACTAAAGCTTCATCACCACTAAAGTGTGCAAGTAATCTTAATTCAATTTGTGAGTAATCAATTCCTACAAGCTTATAACCATCTCTTGGAATAAAAGCAGATCTAATTAAAGCTCCTGCTTCACTTCTAACTGGAATGTTCTGTAAATTAGGGTTTTTTGAGCTTAATCTTCCTGTAGCTGTTCCTGTTTGTAAAAATGATGTATATATTCTATTTTCATTATTACTAAGACCAAGGCTTAATAATGGCTCAATATATGTAGATTGTAGTTTAAAAGCTTCTCTATACTTTAATAATAAAGGAATTATCTCATGTTCATCTAATAACTTATGTAATACAACTTCATTTGTACTATAACCTGTTTTTGTTTTCTTTGATGGTGGCAATTTTAATGTTTCAAAAAGTATACTTCCTAATTGCTTTGGAGAATTAATATTAAATTCTGTTCCAGCAGCTTCATATATTTTACTTACTAAATTTTGTATAGTTTTTGTATTAGTCACTTTTAAGTTTTCAAGTATGCTTACATCTACTTTAATACCGTTTTCAAACATATTTGCTAAAACATAAATAAAATCAAATTCTACTTCTTTTGCTAAATCTAGTAATATCTTATTATCTTCTTGGGTAAACTCTTCTAATTGCTTTTTATAAAGTTTTAAAGTCATAAGAGCATCTTCTGCTGCATACTCACAAGCTTTAGAAACTTCTACATTTGAGAAGTTTTCACCTTTTTTAACAGTATCTTTAAAAGCAATCATTTTATGGTCGAAGTATTTTTCTATTTGAAAATCAAGCCCTACTCTTTGACTTGTATTTAAAAGCCAAGATAAAATCATAGTATCAGCATATAATTTTAATTCAATTCTTAGATTAAACTTTACTATTTCGTAATCATATTTAAAGTTTTGTAATACTAGTTTGTGTTCATTTAGTAAATTAATTGCTTTTTTAGCACTTTCAATTGATATTTGATCAGGAGCTCCTAAATAAAAATGTGCAATTGGAGCATAATAAGCTTTCGTATCTTCATAAGAGAAAGAAAATCCAACAATTTCTGCATTCTTAGTATCAATATCTGTAGTTTCTGTATCAAAGGCTACAATAGAATCTTTAGGAATTGAATTAATTATTTTGAATAACTCTTTTTCATCATTTAATAAAATGTATTCTGTTTTAAGTTCTTCTTTTGGTGCTGGCATTTCAGTTTTGTAATTTAAACCTTCTTTATTAACACGTTCAACAACTCTATTTAATCCATATTCAATTAATGTATCTTGAATCTTTAATATAGGATTTTCCACTGGTAAATGAAACTCTTCTAAATTATCAATGCAATGACAATCTTTTGATAATGTTACTAATTGTTTTGAAATGTATGCTAACTCTTTACCTTCTGTTAAAAGTGTTTGCCATCTTTTTTTCTCAATGTTTTCTAAGTTATCATAAATATTATCTAGATCGTTAAACTGCTCAATTAAAGCTTGTGCAGTTTTAGCACCTACTCCTTTAACTCCAGGAACATTATCAGCACTATCACCTAATAATGATTGGTAATCAGTAAATTGTTTTGGATACACACCATATTTATCAAAACAAGTTTTTTCATCAATTACTGATCTTTTAATAGGATCAAATAGAAAAATACCTTCTTCTATTAATTGGTATAAGTCTTTATCATGTGAAACTACTCTAACTTCTAGACCTTTATCTTTTGCATCTTTAGCAATAGATGCAATAACATCATCAGCTTCAAAACCAGTTCTGATTGCAGTTTTGAAATCCATTTTTTCAATCCATTCAATTGCAATTGGAAGTTGTTTTAATAAATCTTCTGGAACATCAGGTCTATGACCTTTATATTCAGTATAAATATCATTTCTGAATGTAGGTCCTTTAGCATCAAGTGCAAATACAATATAGTCTGTTTCAAAATCTTTACCAACATTTGATATAAAGTTCATAAATCCTGTTAATAATCCTGTTGGAAATCCATCTTTTGATTTTAATGGTGGTAAGGCATAAAAACTTCTAAATAAAAATCCAAATGTATCGATAACTGTTATAGTTTTTTTCATAAATTTCTTCTTTCATATTCTTCTTTAAAGATTTTATAATATAATAATATCACTAAAAATAAGGTTTTATAAAACTCAAGGAATAGAAATGATTATCATCCCAGCAAGATTAAATTCAAGCAGATTTGCAAATAAAATATTAGTAGATATTTTAGGTTTACCAATGGTAATTAAAACAGCCAAACAAGTAAGTTCATTAGATAAGGTTGTAATTGCAACAGATTCACAAGAAGTAATAAATTTAGCACAAGAACATGGTTTTGATGCTGTTATGACTTCAAGTTCTCATCAAAGTGGAACTGATAGAATAAATGAAGCTGTTAACAAATTGAATTTAGATGACAATGAGATAATTGTAAATGTTCAAGCTGATGAGCCATTTATAGAAAAAGAGGTAGTTCAAGCAGTTATTAATAGAGTTGCAAAATCAAAAGAAAACAAAGAGGATATTATGATCGTTTCTTGTCATAAAGAGATAAGTTCAGAACTTGCTGATGATCCAAATCATGTAAAAGTTATACTTGACGAAAATTTAAACGCAATTTATTTTTCTCGTGCTAAGGTGCCATATCATAGAGATCATTACGAAAACTCTTCTTATAATGGACATCTAGGAATTTATGGATTTACAAAAAAGTCATTAAATAAGTTTTGTTCATTAACACCTTCAAAATTAGAAAGTATAGAAAAACTAGAACAACTAAGAGCAATTGATAGTGGATTCAAAATAGCAATGGTAAAAGTTGAATCAAAGTCTTTTGGGATTGATACTCAAGAAGACTTAAATAATGCACTAAAAATTTTCAAGAAATAATTTTATTATTTGTATCTATAAATTGATACAAATAGTAATAATGTAACTACACTTATTCAGACAAAGAATGTAAAGCTATTCTGAGTTAAAATAAATTAATAAGTGGAGATCAAATGAAAAATAGTAATTACACCAAAGAATTTAAAGATTAAACAATTCAACTTGTAAAGAATAGTGATAAAAGTGCTATGCAAATATCTAAAGATTTAGATATTAATGATAAAACTTTATATAGTTGGTTAAGAGAATATAAAAAAGCGAATAATATTCATGTTGACGATAGGCGAACTACTCAAAAAACTTCCTCAAAAGAAACGGCAACCTTACCAAAGGGTGTTTCTTAGAAGGCACATACTTTGCAAAAGAAACTCTATAAAGTATGCATGGATAAAAGAACACAAAGAGAGTTTCAGCATTGCTTTAATTTGTAAAATATTTAAATTAAATCGAAGTGCTTATTATTAGATTAAACATGGATGTGTTGTAAATAAGAGTGATGAACAGTTAAATAAGCTTATCAAAGATATCTTTGAGTTTCTTTCATTCTCTCAAAACTGAACTTGTTTATCATGAGACTTTCAAAACTGAAGCTCAAGCAAATGAAATAATATTTGAATATATTGAAATATTTTACAATATTTATATTAGCATCATTAAATTTTTCTATTGCTTCTGATTCGTCTTTTGAAATAAAAACTTTTTAAATAGCTTTTAAAAACTAGTTTGTATTTATTTCTAATATCATCTTCATACTCTACATATAATATAGTTAAAGTAGCAAGAAATTTTTCATCAATAATATAAGTTTCATGTAAAACAAATATTACTATTAAAGTATTCAAATAATTTATTAAATACTTTCATTTTTTTAATGTATTTATTAATATAAAGTGAATAATTAGTTAAGAAGTTTAGATAAGATTGCTAAGTAAGATTGTTCTTGATATTTTTTTAATTTGTCAGGGAATACAAATTCATTTTTCTTTTCAAATGATGAAATTGATTGAGAAGATATTAGAGATACTTCAATATCAAAAAGAGTTTGTATTAAAGCTTCCATTTTAAAAGTAAGCGCTCCACCTGAAAAAGTACCTTTTTTTGAACGTTTTTTTATAATTATTTTTTCTACTTTCATATCAGAAAAGAAAGTATTTATCTCTTCTAAATATTTTTTAATACTATTCGTATTTTCATCATCTTCTAATGTGATTTTTTTTATTTTTAAATCAATATAATCAATTATATCATCAGAAGAATAATCAACAAGCGTTAATATCGTATAATTTGATTTTAGTTCAATTCCGCAGATTCTCATAAATAATCCTTTTTTAATTTTGAATAAGTATACAAAATATAAAAGGATTATCGCTATTTAATTACATATTGTAATATTTTTAAATTTTTAGTCTTTTATTTCTTCAAAAAGATAAAAGTTCATGTGCCCTGCTTTTGAATCATAAGAGTCACTTTTTTTATCAGTAAACTTATATATCATTTCCATTGCATCTTTGTGACAATTTGTATTTGCTATTACTTCTTTTAAATCATTACTTGTTAAAAAGTTTTGATCATAACCTTTTTTAAATTTTGCAGCGGCATCTTTATCAACAAAAGTATATTTAACTACATTTATATTTCTTTTTACATCAATTCTTGCTTTTTTCTTTTCATCTTCAAATCTTAAAATTCTATTTCCATTTGATGATATTTTCATTGTAGTTGCTGTTTCTATATTTTCTGTATCTTCTGTGATTATATATTCTTTACCGTTTATTAAAATTTCATTATCATTAAGTTTTTTAATTTCTTTAATAACTGTCTTCTTTCCCTTAGCCACATTTAGCTCCTTGCGATATAATTTCTATTATTTTTTATGCATTATAGCTAAATAAAAACAATTGAATTACCAAAATCTAAATTATGTTAGAATACGATTGTAAAATAAAAAAATTAAATTGGAATTTAAATGATTACATCAATAACACAAGATGGAGTGAATACTGTTTCACATCTGATACAACTTTCTGTTGCTCCTGTATTTTTATTAGCAGGTGTTGCTGGATTATTAAATGTTTTTACAGGAAGATTATCAAGAATTATTGATAAGGTTGAGAAATTAGATGCAAGTGCTGAACATGAAAATAATGAAGATAGAAGATTATCATTAACTCTTAGAATGCAAAATATTAACTACGCCATTTCACTGTGTACAATGACTGGATTATTAATAGCACTTGTTATTGTAACAATGTTTTTAAGTTCAATGTTTGAATTTAACGGTTCAATTTTTATTGCGACTTTATTTATTTTTGCAATGGTATCACTTATTTCTTCTTTAGTTTTATTTCAAAAAGAAATATTTTTTACAACATCATTTATTAAGAAGAAAAAAGCCAGTTTAAAAAAATAGTATATTATAATTACAAAAAATTATTAGGAAAATAAAATGCATTATATAGAACAATCAGAAAAAAGTGTACAAGAAGTAGTTGATACAATACAAGAAATAGTTTCAAATTATAGTTTTGGGGTTTTACATATTCATAATGTTAAAAATACACTAAATTCAAAAGGTATAGATTTTGAAAATGAATGCCAGATTTTGGATGTTTGTAATCCTCATGTTGCAAAAGAATTTTTAGGTCAAGATATGTCAATGTCTGTTATTATGCCTTGTAAAATTTCTGTATACAAAGATAATGGAAGTACAAATATTGCAATGAATTCACTTACACAATTAGTAGATGATATTAATCCAGATTTTATAGAACTAGCTCAAGATACACAAGAAACATTATTAAAAATCATTGACGAAGCTAAATGATTGAATTTGATGCTGTAAAATATAAGCAAATGGTAAAAGAACATCATGAAAATGATGAACCTTTTTCTTGGTGTGATTCTATTTATACAGATGCAAAAGGTGATTATAAAGCTGTATTTTGGTCTGATTTGCAAGCAAGCCCTTATTTAGTAAAGTGGCTTGAAGAAAATAAACAAGATGCAAAAAATAAAAAAGCAATAGTAATTGGCTGTGGTGTAGGTGATGATGCAGAAGCTTTAAGTGATTATGGATATGAAGTAATTGCTTTTGATATATCTAATGAAGCTATAAGATTATGTAAGAATAGGTATCCAAATACTAAAGTTAATTATCTTGTTGCTAATTTATTTGATTATAAAGAAAGTTGGCTTGAAAACTTTGACTTGGTGTATGAGTGTAATACTATACAGATTTTACCAGGAGAATATAGAAACAAAGCAAGAAAAGCAATATCAAATTTACTGTGTAAAAATGCTCATATTTTAGTTTCATGTAGAAGTAGAAAAAAAAATGAAAAACAAGATGAAATACCATTACCTTTAGACTTTGAAGAAATCAACAACTTTGTAACAAAAGATGCTTTAACAGAAATTAGTTTTAAAGCATATGATGATTCTCAAATACCTTCAGTGCCACATTTTTTTGCAGTATATAAAAAATAATTATAACAATAAGAATAAATACAATAAATAAAAAGGAATAAAAAATTGGAAACAACAGAATTAATTATACATTCAAGTTTACGTTGGGTAGTGCTTATTACATTATTTACACATTTATATTTAATATACACAGGCTATTTTGGAAATAAACCTTTTACAAAGTTTAATAATATATTTTCACATATAACTGTAGGTTTTATTCATTTACAGTTTGTAGTAGGTCTTTATGTTTACTATACAAGTGAAAAAACAAGTATATTTTTAGCAGATGTTAAAGGGTCTATGGCAATTAGTGAATTAAGATTTTTTGCAGTTGAGCACAGTCTTATTATGTTAATAGCTATTATTATTATAACAATTGGTTCTTTTAAAGCAAAAAGAATTGAAGATGAAAGAAAAAAATATAAAACTCAAATTATATACTTTAGTATTGGTTTAATTTTAATATTAGCTGGAATTCCTTGGAACCTTGATAAGTAGGATATGTTAAGATTAATTTTATTAGGAATATTATCAGGTGGTTTTTTTAGTACAACATTTGTTTTAAATGAACTTATGAGTGTTCAAGGTGGTCATTGGCTTTACTCTGCAACACTTAGATATTTTTTCATGATTATATTTTTACTAATGATTTTAATCTTTCAAGGTGGTTTTAAAAGAGTCTTTGAAATATATGAGCTATTTATTGCAAATTATAAATTTTGGATAATAAGTGGAACTGTTGGATTTGGCTTCTTTTATGCATTAATTTGTTTTGCTGCTGATTTTTCACCTTCTTGGGTGATTGCCGCATCTTGGCAGTTTACTGTTGTGGCTACACTTTTTGTTTTACTATTTTTTGGAAAAAGTTTTCCTAAAAAAATATGGGCTTTTTCTTTTATAATTTTTATAGGAGTTTGCTTAGTAAACCTTTCTCATATTGATAAGTTTGATTTAGCAAGTTTAATTTATGGAGGAATTCCTGTTTTAATAGCTTCATTTTGTTATCCTTTAGGAAATCAACTTGTATGGGAAAGTCAAAATAAAGGAAGTAAAATAGCTCCATATATAAATTCAGATTTATTAAAAAATGCTTTTAATAAAGTTATGCTTTTAACAATTGGATCTATACCTTTTTGGATTATTCTTTTAGTACTTATTCAACCACAAGCACCTAGTAATTCACAAATATTAAACTCAGGTCTAGTAGCACTTTTTTCTGGTGTTTTAGCAACTACTATATTTCTATATGCAAGAGGTTTAGCAAAAGATACAAATGAAATAGCAGCAGTTGACGCAACACAAGCTAGTGAAGTTGTATTTACAATTATTGGAGGCTTTATAATTTTTGGAACAATTTCTATAAATACTACTTCTATTGTTGGTTTAGCTTTAATTATTATTGGTTTATTTTTATTTATAAAGTTTCAAGAAAAAAATTAAAAAAGCATATAATTTTGATATAATCCATAAAAAATTATGGATTATATATGCAAATTACTTACGAATTTATACATCTTATTTCATTTGATGAAACACTGAATAAAGAACAATGTAAAATATTAAACTTACCCTTTCCTCTTGAAGAAAACTGGAAAGAAAAAATACTTCAAAAAGACATACTAAAAAATGATGCAAATAGACTTATGCTATTAAAAGGTAAGCTTGCAGTAAAAGCCCAAGAGCAAATTTTAAAAAACTATAATATGATAATAGAATTTAATAGCTCAAATAAACAAGTTCAAAATGATACAAAAAAAACAGAAATATCAGCAAGAAATACTGTAAGTAATGCAAGTACAAATGATGATGAAGAACATATTAGAATCTATTGTGATGGAGCGTGTTCTGGAAATCCAGGACTTGCAGGAAGTGGAATAGCTGTTTACTCAAATGAAAAGAATCCTGTTTTATTACATGGAGATTTTGTAGAAAAAGGAACAAATAATATAGCTGAGTTAAACGCACTTTATCAAGCTTTATTAATTTGTAAACAAACAAGTTCAAAAAATATAATCACAATTTATTCTGATTCAAAATATAGTATTGATTGTATAAAAACATGGGCATATGGATGGAAAGCAAAAGGCTGGACAAAAAAAGGTGGAGAGATTAAAAATCTTGAACTTATCAAAAAAACACATGAGCTTTATGAAAGAATAAAAGATTTAATAGAAATCAAACATGTAAAAGGTCATGCAGGTATTGAAGGTAATGAATTAGCAGATAGAATGGCAGTTACAGCTATAAAAGAGAAGAGCACAAATTACGAAATGTATTCATATGAAAAAATTGACGAAGTATTAAACCTAACTTCGTACTAAATTATTACTACAATTTTATGTAATACATTACAATAAAACAAGATTTTACAATATATTAATAAATTAGTATTAATTTTTAAAGATTTATTGAGCAGTGTTAAGATATTATTACGACAATTATTATTAAAAGAGAATAGGAAGCATTTATGTTTGAAAAAAAAGGTTCAATACTTACAGTAAGAGAAGATATTCAAGTTTTCGACTGTACAATTAGAGATGGTGGTTTAGTTAACAATTTTCATTTTACAGACGAGTTTGTAAAAGCACATTATGAAACATGTGTTGCAGCTGGTGTTGATTATATGGAAATAGGAAAAAATAATTCACCCTCAATTATGAGTGAAGAAGAGTTTGGAGCTTGGAATTTCTGTAAAGAAGAAGATATTAGAAAGATTGTTGGGAACAATGATACTAATATGAAAATTGCGGTTATGTCTGATATTGGAAGAACTGTAAATTCAGAATTACTTCCAAAAGAAGAATCAGTTGTAGATATGATTAGAATTGCAACGTATATTCACCAAATTCCTGCAGCAATTGAACTTGTGGAAGAAGCTCATGCAAAAGGTTATGAAACTACTATTAATATTATGGCAATTTCAAAATCATTTGATAGTGAATTAGATGAAGTTTTAGAAGCAGTTGCGAAATCAAGCGTTGATGTAATTTATATTGCAGATTCATTTGGTTCATTCTATCCTGAGCAAATCAATAAATTAACTGAAAAGTATTTAAAAGTTGCACAAGCAAACGGAAAACAAATTGGTATTCATGCACATAACAATATGCAATTAGCATATGCTAATACTATTGAAGCTTTAACTTATGGAACTTCTTACTTAGATGTTACTATTTCTGGATTAGGACGAGGTGCTGGAAACTGTCCTATGGAGTTATTAATTGGTTTCTTAAAAAATCCAAAATATAAATTAATGCCAGTATTAAAATTTATTGAAGAGTTTATTATTCCATTAGAAAAAGAACTTGACTGGGGTTATTCAATTCCATATATGCTAACTGGACAACTAAACGAACATCCAAGACCTGCTATGAAAGCTAGAGATGAAAAAGATACTAACTATAGAGAGTTTTACAGAAACTTACTTGCTGAATAAGTATTAAATTTTAAATAAAAAAAAGGCTAATTCATAATAAATTAGCCTTTTTTATTTCTTGAAAAATAGTAAGACTATTTCTTTTTATTCTTCTTTTTAGATGCTTTTGCCATTTTAGCTTTTTTCTTAGCTTTAGCTTTTGCTAAATCTACATTTACGCCTTTTCTTGCATTTACTATTTGTTCACTTGTTTCTTTGTGATTGAAATCTACTAAGTCTATGTTTTTATTTTCATTAGACCTTCTAGCAATCTTATCACCTTTAGTTGTATCTACACTTGAAGTGTTTTTTCTTGACATGTTTTACCTTAGAGTTTATAATTATTGTATCTTATTAAAATTTTAATTATAAAGACTTGATTTTTTCAATAATTTCATTTTCTTTTTGAAATCTATAAACTCTAGGAACTCGTTTATTAACCATACAAACAATTTCATAATTAATTGTGCCTAATAAATCAGATACACTATCAATAGAAATACCATTAGAATCATTACCACCAAATAGAACAACTTCATCACCAATTTTAACATCAAGACCTGTTACTTCAATAATACATTGATCCATACAGATATTTCCAATAATTGCAGATTTAGCTCCTTTAACCATAACAGATGCTTTTCCTGATAACATTCTTGTAAATCCATCAGCATATCCAATTGGTAAAGTTGCTACTTGTGTATCTTTAGAACATTTGTATTTTAAACCATAACTAACACCCTGACCTTTTGAAATAGTTTTAACTTGAGAGATTTTAGCTTTTAGAGTCATTACTTCTTTAAGTTTTACATTATTGTGATTTACATATTCTGAAGGATATAAACCATATAACATAATACCTGCTCTCACCATATCCATATTAAACTGCGGTAAATCAATAATAGCAGCACTATTTGATACATGTTTTATAGGTATAATTAAATCTTTTTCTTCTAGTTTTTTTACAATTTTAGTAAATGTTTTTACTTGTTCAATTGTAAATTCTTTATCACTTTCATCTGCTTTTGCAAAATGAGTAAAAATACCTTCAATAATCAAACTATCTAATTTATTTATTTCTAAAATAGAGTCAATAGTTTCATTATTATCTTGCATACCTAAACGATTCATTCCTGTATCTATTTTGATATGTATTGTTAAATCTTTATTCATAAGAATTGCTTTTTGGGAAAAAACTTTTGCTTCTTCAAGATTATAAATTGTTTGAATTATATTATTTTTAATTACATCACAAGCTAGTGAAGAAGGAGTATAACCCAAGACCATAATTTCAATATTTGGGAATGAATCTCTTAATTGTATAGCTTCTCCTAAAGTAGCGACAGCAAATCTATTAGCTCCATTATCTATTAAAGTTTGTCCAATAAATACAGCTCCATGTCCATAACCATCAGCTTTAATTACAGCAGTAATTAAAGCATCTTTATTTGTAACACGTCTAACTTCTCTCATATTATGAGCTAAATTATCTAGATTTATTTCAGCCCAAACTGGTCTTATTAGTTTCATTTGTATTTTTTAATCTCACCAGATTCAACTCTTGAAAGAAAAGAGTTTAATTCTTTTTTAACAATTGGCATTAAGTAATATAAACCAAAATAAAATGTAAAGATAATAGCAGCTACAAACAGCCATCCCACAATTATAGGAAATGTCACCCCATCTTCAACTTTCACACCATAAAAAATTGCACTTGCAAACCACCCAAAATAAATGGTGAAAAATTGATCAATTTTTTGATCAATCCCAAAAAATTCTTCTGCAAAACTTAAACTTGGTATACATAACATTGCCATATAAAATAGCATATTTTTAAACTTATTCATTATTTTTCCCATCAATTTTAACCTTGGAAGAATGATGAAAACAACAAGATATCATCATTTGTTTCATTTTTTTTATCAATTGTAATTACATCACTAATAATTTTTCCAATAGAAGGAGCAAATGTAATCCCAAGCCAACCTAATCCCGTAGCATGAACCAAGTTGTTATATTTTGAATCAAATCCTAAAATAGGAATATCATTTGGAGTAAGAGGTCTAAATCCTGACCACTCAACAATATCTCTTCTTTCAAAATCATTTGTATATTGAGCTAAGTTTTTATTCATACTATCAATTTGTTTTTTAACAATTGAAGGATCTGTAGTTCCTAGTTCTAGTTTTGAAGTCATTCTTAATGTTTCTCTTCTTGGAGTCATTGCAATAAAAAGATCTGCAAATAATGAAGTAGTTTTAGGCATCAAATCTTCATCCATTTTAAAAGTAAGACTATAACCTTTTGCAGGTGTCATCATAAATTTGTTTTTAGCTTGACGTGCAAGTTTATCATCAGCACCTGTTGAAAGAACAAAAGTTTCAGCTTCATAAACATTTTTTGAAGTTCTAATTTTAGTAACTTTTGAACCTTCAAATTCTAATCTATCAACTTCTTCATTTAATAAAAATTCAACACCTTTTTCTTCTAAATATCTTTTTACCTCTAGCATCATTTCACCAGAATCAATATGTCCATTTTCTTTTAAAAGAATTGAACCAATTACTTTGTCATTTAGTATTGGCATATACTCTTTTGTTCTCTCTTTTGAAAGAATTTCATATGCTTTTGGATCATTACAGTGAGCAGCTTTTGCATCAAAAGTTTCTTGTTCTGTATAAATCATTAATAGACCATCTTTTCTAAAATGGAAATCCATTCCGTCTTCTTCAATCATAGATTCATACATATCTAAACTAATTTGACCATATCTTTCAAATAAAGCTAGTGTTCTTTTTAATCTAGCTTCTGTTGCACTTGCTGCAAATTTTAAAAGCCATTTATATAAATGCAAATTCAATGTAGGATGAACACTAGCAGGAGATTCACCTTTTAGCATTAGTTTCATAGTATCAGTTATAACGCCAGGTGCGCTTAAAGGTGCTTTTTTAAAAGCTGATAATAATCCTGCATTTCCAAAAGACGTACCATCAGTAATATCACCTTTATCAATTACAGTTACATTTCTTCCACTTTTTTGTAAACAATAAGCACTCATAAGTCCAATACATCCAGCCCCTACTACAATAACGTCTTTTTTCATTTTGATTCTCCTTTTACTTTTTAGCTATTGCTTCGATTTCAATCAAAGCATCTTTTGGTAATCTTGCAACTTCATATGTAGCACGAGCAGGATAAGGAATACTAAAATATTCTCCATAGATTTTATTTACAATAACAAAATCTTCAAGGTCTTTTAATAAAATTGTTGTTTTAGAAATATCTTTCATTTCTAGTCCAGCCTCTGCTAAAATATATTTAATATTTTCCATTGATTGTTTTGCTTGAGAAGCAATATCCTCTCCTGCAAATTCACCTGTATTTTCATCTATTGGTAGTTGTCCTGATACAAAAATAAAACCATCTTTGTCTACTGCTTGTGAATATGGTCCAATTGCACTTGGTGCTTTTGTTGAGTTTATTGCTTTCATTTTAATCCTTAATTGTGATAATTTTTTTTTATTAAAGATAGTATATAATAAATTTTTATCATTTGTTCCAATTTACTGTATAAATTTAATAGATTTTTATTATTATGAGAATAATTTATTATTATTTGACAATGATTTATTATTTTTCTATAATGATTCTTATCAAAGTATCTAAGGTTAAGACTTGAATCAATATATAAAAAAATACATATCAATTGCAGATTTTCTAGGAGAAGTTCTAGGTTCTAACACTGAAATCATTCTTCATGATTTAACAAATTATCAAAAGTCAATTGTTCATCTTGTAAATGGTCATATAAGTGGTAGAAAAATTGGAGACTCAATTACAGATTTAATGTTAGATTTTATTCTTAGTGAATCAAAAGGTGATAAACAGTTTATTTGTAATTACAATTCAAAAAATGTTGAAGGCAAACTTTTATACTCTTCTACTTATTTTATAAGAGATGATTCAAATAAAATTGTAGGGGCTTTGGGTCTAAATTCAGATTATCATGAAATGAAGAATTCTTTATCATTTTTAACATCTTTACTGCCTAATTATGTGGATGATAAAATAGCTTCATTAAATATCATAAAAGAAAATCTAAGTTCAGATGGTCAAGAATTAACACTTAATAAAATTGACACGATTATAAATCAGTTTAATGTCACTCCAAGTAGAATGACTAGAGAAGAGAAAACCGAAGTAATGAAAGCATTAGATGAATGTGGTATTTTTAATATTAGAGGTTCAGTTCAAGAAGTTGCACTTAAACTTGCAATGTCTGAACCTTCCATTTACAGATATATTAAAAAAGTTAGATCTTCTTAGAAAGCCCAACCTGCTCAAAAGTGGCTAAAAAACAGAGTAGAAAGAACACTAAGCCGAGCAGATTTAAAACACTACAACAAATTATAAATACACTTTCAAAAACTGATACGATCATGAAAGAAATTGATGGAGTTTTAGAATAAAATAATATGTAAGCGATTAACTTAACCGGTGAGTAACTCTTTATAAATACACTATTCTTAATACATTCAAAGATTATATATATTTACTCTGTATAAAAAATGTCTTATTTTAGATAAAAATATGTATGGAAATCAATCTATGTATACTGTAAATTTTTAAGGATAAAATATATTAAGTTATATAAAATAATAAAGATAATAAACTTTATAAGAATTTTAATATGAAAGGGAAATCTAATATGTATGGTTTTTATAGAGTTGCTGCAAGTGTTCCAAAGGTGGAAATTGCTAATACTAGTAAAAATATTAAAGAAATAATCAATATTTACGAACAGGAAAATAAAAATGGAAGTTCAATCGTTCTTTTTCCTGAGCTTTGTATCACTGGGTATACAGCAGGCGATCTTTTTTTAAATCAAAATTTAATAGATTCTCAAAATAAAGCATTAAAGCTACTCTTGGAAAAAAGTGAAAACATAGCAACTATATGTATAGTTGGTGTAGTAGTTTCTTTTGAGCATAGACTTTATAATTGTGCAGCAGTAATCCAAAATGGTAAAATCTTAGGAGTAGTACCCAAAAGTTATCTTCCAAATAAAAATGAATTTTATGAAAAAAGATATTTCCAATCAGGTATTAGAATAAAATCAAAAACTTTAAAACTATTTGAACAAGAAATTCCTTTTGGAGTTGATCTTTTATTTTCTGATGAGAATGATATTACATTTGGTATAGAGGTTTGTGAAGATTTATGGTCAATCCTGCCTCCAAGTAATCAAATGGCAATAAATGGTGCAAATATGATTTTTAATCTTTCAGCTAGCAATGAAATAGTTGGAAAATCAGCCTATAGAAAAGAACTAGTAAAAACACAAAGTGCAAGATTAGTTTGTGCATATATTTATAGTTCTTGCGGAGTTGGAGAATCTAGTTCAGATACAATTTTTGGTGGCGATGCACTAATATGTGAGTATGGATCAGTATTAGAAAAAAGTGAGAGATTTTCATTAGAAAATCAAATTATTAGAGCTGATATAGATCTTGAGAAACTAATATGGTTACGAAATCACGAATCATATTTTGGGGATAGTATTCCAACAGAAGTTAGAATTATAAAAACACTTCCAACAACAAAAATATCAGAACTAAAAAGATATATAAACAAGCACCCTTTTGTTCCTTCAGATGAGAAAATCAAGAAAGAAGTGTGTGAAGAAATTACAAATATTCAAGCTCATGGCTTAATAAAAAGATTAATACATATAAAATCCCAAAAAGTTGTGATTGGTATTTCTGGAGGTTTAGACTCAACTCTAGCCCTACTCTCAACTTACAAAGCCTTTAAAATTCTTAATTATGATTTAAAAGGAATCATTGCAATAACAATGCCTGGTTTTGGAACTACAAGTAGAACAAAATCAAATGCTATTAAGCTGTGTGAAGCTCTAGGTACAACAATAAAGGAAATATCGATAAAGGATATCTCTTTAAAAGAATTTGAAGCCATAGGACACGATAAAGAGATTCATGATGTGACATATGAAAATGTTCAAGCAAGAACAAGAACATCAATACTTATGAATTTAGCTAATAAAAATGGAGCAATAGTAATAGGAACAGGAGATTTAAGTGAAATAGCACTAGGTTGGTGTACATACAATGGTGATCATATGAGTATGTATTCATTAAACAGTGGAATTCCTAAGACCCTCATCTCTTATTTAGTTGAATACTTTACTTATAAGGAAGATATAAAAGATATATTAATTGATATTTTAGATACTCCAATATCTCCTGAACTTTTGCCACCTAATAGTGATAAAATTTCACAAGAGACCGAAAGTATAATTGGTCCCTATGAACTTCATGATTTTTTTCTTTACCACTTTATAAGATATGGGGCGAAGCCTTCAAAAATTCTATTCTTAGCAGAAAATGCTTTTGAAAACTACTCAAAAGATGAGGTTAAAAAATGGCTTAAACTTTTTATAAAAAGATTCTTTACTCAACAATTCAAAAGAAATGCAATGCCAGATGGTGTAAAGGTTGGTACAATCTCTCTAAGTCCTAGAGCCGATTGGAGAATGCCAAGCGATGCAAATTTTGAAGAATGGATTGATGAACTTTAAACTATTTATAAATATAAACAAAATCTGATTTACTATTATTAACTTTAACTAAATCAGATTCTTCATCAATCTCTTCATTTGATATTGTTGTAAAGGGTAAGTTACTCAATCTTGAAAACCTTAATGGAATTCCTAAATTTTGTTCTATATGCATAGCTCCTGCAAATACTACAACTTTATCTTTTTTTGTTTTTATATTGTTTTTTGAAATATCCGCAAGGTTTTTAGCCATGTAACTATCCCAAGCAACTTGAACTCTATACATTCTTTCTTCACAAGGTTCATCACTCTTTTGTGGCATTTTATTACAATGTTCTAAAAAAGGCATAACAAGTTGCTTATGAGCACTTACATTTAAATCTAAAGAATCATAAAATTCTTTTTCGCTTTTACTCATTTTATCAAACTTCTTCAGTCTAATCTTTTTTCTATCTTCTTTAGATATATTCATACCATAAAGTTTCCCATTGTTCTTTTTTACTGCTTCATATAAAGGTTCTACATATTCCCATTTAAAATTTGTAAACTCATCCCATTTACGTCTTTGTTTTAATTCACTTCCATTTATTTGTCCACTTATGAACTCTTCTAATAATTTATTATGTTTTGGAGAAAACCATTCATTTGCTAGATGAATTTTATATCCTTCTTTATCAAGTTCTTTTAAAAGATTTTCAAAAAACTTATGAGTTTTTTTTGTATCATGATAATCCCCAACAAAAATAACAGGATAGTATTCTAAATCTTTTACTAGTTCTTTCATATCAATACTACGTGCTTGTTTAACTGAATAAATTCCTTCTTTTTTACCCAAATCATGAGTAAATACTTGGTTTATTGAAGAAGGTTTAGAACAAGCAACAAAAAAGAATAAGATGATTCCAATTGACAAGATTTTTTTTAACATTTGATTTCCTTATTTTATAATTATAGTTAAATAATATTAATTTTAAAAAACATTCAATCTATGTTACTAAAACTAATTAATTCTTGACTATAATAAACAAAAAAAGTGAATAAATATGAATAGTGACTATGAAAAAAGAGCGTTAATTAATACAAATACTATGCAATGGCAAGAAAGTAAAAATGTATTTAAAAAAATATTATCTATAAAAGATAAAGAAGAAACTTCATTTATTAAGTTAAATAAAAACTCACAATTAAGTCAAATAGAAAAAATTAATAGTGTTGAAATATTCGTATTGGAAGGTACTTATATTAATGAATATGGAGAACATCCACAAGGAACTTACTTAAGACTTCCTTGTGAAAATGAATCATTTGTAAAATCAGAAAAAGGTTTTGTAATATTTAGAAAAACTAACTTTTTTACTGATAACATACAAGTAATTATTAACACAAATGATACAACTTGGCTAGAAGGGCAAGGTAAACTTGAAGTAAAACCATTATATGAACAAACAGCATTAGTAAAATGGCCAGAAGGTGAAAAGTTTGTCCCTCATAAACATTGGGGTGGAGAAGAAGTTTTAGTTCTTAAGGGTGTGTTTATAGATGAATATGGACACTACCCTACTGGGTCTTGGATAAGAAGTCCACATTTAAGTGAGCATTTTCCTTATGTAAATGAAGAAACAATAATTTTTGTAAAAACAGGTCATATCTAAAATACTTAACGATATGACTGTTATTTTTTTACTTTTTAACTCTTGCAATTAATACCTTTTCTATTGACAACTTAAACAACTTTATCTATTTTGAATTATAAACCACTTCAATCTTGCAATCTAAAATATCACAAACTAATAAAGCAAATGTAAAATCATCTCTATTGTTAGTAGTTGTTATTTTAAGGTGTTATCACAGGAGATAACATGATGAAAATGACAGAACCTAAATTATATACTCGAGGTGTAAATCTTTGGGTACGATTTAGTTTAATTATTGTTATTCGAAAAAATATCTATATAATTTATAATAATTTTATTTATTAAATTATTATAAAAACTAAGATTGTAGTCCTTTATTATAAAATAAAAGTACTTTTAATAAATTTTTTATATACTTAAAAATTAAATAAAGGCTACAAATGAATAAAAAGATTTTACTACTATTATTAATGTTAAAACTTTGCTTTGCAAATGAAAATAATCCACTATATATATCTTCAAACTCCCTAGCAAATTATACTCAAGATAATTTTCAAGTATATATAAAAGAAAATAAACAATGGCTAAATAACAATCGCGTTTTTTTAACAAAATACCATAAATTAGAAGTTAATTTAAATGCACCATTTGAAAAGAAACCAAGCAATCAAAAAGTATCAAAAGGTATTCTGCTTGTTCATGGTCTAGGTGATTCGCCAGGTTATTTTCAGGATTTAGCAAAGGACTTAGTTTCAAAAGGTTTTTTAGTAAGAACAGTATTACTAACAGGTCATGGAAGTAGACCTGCTGATTTGATAAATGTTGAGTTTAATCAATGGACTGATCTAGTTTCACATCATATTAAATTATTACAAAAAGAAGTTGATGACTTATGGCTTGGTGGGTTTTCAACAGGAGCTAATCTTATAACTTCATATGCTCTAGAAAATGAAAAAGATATCTCAGGCTTATTACTTTTCTCCCCTGGTTTTGCATCAAGTCAAGGAACACTATTACCTTTTTCAGGAATTGGAAGCTATTTTAAAACTTGGTTATTTCAGAATGATATAAGTGAAAATATTTTACGATATGAATCTTTATCAATGAATGCTTCTAATTTGTATTATAAATCTTTAAAACAAGTAGAAGAAAAGCTAGAAAGTAAAAACTTTTCAAAACCTGTTTTTGTAACAATTAGCCAAGATGATAGTGTGATTGAAGCAGAAAAAATAGTATCAATCTTTTCAAATAGTTTTAAAAACCCAAAAAGTAAACTACTTTGGTTTGGAAAGAGAAGTACCTCAAAAGATTCAAGAGTTATATCTTTACCTAGTTATATTCCCAAAGATAATATTTCTAACTTTTCACATTTAAGTGTTTTATTTAATAAGAATCATTTCTTTTATGGAGAAAATGGCTGTTTTACAATGTATAGAAATGGACAAGATAAGATATTTAATCCTTTAGAAGATGAACTTTGGTTTTCAGCTTGGGGTTTACAAGAAGATGGTAAATATTTTGCAAGATTAACATGGAATCCATATTTTAAAAAAACCGTGCAGCTTATGGGTGATGTTATAGACTCTAAAAATCTCACAAAATAAGTACTTTAGCAGTTTATTTATTTAAAATTTACTCTATACACTGTAAAATAAAAACTACAATAATTTAGGATAAACATATGAAAAGAGTACTTTTAATTGAAGATGATTTGGTTTTACAAAATTTAATAAGTGAGTATTTAGAAGAGTACAATTATTTATGTACTGCTTTTTCTAATCCACTTGATGCATTAGAGACTTTTAAACAAAATCCTAATAATTTTAGCATTGCAATACTTGACTTAGGTCTTCCCAATATGGATGGTTTTGACTTATTTAAAAAATTAAAACAGATAAAAGATCTTCCAATTATTATATCAACAGCAAGAGATGATATAGGTAATAAAATTTATGGATATGAACTAGGAACTGATGATTATCTTTCAAAACCATATGAACCAAGAGAATTAGTATTAAGAATTGAAGCTACATTAAAAAAATACAAAAAAATTTAAATAGTTAAGATTGAAGAATTAAGTATTGATATAAATACATCAAGAGTTTTTTCAAGTAATAATGAAATAGAATTCACAAAAATTGAAAAAGAGATTTTTTTATTGTTGATAAATAATCTTAATAAAGTTATTTCAAGAGAAGATATAGTAAATCAAAGCTCACTAAAAGATGATACTAAAAATAGAACTATTGATATGCATATAAGTAATATAAGATATAAAATTAATGATAATTCAAAAGAACCCAAATATATAAAATCTATTTGGGGTATTGGATATAAGTTTTTCTATGACAATTAGAAAACGATTACTTCTATCATTTACATTAATTTTATTGATTGTTACTTTTATTATGGGAGCTTTTTTCTATACAATTAATAAACTTAACACTATTAACAATCAACAAACACATAGGTATGATCAGTTAATAAGAGTAGAGAAATTAAAAGAGTTGAATAACTCTTATTCATGGATTGTTCTAGATATTATTACAGATTATGAAAAAATCCAAATAGTAAAGCAAAGACTTAATAAAGCCGATGATTTTTATACTAGTTTAAATACAAAAAAAATACAAATTATAGGAAACTCAGAAGCACAAGAAGAAAAGAAAAATCTTATTCTTATTTTTAAAAATTTTGAACTTATGCAAAAACTTATAAAAAAAGATTTGTATACATTAGTACTTAAGAGAAATAAAGACTTTTCAAGTTTTGAAAAAACTTTTGAGCAAGTAAGAGTAAATACAAATAATCTATTAATTGAAGAAACATTATATTTGCAAAAAAAACTAGGTCAAACGCAAAAAAAAAGGGATGCTTTCTTAAGTACTATAAAACTAGAATTATTTATCTTATTTATTCTCTTATTCTTACTTAGTTTTATAATTTCTTCAAAAATTATAAATCAAATAAAACAGATGCTTTATAAATTAAATCAAAGTGTATTACAGTTGTTCAAAAATGGTGAAAAAACTATTAATGTAGATATTGGTAAAAATAATGAGCTTAGTCAAATCACAGAAAATTTAAACTCATATTTAGAAAAACAATCAGATATTATTCAATCAAGAGAGGAACTTTTACGGAATATAAGCCATGAATTAAAAACACCAATTGCAAAAGGTAAATTTATACTTCATAAAATAAAGAAAAATACAGACGATAAAATTGTAAAAGATATTTCTACTATTTTTTCTGATATTGAAAAACTAACAAGTACTCTATTACAAAGAGAAAAATTAAATCTTGCAGTTTTAAAAATGAAAAATTTTAAAGTAAGTACTTTAGTACTTGAATCTTTATCAAAACTAGCAATAGAAGATGAATCAAAAGTAAGTGTGCTTATTAAAAATGATTTTACGATAGAAGGTGATTTATATTATTTAACACTTGCACTTAAAAATTTGATTGATAATGCAATGAAATATGCAAAAGAATTTCCTATTATTATAGAAAGTAAAGATAATAAAATTTTTGTAAAAAATATTGGAGATGAGTTGTTAAATGATTTGATATATTATATACAACCTTTTACAAGGGAGCCTAATCAAGTAGAAGGTCATGGATTAGGCTTAAACATTGTTAATAAAATATTAGAGTTGCATAATTTTAATTTAAAGTATAAGTACAAAGATTCGTATAATACTTTTATTGTAATTTTTTAATTTCTTAACCTGAAAAAGCTGAAGAGATTATTCCAATACTTAATAATGAAATTGAAACAAAAACAACTACATTTCTTACTATATCCATAATAAATCCTTTTTAATTTTGTTAGTAAAATAATTATAAAGCATTTATGCAAAGTTAAAAAGGTGTTATCTATTGACATATTCTTGACATTTTGTTTTTAGATATAATTTCAAAAATATATTTTTAATACAAAGGTTCATAATGAAAAAAAACATAGTTGTAGGTGGTTTTGATGAAAAACAAAGAGAGAAAAACCTTTTAAAAATAAAAGATAACTATTCTAAAAAAGGCTATAAATTCTTAAGCTATAAAGATAATGGAACTTTAAAATCTATTGCAAGTTTTGAAGTTGAGCAAAGTATTCTAAAAAAAGAGAAATCAAAAAATATATTTATACTTTCTGGAATCTTTTTTTTACTTTCAGTATATTTATTTATAAAGGGTTCTTAATCTTTTTTTAAACTATGATTTTGTTGTGTGCATAAAAACGCTATTAAAAATTTTAGCTGGAAACTCTAAATAATGTTCACTAAGTAGATTTGTACTCACACTTTTATTATAAAAAGTGTGAGTTGTTTAATATTTTTTAGATTAAAGAGTTTATTTTATCTGCAATTGCTTGCTTTGAAGAAGCACCAATCATTTGATCTACTACTTCACCATCTTTCATAAAAAGCATTGTAGGTAATGATCTTACACCATATTTAGCAGTTAAATCAGCTTGCTCATCAGAGTTTACTTTACAAATTTTTGCTTTTCCATCAAACTCTTCAGCTAATTGCTCAATAATTGGAGCTAACATTCTACAAGGTCCACACCATGGAGCCCAAAAGTCTACAAGTGCAATACCTTCGTTTACACTTGCTTCAAAATTCTCATTTGTTAATTCTATATATTTACTCATTTTATTTCCTTTTATCCTAGATATTCTATAATATCAACCGCCGCAGTAGCACCATCGGCTGCTGCACAAACAACTTGTTTAGCTGCATCTATTCTAACATCACCCGCTGCATATACACCAGGAATATTTGTTCTCATTTTTAAATCTACAATCATTTCACCCTGCTCATTTGTATCACAAAGAAAAGTACCATCTTCTTTTTTAAATGGTTCATTTAAAACATTACGTCCAACAAAAACAAATACACCAGGTACTTTTATGTCTCTAATTGTATCATCAATTTTTGATTTTACTTTTAGACCTGTAACACCTGAGTTATCCCCATATACTTCTTCAACATCAACATTTGTTACTTCTTCTATATTTTCACAAGCTTTCATATGTGCAATTGTGGATGGAGCTGCTTTATAAGAATCTCGTCTATGAACTAAATAAACTTTTGAACAAATCTTTGCAAGGTATACAGCTTCTTCTAATGCAGAATCACCACCACCTATTAAAACAACTTCTTTTCCCTTATAGAAAAATCCATCACAAGTAGCACAAGTTGAAATTCCACGTCCAAAAAATTCATTTTCACCTTTAAAACCAGCACGTCTAGGAACAGAACCTGTTGCTAATAAAACAGCTTTAGCTTCTTGTTTGTGTCCATCAGCTGTTTGTATAATAAATATATTATTATCTTTACTTACATTTAGAACTTGATTCATTTCATGTTTTAAACCAAACTTCATAGCTTGAACAGGCCAATCTTCCATAAGCTCCATTCCTGTTACTACATTCTTTTGTCCTGGGTAATTCTCAACTTCTGAACTTCCTGTAATTTGTCCGCCAGGTAATCCCATTTCAAACATAGTTACATTTTCTAAACCACCTCGTGTTGCATATAAACCTGCAGTTAATCCTGCAGGTCCTCCTCCAATAATTGCTAAATCTAACATTTTGTATTCCTTCTAAAAGTATAATCTATAAATTATCTTCGTTATTTGCTAAGTATTCAGCCACACCTTCAGTTGAAGCTTTCATACCCTCATCACCTTTAGCCCAACCAGCAGGACAAACTTCTCCATGTTCATTTGTAAATAACATAGTATCTACCATTCTAATCATTTCATCAATATTTCTTCCAAGAGGTAAATCATTTATTGTTGCGTGTCTTACAGTACCATCACAATCAATTAAAAATGATCCTCTAAGTGCTACTTCCTCATTTAATAATACATCATAATCACGTGCTATTTGTTTAGATAAATCTGCAACCATTGGGAAATTAACTCTACCTATTCCACCCATTTCAACTGCTGTTTCTCTCCATGCAAAGTGAGAAAATTGAGAATCAACTGAACAAGCTATAACTTGAATACCTCTTTCTTCAAAATCACTTACTCTTTTAGAGAAAGCAATAATCTCAGATGGACATACAAAAGTAAAATCTAATGGGTAGAAAAATAATACTGCACCTTTTTCACCAATATTCTCATATAAATTAAAATCTGATACGATTTGACCATCTGCAAGTACAGCTGTTGCTGTGAAATCTGGAGCTTTTTTTGTTACTAACATAATATTTATTCCTTTTATTTATTAACTTTATTTATTCTTTAATTATTTTGTGATGGAAGTATAGTCATATATCTTTAAAGTTTACTTAATAATTAATATCTAAAGATAAAAATTATCCATAAGTGAAATCTACATCATTAAAGCTCAAATTTGATAAAATGCACTTCTTATAAAAGTATCAATATCTAAAGGTTAAATAATAATGAGTGAAAGTAAAGATTTTTTACGTGTAAAAGTTGAAGAAGATTTAAAAATAGGCAAGTATAAAGAAGTTATAACAAGATTTCCCCCTGAACCTAATGGATTTCCACATATAGGTCATGCAAAGTCTATTTGTATAAATTTTGGTATTGCACGTGATTATAATGGATACTGCAACCTAAGAATGGATGATACAAATCCAAGTAAAGAAGATACTAAATATGTTGAAGCATTACAAGATGCTGTTCAATGGCTTGGTTTTGAATGGAAAGACAATTTACATTTTACATCTGATTATTTTTCAAAAATATATGATTATGCTGTACAACTTATTAAAATGGACAAAGCATATATAGATAGTGTTAATGAAGAAGAAATGAGAGAACTAAGAGGAACTGTTAAAGAAGCTGGTAAACGTAGTAAATATGCAAGTAGAAGTATTGAAGAGAATCTAGAACTATTTAAAAAAATGAAAAATGGTGAGTTTAAAGATGGAGAACATGTATTAAGAGCTAAGATTGATATGAGTGCTGCTAATATGAAATTAAGAGATCCTCTTTTATATCGTATTAGACATGCACATCATTTTAGAACAGAAGATAAATGGTGTATTTATCCTATGTATGATTTTGCTCATTGTTTATCTGATTATATTGAAGGTGTAAGTCATTCAATTTGTACGCTTGAGTTTGAGAATAACCGTGATATATATGATTGGGTTTTAGATACTCTTGAACTTTCATTGCCAAGACCATTCCAACATGAATTCGCAAGGCTTGGAATTAATTATACGGTTATGAGTAAAAGAAAGCTTTTAGAATTAGTTGATGGTAAATATGTTAGTGGTTGGGATGATCCAAGACTTCCTACTATTGCTGCTTATAAAAGAAGAGGATATACAAAAGAATCTATATTAAATTTCTGTGATCAAATAGGAATAGCAAAAGCAAACTCTATGGTTGATGTTGCACAATTAGAATTTTGTATAAGAGATGATTTAAATAAAAAAGTACCAAGAGTAATGGCTGTACTATCTCCTTTAAAAGTAACAATTACAAATTATGATGGTTTTGAAGAGATAGATGCACCCTATTATCCTCATGACGTACCAAAAGAAGGGACAAGAAAACTACCATTCTCAAAAGAGATTTATATTGAAAGTGATGACTTTATGGAAAATCCTCCAAAAGGATATTTCCGTCTTACTCCTACACAGGCTGTAAGATTAAGACATGGTTTCATAATTTCTTGTAAAGAAATTATAAAAGATTCAAATGGAGAAATTTGTGAAATAAAAGCAGAATATTATCCTGATTCTAAAAGTGGTAGCGATACAAGTGGTATAAAAGTTAAAAGTGCTATTCAATGGCTAAGTGCAAAAGAGGCTAAAACTATTGAAGTTAGACTTTATGATAGATTATATAAAAATGAATCACCCGAAGGTTTAGAAGATTTAAATTCTAATTCATTACAAATTATTAAAAATGCATTAATTGAACCTGCTGTTATCACGCAAAAACCTGATACTAGATTACAATTTGAAAGACAAGGATATTTTTATGCAGATCCAATTGATTATAAAGATGAGAAACCTGTATTTAATAAAATTGTAGGATTAAAAGATTCTTGGGCTAAGAAAACGAAAGTAAAAAAACAAGCACCTAAAGCAGAAATTAAAAGAGAACAAATAGTAGGTGAAGTTGAAGCACTGTCTGAAGCTGAACAAGAGTTATTTGATAGATATACTGCAAAGCTTGGATTAAATACTGAAGTTGCTAATATCTTAAGTAGAGATAATATTCTTTCATCTTTTTATGAAGAGTGTTTAAAAATTAATGCTAGTGCTGTGAGCCTTGCAAATATTGTAGTAAATGAAGTAGCTAGAGAACTTAAAGAAAAACAAATTGATTCATTAAAATTTACAGCTTCTAATATTGTTGAACTTGTACAAATAATTGATAATGGAACTATTTCAAGCAAAATTGCAAAAGAAGTATTTGAAGAATTAGTAAAAACTGGGAAAAGTCCAAAACAAATAGTTGAAGATAAAGGACTTGTACAAATAAGCGATCCTGATATTATTTCTCCTATTATTGATGAAATCATTACAAAAAATCCTGATAATGTGGAAAAATTTAAAGCAGGTAATAATAAACTTTTGGGTTTCTTTGTAGGTCAAGTATTAAAAAACACTGGTGGAAAAGCTAATCCTAAAGTTGTTAATCAACTAGTAGCAGAAAAACTTCACTCATAATCGAAGGAGTCTTTAATAAAAAAGTATATTTTATTACTTTCTTTTATTTTATTTTTTAACGCTTGTTCTGATAAAAAGAAGCTGAATTAAAAATAGGCTTTGTCTCTGGATTAATTGGAAAGTACTCTTCATTAGATACTAGTATTAAAAATGGTTTTACATTGCTTTTGAAAAAATTGATTATAAAATTAATAATCAAAAAATAAAAATCATTCAAAGAGATGATAATTTTTTAGGAATACATGTAGAAAATTCAGAGAAAAAATTCAAATAATAGTACAAACATAATTCAATATTTAAAAATAACCAAAATAAATACACAGATCTTAGCTTCAGTACGCTAAAACTAATCAGTTTATTCAAAATGGGGGAAAAGCTGTTGAAGGAGTTCTATTTTCAACAGAATATATGAGAACTCACAAAAGAAATAGTTTACAGATTTTATAAAACTGTATAAAGAAAACTATAATAAGAAAGCTTTAATAGTTGAAACTCAAAGTTATCAACTTGGGAAAATTTTAATAAAAAATCTTAGGGTTTCAAGTGATATTTCTACATTGAAACAAAGAATTATTAATCACAAAACTTATCAAGGATTACAAGGTGAAATAATTTTTGACAAGTATGGAGATGTTACTAGAGAATACTTTATGATGAAAGTTCAAAATGCACAATTTGCAAAGATTGAAAATTAATTATGTAAATAAAAATAGTTGAAGAAGAATCTGATAATATTGTGTCAAATATTGAAAACTTAGCATTATTAATAAAAAATGAATATACCAAAAAAATTATCTTACTTACAGATTTAATAAGAATTGAAAAAGAAATATCATCAATATTAATATTAGATGAAAATGGTTTATTAATAGAATTTTCTTCTAAAATACAAAATAATAAATTAATAAAAGGTTTTGATTATTCTAATATGAAGCATTTTATAAATGTTAAAATACATATAAACCCTATTGGTCTGATGTTTATTTATCTAATAGTAGTTTAAAACCAGAAATTTCATATTCTTTGAAAATAGATAAAAATCATATTGCAATACTTATAAACATTAGACAACTTATTAGAAAACTTTAATGTAATGCATAAAAAAGTTAAAATTAGAGAAGAAAAAATTCTTAGTGTAGTGGAAAAAAATAGAAAAAAAGATATTCAAATATTTGAACAATCAAAATTAGTATCAATAAGTGAATGATTGGCAATATTACACATCAGTGGAGACAGCGTCTAAGTATCATATCAACATCAGCAACAGGATTGATAATGCAAAAAAAGTATAATATGCTAACAGATGAAGAAATCCAAAACTCATGAATTATAATAAATACTCAAACGCAATATTTATCAAAAACTATTGATGATTTTAGAGACTTTATAAAAACAGACAGAATTGTTATAAATTAAGATTTAAAAGTTTGTATGCAAAGTTTTATAGAACTTGTAGGTCCTAGTTCTAAAACTAACAACATAAACCTAATTTTAAACTTTGAATAAAATATAAAAATTAATGTTTATCAAAATGAGTTAAATCAATGTTTATCAAAATGAGTTAAATCAATGTTTAATCAATATTTTAAAACAAAACATCAAAGTAAGGGTACGGAACTTGGTTTACATATGGCTTATAATATAATTATAGAAGTAATAAAAGGTTCAATTACTCCAACGAATGTAACATTTACTTATAAACATAAGAAATACTCAGGTGAGCACTTTTATATCAAATTACCGAATTTATATGAAATTTAGAAAATCTTAAAAATTTTTAATTATAATGCATTGCTAGACAAAATATATTACAAATATTATAATTATTAAGGAAAAAAATGAACGCTTTAGTTTTAATAGCACATGGAAGTAAAAGAGCATTATCAAATGAAGAATTTTTAAAGTTAGCAAATGAGATAAAAGATAAAGACACAAGTTTTACAAAAATTGAAGGTGCATTTTTAGAACTTGCAAGTCCTAGTATTGAAGAAGTATCTGAGAAATTAATTTCGCAGAATATTAGTAAAATATATTTTTATCCATACTTTTTAAATTCAGGAAAACATGTAAGTGTTGACTTACCGGAGATTATGAATGAATTAAAACAAAACAACCCATCTATTCAATTCAAATTATTAGATCATTTTGGAAAATCAAGTAGAATTAGTGATATTATTTTAGACGATATCGCTTCATCTTTATAAAAAGTTAGATTTAATCTAACTTTTTTCCTCTATTTTAATTAACTCTTCGATTATAGTTTTTTTTGACCCTGTAAAATAAACTGTGTAAATCCAAGGGACTTAAATTCATCTAAAATACCATCTGTTGATACTTCTTTTCCTTCTCTTATTTGTCTTTTTAATTCTTCTTTATTTAATATATTCATTTATAAATCCTTGAATAAAATATACTAGATAAATTTTGTCTAATATATTTATATTTTTGGATTTACACAGTTATTTTTACACTATCTTTTAAATGAAAAGATTTAAAAGTTAAAATCTTCTCCAAGATAATGTTCACGTACTTTCTTATCTTGTTTAATTTCAGCACTAGTTCCGCTTGCAAGTAAAGAACCCGCTTTCATAACATAAGCTCTATCACAAATTTCTAAAGTCTCTCTAACATTATGATCTGTAATTAAAACTCCAATATTAATTTTTGTTAGTTGTGCAATAATTTCTTGAATGTCTTTTACAGCAATAGGATCAACACCAGCAAAAGGTTCATCAAGAAGTAAGAACTTTGGGTGAGATACTAAAGCACGAGCAATTTCCGTTCTCCTTCTCTCTCCACCTGAAAGTGAAACACCCTTTCTTTGTCTTATTGGTTCTATATTAAATACTTCAAGAAGTTCTTCAACACGCTTATGCTGTTCTGCTTTATCATCTGTTATAATTTGAGCTGCTAGCATTAAATTATCTTCAACAGATAAGTCTTTAAAAATAGAAGATTCTTGTGGTAAATAACCTATTCCCCTTAATGCTCTTTTATGTAAAGGTAAAGATGTGATATCTTTATCGTCGAAGAAAACTTGACCTGAACTTGGCTTCACTAATCCACATACCGTATAAAAAGTTGTAGTTTTACCAGCACCATTTGGTCCAAGTAGTCCAACAATTTCACCAGAATTTACTTCTAAAGAAATTCCATGTAATATTTGAGTTTTTTTGATTGCTTTTGTTATATCTGTAATTCTTAATCTATGCATTGATTTTATATTGCCTTTTATTATCACATTTTTCTATTTCTATTAAAATCACATTATATCCATACTCTTCTAATAAATTTTGTAATTTTTCATCGCCCCACTCTACAAAATGAGTTCCACTTTTTTCAAATTCTTCAAGCATTCCAAGAGCTATAAAATCTTCTAAACTTTTATTATAAATATCATAATGATATATATCATTTGAATAAACACTTTGTAATGAAAAAGTAGGAGATGTAACTAAATCATCTAAACCAAGTGATTTAACATAGTTTTTAACAAGAGTAGTTTTCCCACTTGCTAAATCACCTCTTAAAATTACAATCACATCATCAACTATAATATTTTTTAATTCATTAGTTAAAATATCAATTTCTTTTAATGCTAAGTTATATTTTTTTACCAAACTAATACCTATAATTGATTTGAAACTTTGATTATTTGTTCAAGCTTTTCTTTTGCTTTACCATTTAATAAAGCTTCTCTTGCAATTTGTATTCCATCTTGGAAATCTCTTGCTTTTTCATCAACTATTAAAGCTGCGGCTGTATTTATTAAAACAATATCAAGTTTCGCACCTTTTATATTGTTTGACAAAATTTCTTTTGTTATATTTGCATTAAAAGCTGCGTCTGCACCTATAATCTCTTCTTTTGGAGCTAATTTCAATCCATAATTTTCAGGATTGATTTCAAAATCTTCAATTCTTCCGTTAAACAATGAAGTTCCATAAGAAATATCAGATATTGATATTTCATCCATTCCATCTTTTGAAGATACAATTATTGATCTTTTTGTATTTAATAAATCTAAAGCAGATGCAATTTTATTGATATATGATTTATCAAAAACACCAATTAATTGTTTAGAAACAGTTGCAGGATTTGATAAAGGTCCTAATATATTAAAAATTGTTCTATGTGGAATACTTTTTCTAATAGGCATAATATATTTCATTGCAGGATGATGATTTTGAGCGAACATAAAAGTAAAACCTGTTTCTTCTAAAATCTTTGCAGAGTTTTCAAGTGATAAATCAAGTTTAATATTTAAAGCTTCAAGCATATCAGCACTTCCACTTTTACTTGTAATACTTCTATTTCCATGCTTTGCAACATAACAGTCACAAGCACTTAAAAGTATTGAAACAGTAGTTGAAATATTAAAAGAGTTTGATTTATCACCACCTGTTCCACAGTTATCAATAATTTTTTCTTTTAAATCATAATGAACAGGTAAAGGAATCAAATGATCTCTCATAGCACTAGCTGCTCCTGCAATTTCACCAGCAGTTTCTCCTCTTTCATAAATTTCTATTAAATATTCTCTTACTTCATCTTCGGGTAATCTATTTTCAAAGATATCATCGAATTTCATTTTTGCTGTATTAAACATTTAATTCTCCTTCAATCTTTTCTACATATTCTGCCATTTTAGATTTTGGCGTTGATTTTACATTTGGTATTTGTAAAACTTTAAATTTGTCACTTTTTTCAAGATATCTAATTTCTATAATATCTCCAAGCTTGACTTCTTTAGCTTTTTTAACGCTTTGATTATTTATAAAAACAACTTTATGTTGTAACATATCTTCAGCAACTGCTCTTCTTTTAGTAATATTTACTGCATTTAAAAATTTATCTATTCTCATAATAAAGATTATAACTAATTTTAGATAAAATATTAGCCATAAAAATAATGATAATCATAGGATAAATTTATGAGTAAAAAAGATGTTAAAAAAGTAGTATTAGCTTATAGTGGTGGGCTTGATACTTCAGTTATATTAAAATGGCTTCAAGATGAATATAATGCAGAAGTAATTACATTTACAGCAGACTTAGGTCAAGGTGAAGAAGTTGAACCAGCACGTGAAAAAGCACTTGCGATGGGTATTAAACCAGAAAATATTTTTATTTTAGATATACAAGAAGAGTTCGTAAAAGATTACGTTTTCCCAATGTTTAGAGCAAATGCAATTTATGAAGGTGAATATTTATTAGGAACTTCAATAGCTCGTCCTTTAATTTCAAAAAAACAAATTGAAATTGCACATAAAATGGGTGCAGATGCTGTATCACATGGAGCTACAGGAAAAGGTAATGACCAAGTAAGATTTGAATTAGGATACTTAGGACTTGATTCAGAAATTACTGTAATTGCACCATGGAGAGAATGGGATTTAAATTCTAGAGAGAAATTACTTTCTTATGCTCAAGAGCATGGAATTTCAATTGATAAAAAGCATTTAGATGCAGATGGTAATCCAGCAGTAAGTCCATATTCAATGGATGCAAATCTTTTACATATTTCATATGAAGGTTTAAGTTTAGAAGATCCAAATGAAGAACCTGAAGAAGCTATGTGGTTATGGTCTGTTTCTCCTGAAAATGCACCTGATAAGGCTGAGTATATTACAATTGCATACAAAAATGGTGATCCAATTTCAATTAATGGTGAAGAAATGTCACCTGCTACAATTTTAAGAACTTTAAATACATATGGAAACAAACATGGTATTGGAAGAATTGATATTGTTGAAAATAGATATGTTGGTATGAAAGCACGTGGTTGTTATGAAACGCCAGGTGGAACTATCATGTTAAAAGGTCATAGAGCTATTGAATCTATTACTTTAGATAGAGAAGCTGCACACTTAAAAGATGAATTAATGCCTAAATATGCTAAGTTAATTTATCAAGGATACTGGTTCTCACCTGAGAGAGAAATGTTACAGGCTTCAATTGATGCAACTCAAAAAAATGTAGAAGGTAGTGTTAAACTTAAACTTTACAAAGGTAATGTAATAGTTGTTGGAAGAGAATCTTCAAAATCATTATTTTCAGAAGCTCACTCAACGTTTGAAGAAGATGAAGTATATAATCAAAAAGATGCAGAAGGCTTTATTAGACTTAATGCTTTAAGATTTATAATCGCTGGTCAAACTCAAAATAAAAAGTAGAAACTATGATATTAAAATTTAAAGAGTTTTATCCAGTTATTGCTCAAAGTGCTTGGGTTGCCCCAAGTGCCGATGTTATTGGACAAGTTACAATGGGTGAAAATTCATCTATATGGTTTCAATGTGTAATTAGAGCAGATGTTAGTACTGTAACTATTGGTAAAAACAGTAATATTCAAGATTTATCAATGATTCATACAGATGTTAATTCACAAACAATAATAGGTGACAACGTTACAATTGGACATAAAGTTATGCTTCATGGTTGTAAAATTGAAGATAACTGTCTAATTGGTATGAGTGCAACAATTTTAGATAATGCAGTTATTGGAAAAGGTTCAATTGTTGGAGCAAATTCATTAGTTACAGCAGGAAAAGTGTTTCCAGCAAATTCTTTGATTATGGGAAGTCCTGCAAAAGTTGTTAAGCAATTAAATGATGAAGATGAGCAAGGTTTGATTAATCATGCAGCTCATTATGTAGATTATAAAAACGACTACAGATAAAATATACTTAAAAAGCCTAGCTTAGTATTTTTAAATACTAAGCTAATTTCTTATTTACACTTACTATAAGCTTTTGTTAATTCAGCATCTAAAATATCAAAACTCACATTTTCCATAGTTTCAATTATTTCAATCATTACAACATTATCTTCTCTACCGTTCCATTCTTTTATATAAGTACCCTCTTTATATCCATTATCTTGCCTAAATTTATTTAAACAATTTTTTCCAATATAAAGTTTTTGTAGCCAAGTAAATGAAAGACCTGAAATTTTACAAGTTCTAAAAAACTGATCTATAAATCTTTCAATTACTGAAAATGATGGCATATTTCCTGTTTGGATTGCCAAAGCAATATAAGATAGTTTTTCAGATTCTTTAATCATTAATTTTACATCAACATTTTCTACTGCTTCATAAATACAATGAGTATTAACTAAAGATACACCTTTAGGTACATTTGTTTCTTGTAAAATATACGACATTAAAAAATGCCAAATATCAACAAGCTCAACATGAACATTATTCATATCAGGATCAGCTGCTATATTTTTCCAATGTTTCCAAGGAGCAGAATCAATTAATTCAGCAACTTCCATATGTATACATCTAAGCCAGTTAATCTCTTTACCGAACTTGTTTACACCTAATTCCCAGTTCTTACCATTTGTAGAATCATTTAATTGTTTTTGTAATAAAAACATTTCTTCTAAAAGTGAAGTTAAAGGTAAACGCTCTTCAACAACACTATCTAAAGCAGTATTATTTGGAAGTTCACCCTCACCTTTTAATAAATGTACAATTAAAGATACAGTATTTGGTACTTCATCTTTTTCTTCCCATTCTAGAACATCTGATGATGTAACGCCTATATATCTCATAAAATCTTCAATTGACAAAAATCCTAATGATTTAATACTTATTTTAAAATCTTTATATAACAAATTTAACTCTCCTGTTGTAATGGTAATTTTATTTTCTATCTTTTTTCATTTAATACATCGCATGCATTTTTGATTATATTTATAAGAGCTTGAACAATTTTATTTAAATATACATGAAATTTTACTTGTGTATTTAATTGTACTGAATTAGCTTTTAATAAATATCCTAAAATCAATAGATTTGTTACCCATCATTTTTGTAAGTGGTATTTTTTGAACTAAAATTGAAACAGCTTGTAAAGGTTGTCTCCATTGATGTGTAATCATTGAAATCATTTCACCCATTGCTGAGTGTTTTGATTGTTTTATTAGTAAATTTTGTTGACTTTCTATAACTTGTTTAGAAGTAATATCTTGACTTATTGCATCAAATCTAATAATTTTAACCTATACTATCAAAGTTTGGATAAATAGTTGTTTCAACCCAATAAAACTATCCATTTTTTTAGTATTTTTTATTTCTCCAGACTTTATTGTTTCCCATAAATCATCAATTATTTTATGTGCTGTATCATTATGCTTTAATAAGCTTTGCGTTTGTCCTACTAATTCCTAACTTGTATATCAGTTAATTTTACAAAAAGCTGAAGAAACTTTTTGTATTTTTCCTTTTAAATCTGTTCGAGATAGGATAACTTGTTTATCAACAATATCAGCAGACTTACTTAAAGCTTTTTGTATATCTTCTGCTTTTTTACTATATGTTTCTAGGAAATTTACAAATATTATGTCTGTAAGTTGATCAATTTGTATAAATTTATCTAAAGTATTAGTTTTAAGTTTATTTAAATAGTTAAGAAAATCATTTATTGCTAAAGATTGCCCTACTTTTATTTTTTCATTATTAATCCAGTATCTAATTATTACAAATTTATTTTTTCAAAATTATTAATTTGTTCTTTTAAATGCATAATATTACTTGTATTATTTTTGTTTATAAAAATTACGATCCATTTTACTAGATTGCTTAACAACAGTAGAAGGAATTTGTTGTGATTTAAAACCATAAGGTTTTCCTTGTTACCAAGTTACATAATAATGAATATATTTTTGACAAATAATTCTTTTCGTAATCATCTTAAACTTCCACTTTACTTTGAATTGCTTTTGATAAAGATAAAATATCTACATTTTCTAAGCTAACTCCTGTTGGAACTCCTTGAGCAATTTTTGTAAATCTGATTTCTTTATCTTTTAGTTTATCTTCTATATAAAAGATAAAAGCATCATTTGCAATAGATGGAGTAATTGCAAAAAGAATAGTTTGCACTTCATTATTATCAACAAATTGAGTTAAGGAATCAATTGCATACTGATCTAATTCTTCAATAACAAAATATTTCCCATCAAATTGCTTTGAATCTTCAATAATAAAAATATCTTTTGCACTTTGTACTATACACATTTTAGTGTTATCTCTTGAATCATCTAAGCATACTTCGCAGATTTCATGTTCACTCATAGAACCACATTTAACACATTTTGTAATATTTTTTAATGCATTTTCTATACTGTGTGCAATTTTTATTCCACAATAATTATCATTCATAACTACATGATACGCAAGTCTTAAAGCTGATTTCTTTCCAATTGTAGGTAAAGATTCAAATGCTTCAACAAGATCATAAAATTTTTCTAGGCCTTTTTTCATGTGGCGATTATATCTAAAAGTATCTAAAATTAATTCATTAAAATTTTAGATACTTTTAGATAAAATCGCGAACAAATATAAATTATATAGGAGTTAATAATTGACTGAAATAGACTATTATGAATTATTAGAAGTAAGCAGAGATGCTGAAAAAGGTACAATTAAAAAAGCTTATAGAAAAATGGCAATGAAGTTTCACCCTGATAAAAACCCAGGAGATAATGAAGCAGAAGAACAATTTAAAGCAGTTAATGAAGCATATCAAGTATTAAGTGATCAAGAAAAAAGAGCTATTTATGATAGACATGGAAAAGCAGGTTTAGAAGGTCATGGACAACAAAGAGGTGGTTTCTCAGGTGGATTTGATGACCTAGGTTCCGTTTTTGAAGAAATGTTTGGTTCAGCTTTTGGCGGTGGGGGAAGCTCAAGAAGACAACAAAAATCTTACAATTATAATTTAGATATTACAGTTGAAGTAAACTTAGAGTTTAACGAAGCTATTTTTGGTTGTAATAAAGATATTAAGTATAAATACAAGACAGCTTGTAAACCGTGTAAAGGTACAGGAGCTAAAGATGGTAAATTATCTACTTGTTCAACTTGTGCAGGTCAAGGTCAAGTTCATGCAAGACAAGGTTTTATGACATTTGCACAAACTTGTCCAACTTGTGGTGGATCAGGGAAATCTCCTAGTTCATCTTGTAAAGCATGTAACGGAAAAGGTTATGATGAAGTTAAAGATAACTTTAAAGTAGATATTCCTGAAGGTGTAAACGATGGAATGAGAATTAGAGTTTCTAATAAAGGAAATATTGCACCTGATGGTTCAAGAGGCGATTTATATTTAGAAGTTTCTGTAAATGAAGACTCTCATTTTGTAAGACATGATGATGATATTTATTATGAAGCACCTATTTTCTTTACTCAAGTAGCCCTTGGTGGAAAAATTAAAATACCTGGATTAAGAGGTGAGTTAGAACTTGATATTCCTGTTGGTGTTAAAGACAAACAACAACTTACATTTAGAAATGAAGGTGTTAAATCAGTTCAAGGTCATGGAAAAGGTAATTTAGTTGTACAAATTAAAATTGAATACCCTAAAAAAATAAATGACGAACAAAAAGAACTTTTAGAAAAACTACAAGAAAGCTATGGTGTTGAGAGTAAACCTCATGAATCAAGTTTTGAAGGTATGTTTGCTAAAGCAAAGAAGTGGTTTTCTTAAAAATTACTAATTAAAACTTAGAAGTACTAACTTTATTTCAAATGTCATAATTAGGTCATATTCCTAGTGTATAAATTTATACATTTATCACAGGAGTATGTTATGTTAAAAACATTATTAATGTTTTTTGGTCTTTGTTCAACTTTATTTGCTTTAACAGCAGTAAGTGATGAAAATCAAGACCTTCTTTTTACTATGTTAGCTTATGGCAATGAAGGGTCTGTTAACTTAGATGAAATCTTTGTTGCATTACAAACAAAATTTTTTAAAAAAGCTTATTTAGGAATTATTACAATTGTTCCTTTATTTTTTTTAGTTCATTATTTAATTATTGGACCAAAAGAATTCTCTTATAAAGGTAAAAAATATTATTTTATTTAATAGAGTTATTCACGCTATTGCTGCTATTTCATTTATATTATTAATACCAAGTGGTTTAATTATGATGTTCGGTTCATATTTTGGTGGTGGAAGCTTTGTAATAGCATGTAAAGATATTCATGCTGTTGTTACTGTTTTATTTATAATAAGTGTAATACCTATGTTTTTCATGTGGTTCAAAGGTATGCTTTTTACTGGTGATGATATTAAATGGCTTATGATATTAGGTGGATATTTATCAAAATCAAAAGACCAGTTCCTGCAGGGAAATTTAATGCAGGACAAAAAATGTGATTTTGGGTATGTACAATTGGTGGTTTTGCTATGATTTATACAGTAGATACACTTTATGTACAAGATTTAGATATGCAGATTTTACATACAGTAGGACTTGCAATAACAACACTATTTTTTATTCATATATATGTCAATGTTTGCTATAAAAGGTTCACTTCAAAGTACTATAAATGGGTATAAAGAAGAAGAGGAAGTTAAGATTTTACATAGTTCGTATTATAAAAAAGTATAAGAAGACAATTCATCTTAAACTGTTATAAATACTTTTATTATAATTATCGATTTCTTCATATTTATAAATTAATTCTTGATATTTTAAAGAATAATCATTATATAAAAACGCGTGATCATTATCTTCATCATCTTTATATTTTCCATATTGGTCTTTAGATGTAGTTGATAATGCACTTATGAAATCAAAAGAATTAACAGATGTTAATATTTCAGCTAGTCTATCTTGTGAAATTACATCTGTACTTTTTTATTAGTATTATTTAGTTTATGAAAAATAGATGAATGTAATAAATTACTCAAAGAGAAACTAGTACTAAAAAAACTATTTTTATCTTAATATTTATCAATAAGATATGAAAATCCCAATTCAAACTTAATCGTTTTTTAATAAAATTTCATTAATATTTGAAGTAATCATTATAAAACCTTCTTCTTTTTTTATGCTCAATCTGTTTTTTTAGATAATGCTTTTAACTCATTACAAGAAAAACCTGCTTGTTTTCTTGCTTCAAAATTTAAATCCATTTTTCTTTTTGTAGAACCTGGAAATACGTCTTCAATAATTTCTAAATATGTAGAATCATAAGGCAGCTTTTCTAAATCACAAGCATACTTGTACCAAATATCACCCTTTGATACGTGATCAACTTCTTCTTCCAATATTGTTTCTAAAACTTTTACTATTTTTCTATTAAATGGGTCATTATTAGATTTTAGTTTTTGCATAATTTTAGGGTTTTGATCTAAACCATTTGCTTCTAAGTATCTAGGAACAGCCGCCATTCTTCGTAAGAATGTAGGAGTATCTTGTAATGCTTCAAATAAGTTTTTGTGAACAGGGAAATCACCATATTTACCATCTAACTGTCCTAATAAATCTTCAAGCATCAAATAATGCCTTATTTCATCACTAGCAACTTCTAAAAAATCTTGATAATACTTAAGTGGTAAATTCTTAAATCTTAGTGCAGCATCAAGTGCTAAATCTATAGCTGAATACTCAATATGTAAAACAGTATGAATTAAATATTTTTTGCCTTCATCTGTATTAAAATTCTTTATTTTTGGCAAAAGAGTGGGTTTAATAATTTCTAAAAAAGGTGCGTAAGATGGCTCTACTAAAGTACAAGGAGTATAGGACTCATTAAATACAAAATCATTATTTAAAAATTTTGTATAAAAGTTATTAAACTTTTCTATTTTGCTTTTTGGATCACTTGTTAGTAAAACATCTTCAAGTGTAATAAAATAATCCATTCATAACCTCTTTCTTGATATAATTTTACCAATTTTAGCGAACTAAGGTTTAAAATGGATATAAAAGTACAGCCAATGGGTGATTATCAAACAAATTGTTATGTAGTTACAATTGATAACAAAGATTTAATAATTGATCCAGGAATGGATTCATTAAGATGGATTAAAATGCAAGTTACAAATCCTATTGCAATATTAAATACACATGGACATTTTGATCATGTATGGTCTAATCAAGAAGTTAAGGATGAATATAACTTAAATATTTATACACCTCAAGATGATAATTTCATGTTAAAGAAGGATCCTTATGGAATGGGAATGCCTCCATCAAATGCTGATGTATTAATTCAACCTGATGAAGAAATAGAAATTCAAGGTATTAAAATAAAATTCCATCATTTCCCTGGACATACACCAGGATGTTCTGCAATTCAAATAAATGAGCATTTATTTACAGGAGATTTTATTTTTAAAGGTACTATAGGAAGATTTGATTTCCCTATGTCTGATGCTTCATTAATGAAACAAAGTATTCAAAAAGTTCTAACTTGGCAAGATGATTATCACATTTATCCAGGTCATGGAGATAAAACTACTTTAAGAAGTGAAATACATACATTAAAACAATGGGAAGCAACTATATAAAGGGCTTATTTTGAATCAAACATGTGAAAATATTATAAAAAATGAAGAATTAAAACTTTTAAATAACCTAGATTATATTTATATATCAATATTTAATCATTTAAAAAGAGAATATAATATTAGTCAATAAGAGATATTATTTAAAATAATAGAGAAGACTGACTGTCTTTTTTCTTCAGATGATAATATTGAAGATGAAGTTCTTACAAGCTTAAAATATATTGAAAATGATAGTACACAAATATATTTTTTAATTTACTCAAAGACTTCTGATGATAATAAATTGATTAGTGAACAACTAGCAAAATTAAAATTAGTATTAGAATTTTATTCATCATCTTAATATAACAATATCTTGAAAAATCAATACATGAGCTATCTATTGTAGATTCTCTTACAGGTGCATTTAATAGGTCATATTTAGATGTTTATGTTGATAATATACTAAATATATCTAATAGAGAACAGAAAAAAATTGGATTTTTAAAAGTTGGTATTGATAAATTTAAAGCTGTTATTGATGAGTTTGATTACACTGTTAGGTTAAGGTATTAATAGAATTAGCAAGTAACTTAAAACAAAGTGTAAGGATATCTGATATTGTTATTAAAATGTCAGAAGTGAGTTCCTTGTTACAATTATAAGTAATTCTACAGAGTTTGAAGTTACGCAAACTTCAAATAGAATAATAGAAGATTTCTCAAAAAAGAAAATATTAGTAAATGAAGAAACAGGTCAAACACTTTTAAAAACTACATGTATTGGTTTTGAGACATTAGATGTAAACAAAAATGGAGATATTACAGAATCAATTAAAAATTCTGATATTGCATTGTATGAAGAAAAAAACAATGGCCGAAGCCAGTTGTTTAAATTTTCACAATAAAAAGAAGAAGATACAATAGATTTATTTTAAATCTATTGTAGGTCTATTGTATCTTTCTAGCTTTCATATAAACTCTTTTTGGAGCTGGATAACCTTCAATTGTTTTAGAACTATCATTAGGATCTAAAAAATCTTCTAAACTCTGATCAAAAGACCAAGGTGTTTTTCTTTGTTCTTCACTTGAAGTTACAGTTGTAGCTATTACCTCAATATTTTCAAACCCTGCTCTACTCAACCAATTTGTTAAAGCAGAAATTGTTGGTATAAAATAGATGTTTGGTATTTTAGAATATCTTTTATTTGGAGTTAAGCACATTTCTTCATCTCCATCAATCATAAAAGTATCAATTAAAATTTCACCTTTTGAATATAAACCACGTGCAAGTGATTTTAAAGTTCCTACAGGATCTGCTCTATGATATAAAACACCCAGCATAAATATAAAATCAAATTTGTGATTATAAAACTCTAAATGTTCAACACCTAACATTTCATAAGTAATATCAGATTTTACAAAATGATTAACAAATTCAAATTGATGTAGTGTTAAAGGTGCAGGATCAAAACCAATTAATTTTTTTGGTTTATCTTCAAGCATTCTAAACATATAATATCCATTATTACAACCAATATCTGCAACAATTTTATCTTTTAAATCAAAATGAGGACGTATCAAATTATATTTGATATTACTTTGCCATTCACTATCTATTTCTAATCCAAATAAATTAAATGGTCCTTTTCTCCAAGGAATAAGTGTTTTAGCAGTTTCTTTTAAAAGTTCAAACTCTTCATCGTTTAGATCTTCTCTAGAACCAACACTAAACCAATCACCATAATCTAAGTCTAAATTATTTTTATTAATTTTTTCTGAAACTTCTTGTATTTTTTGATACCAAGGTTCAACATTTTTCCACGTTCGACAGTCGTTTTTCTTTTTTTGTAATGTAATTAAATCCATGGCATAAGTATAAAGCTTTTAATTAAAATGTTATCTTAAATCAATCGCTTTTAAACTCTTCTTTTGCTATAATTTCGTTTTTAACATATATAATTTATATTTGGCGTTTTTTTAACACAAATACTATGTAATATAAGAAATAGTTATTCGTTGTTAACCTTAAGTTAACTACTTATGAATATAATTAGACCAACAATATTTTAAAGGATTTTTATTGAAAATTTTAGATGTCTTATTTTCTTTTAAGACGACATTAATTTTACTTGCTATATTAGCAATTGGAGCTGGAGTAGCCACATTCATTGAGAATGATTTTGGAACATCTACAGCTAGAGTTTTAGTTTATAACAATATCTGGTATGAAACAGTATTAGTACTAACAACTGTTAACTTAGCAGCTATTATATATAAGTTTAAGATGTGGAAGAATACTCCAAGATTCTTATTTCACTCTTCATTTGTAGTTATTTTAATTGGAGCTGGTGTTACTAGATATGTAGGATACGAAGGTATTATGCAAATTAAAGAAGGTTCAACAGAAAATAGAATGATGTCTTTAGAACCATATTTACAAATTACAATCAAAGATAGTGATAAAACATATTATAAAGAATACCAAAAAGAATTTACAACATTAATGAAATCTATTAATGAATTCAAACATACTATTTCATACGAAGGTAAAGAAATTGTAGTTGACTATACAAATTATATGTTAGCAAAAAAAGATACTGCTAAAATGGGAATGTTAACAGTTGATGTTACAGCTAATGGCGAAACAAAAGAGATTAAACTACCAGGACGTAGAGGACAAAAAGGTCTTAACAGAGAATTAAAGTTTGGTGAAGTTTCTGTTTTCTTAGAATATGGTTCAAAGGTACTTTTATTACCTTTTTCAATTAAATTAAATGACTTCCAATTAGATAGATATCCAGGAAGTAATTCACCTTCTTCATATGCTTCTGAAGTAACAGTAATTCAAGAAGATAATACTTCTTATGATTATAGAATCTTTATGAATAAAACAATGCATCAAGGTAATTTCTTATTTTTCCAAAGTTCATATTTCCCGGATGAGACAGGAACTGTATTATCTGTTAATAACGACCCTGGAAAATGGCCAACATATTTAGGATATTTTCTTCTAATTTTAGGTTTATCATTAAATTTCTTTGATAAAAAATCTAGATTTAGAAAATTAACTAAATTTGTAGGTTCAAAAAACTTAGCAACATTTGCCGTAGCATGCTTATTAACATTTGCAAATACAAGTGCAAATGCAAATACTCAAACTGATGCACAGTTTAAAGAAAAAGCTAAGCAAACAGTTGAATATTTAAAAACATTCAAAGAAAATTCTGATGTTACTGCTAAGAATTTTGCCAGATTAGTAACGCAAAGTTCTTCAGGAAGAATGAAACCAATTTCATCATTAAATAGAGAAATAGTTACAAAAGTAAGTGGAAGTACTTCTTTATTTGGAATGAACGCAGATCAAATTGTATTAGGTTTATTATCTCGACCTGAAATGTGGAGAGATTTAAAAATCATAAAATTAAAAACTCCAAAACTTAAAAAGTTTTTAGGTGTTGAAACAAGTAGAAAGTATGTTGCCTTTTCTGAAGTATTTAAAGACGGTGCATATCTTTTAGCAAAAGAATCTGAAAAAGCTTCTCTTACAAAACCAACTGAAAGAGGAACATACGAGAAAGATATCATTAAATTAGATGAAAGATTAAATATTGTTTATGCAGTGTTTAACGGTAATTTATTTAATATTTTTCCAAAAGTAGTTCCTACAAATGATACAACAGAAAACAATAAATGGTATACACCAATGGATGCTATGAATGATTTTCAAGGTGCAAATCAAACAGCTGTAGAGCAAATGACTAGAGGTATGATTAGTACAATTATTGATAATAAATGGGATGATGCAAATAATTTTATTAAATTAATAGCATCTTACCAAGAAAAAGTTGGTGCTCAAGTTACATTAAGTCCAGCAGAAATCAATAATGAGATTATGTTTAATGAATTAGATATTTTTCCAAAAGTTATGATAGCTTATCTTATTTTAGGTATTTTTATATTAATAGCTGCATTTACAGTTGTATTTAATCCTAAAATCAAACCTAGAAAAACTACTTTTATTTTCTTTGTAATTTTATCTTTAATTTTTGCAGTTCATACATTTGGTATGGGATTTAGATGGGTTATTTCAGGTCATGCTCCATGGTCAGATACATATGAAACTTTATTATATATTTCATGGTCAGCAATATTTGCAGGTGTTATGTTCTTTAGAAAGCATTTGTTAGCACTTAGTGCCGCTGTTATTGTTGCAGGTATATTTATGTTTACAGCACATTTAACAGGTATTGATCCTCAAATTACAAACTTGGTTCCTGTATTAAAATCATATTGGTTAACTATACATGTATCAATTTTAACAGCATCTTATGGTTTCTTTGCACTTGCTGCTGTATTAGGATTCTTAACATTAATTATGTTTATTTTTAGAACAAATAGACCACATGTTGATGATACTATTAAACATGTAAATGCTATTACAGAAATTTCTCTTATTGTTGGACTTGCTGCTATTACTATTGGAAACTTCCTTGGTGGTATTTGGGCAAATGAATCTTGGGGTAGATACTGGGGCTGGGATCCAAAAGAGACTTGGGCTTATGTTTCAATTGTAATGTATGCTATTGTAGTCCACTTAAGATTTATTAAAGGTTTAGCAACTCCATTTGTATTTGCAGTAGCTTCATTATTAACATTCTCAACAATTTTAATGACATACTTTGGTGTTAATTTTTATCTTGCAGGATTACATTCATATGCAACAGGTGACCCTTTGCCAATTCCTACGTGGGTTTATTATGTTCTTACATTAATATTCGTAACAATTGCATTAGCATATAAAAACAGAGATTTAAAACCACAAATTTCACAAGAAGAAAATATGAAAGCTAATACTTAGTTTTCATATCTCCTTTAATTTTTTTTGATATAATCATTAAAAATTAAAGGACACTTTTTGAGCCAAATAATAGATATATTTAAAACAATTACTTCAATTCCTAGATGTTCAGGAACACACACTCCATTTATAAACTATATGAAAGACATAGCATTAAAATCAGATTTTATATGTTTAACGGATTCTCACAATAATATATTAGTAAAAAAAGAAAACTCAAAAGCAAAACTAGCTTTCCAATCACACTATGATATTGTTTGTTTAAGTGATAATTGTGTTCCAATAATTGTTGAAGATGGTGATATTTTATCAGCAGAAGATTCAACACTTGGTAGCGATAATGGTATTGGTTGTGCCTATATGATTCAACTTATTTTAGATGGAGTTGATGGCGAGTATTTATTTACATCTGATGAAGAGATAGGTTTAATTGGTGCAAATAATCTAGACTTAGAATTAAAAGCTCCATATATGTTAAATCTTGACAGTGAAGAAGAAGGTGGCATTTGTATAGGTTGTGCAGGTGGAGTTGACATCTTTGCAAGAAATTCTAATAAAAAAATTATACTAAATGATGAAAATCTTGAGCTTTATGAAATAAGTATTTCAAAACTTCAAGGCGGACACTCAGGTGTTGATATTGATAAAAATATACCAAATGCAATAAAACTTATGGCAAAAACTATAAAAGAGTCTAATGCAAAACTATTAGACATAAATGGAGGGGAAAGAATAAACTCAATTCCTGTTAATGTAAAAGCAATAATTGCAACAAAAAATACGCCAATAGCAAGTCATAAAAATATGACAATTGAAAAAATAAATACAAAAAGTGAACACTTAAATATTTTTGATGATAAGATTATCGATTTTATTTATAACTTTGAAAACGGTCTTAGGTCTTTAAATGATGAATTAGGAGTTGTTCAAAACTCTATAAATCTTGCAATTATTTCAACAAATCAAGATGAGATTAAAATAGAATTATCAGCAAGGTCAATGGCAAATGATGAATTGTCACAAATAAAAGATGAAACAATAAATATGTTAAAAGAGCATAATTTTACAGTTACAACAGATGGAAAGTATCCAGCATGGAAACCAGATATTAATGAGTTTACAAATAAAGTATTAGAAATATATAAAGAAGTTAATCCTAAGGCATCATTAGAAGCCATTCATGCAGGATTAGAATGTGCAATTTTTAAAGATAAATATTCTCATATCAAAGTAGCTTCAATTGGACCTAGTATTGAATTTCCTCATTCAAGAAAAGAAAGAGTATCTAAAAAATCAGTTGAAAATGTATTTAAAGTTGTACAAAAAATAGTAAAAGAGATTTGTTAATCTCTTTTACCACCAAGTAATAAAAAATCTCTCAAAAATAGTTTTACCATCTTGTATTTTCCTTGACCAAATAAGTGGAGAAGCTTGCATATTTGCAAAAAAAGAAATTTCTTCTTGTACTTGATCATAACTTTTCCAATTTTGATTTAAAGCAGGATCATTTAACCAATCAAATCTATGAGGAACAAATAATTCAAGATTTTTAAAAGAGTCATCTTTAATAAACTCTTTAAAACTTAAGTAATATCCACAAATGCAATCATTATTAACCAAAGGAAGACTTTGCCCTTTTAGATGTCTTGGTAAAAATATATTACCTTTAAAAGAAATCTTTTGTTTAATATTTTCTAAATCAATATCTTTTAAATAAGCTTTTGTCTCTTCTTTAAATAATAATGGAAGCTGCTTATTTTTTAGCTTCTCTAGTTTTAGGTACATAGTATCACTTCTATTTGGACCTATATATCTATGTATTTCTTCTTTTATATTATCATCGTAAACATAAAACTTATATTGCATTTCTACATGTTCATAAGTTTTAGTTTTTTTATTAAATAGTATAAAATCCAACTCACCAAAAGTGACTTTATTATGAATGATTTGTTTGTTTTTTAAAACTTTTTTATAATTAGAGGATTGATCAATAATGGCATCAAAGAAATACTCTACCCTCTTTCCTAAAGGAAGTTGTTGCAATATTTGAATATTATTAATATCAAAACTATCAATATCAATATCTTCTAGTTCAAATAATTCAAAACCATAAAAATTATTTTCAAATAAAGAAGGTGTATTATAAAAACCTTTAAATTGATTTTTCATTACTTATTTACATTTAAAATAAAACTGAACAGAACCTTTTGCTTTTCTAGGTACTAAGCCTAAAACATTACCTGGTGTTAAAAGCAACATATATTCAGCATTAGAATACGAAGACATTGGTCCTTTCTTCATTTTAAAATCAAAAGTAGTATTATTAGCTATTAATTTATCTTCTTTAATTGTAAAATTAAAAGCTTGTTTTGCTGCTTCTTTTGGGTCAACATTGTATTGTTTACCTTGTTGAATATTATGCGTATTAAGACAAGTATATTCTTTATTTTGTTCAAAAACATCGTTTGCTAGTATTGAAGTTAAAAACATTGGTATTAGTAGTAATTTTTTCATTTTTTAAACCTTATTTATTTTTTATTTTATTAATCTCATTCATATATTTATATACCATGAAATCAAACATTTTTGTATTTGTATTTTTTTGAAAGAAAAATAGCATTTCAACAAATCGAAATGACATTCTAAAAAAACCTGCAAATGGTATTGCATAAGTTAAAAAAGTTGTATACGTTCTGTATGGGTAATATTTATCAAGTTCTTCTTTCAATTCTTTTAAAACAAGACTTTCTTCTTGTAGTGTATTTCTATCTTGTGATGATATAACTTTTATAGCTAAAAAGAAGTTTACAACAAACATTAAAGCATTTAAGTTCCATCCAATTATACATATATCTAAGTAGCTCATTAATTCTCCAGTTTTTATTACTGTGATTATATCAAATTGTTTTTGATATAATTTTAAAAAATTAACAAAATGGAAAAGTATGACTTTTAATGGATTTAAAAAAGAAGGTATTGAGTTTTTAATTGACCTTGAAATGAACAATACAAAAGTTTGGTTTGAAAACAATCGATATATTTGGGAAGAACACATATTAAAACCAAATGTAGCTTTCGTAGAAGAAATGGGCGAAACTTTAGAAATGTTAGTTCCCATGATTAATGCCAAGCCAAAAGTATCTGGTTCATTATTTAAAATATACAGAGATACAAGATTTTCAAAAGATAAAACTCCAATGAAAGATAAAATTGGAATAATATTTTGGCAAGGTGGTGCACATAGAATGCAAAGTACAAGCTATTATTTTTTCTATAATATTGAGCAGTACTATATAGCAACAGGTATTAGAACTTTTAAACCCCCACTACTTAAAGCATATAGAAAATATATTCAAAATAAAACAAATGCTAAAAATTTACATCAAATACTAGAAGATATAAAACAAAAAGGTTATCAATTACCAGAACCTAAATATAAAAGACTTCCGCAAGGTTTTAAAGAAGGTGATGAATACTCGTATTTATCAAAATACAATGCAATTTTTGGTTTCCAAACATATCCTTTGCATGAGATAAATGATGATTTTTATAGTGAAAAAATCGTTGATAAGGCTTTTAAAGTATTCCAAGATATGGATAATTTAAGAGAATGGTTATACCAGCTTACATTAACAGTTGAAGATTAGGAACATATTAGTATAATAAATTTTTAAAGGTAGAAAATGAAATTAATTGAAAAAAATATTACACAAACATTAGATGAAATATATTTAATAGAGACTTTAAACTTAGATAACAAAACTATTTTAGAACTTGGATGTGGAAGTGCAGCTATGACTAAGCAACTTGCTCTTAATGGTTCAAATAGAAAAATAATAGCTTGTGAAGTTGATGAAATACAACATGATAAAAATCTAGCTTTAAATATTGAAAATATTGAGTTTAAATTAAATGGTGCGCAAGATATAAAACTTGAAGATGAAAGTGTTGATATAATTTTTATGTTTAAATCTTTTCATCACATTCCATATGATTTAATGAAAAAAGCCTTGAGTGAAATTAAAAGAGTTTTAAAACCCAATGGTTTAGCTTATATTTCAGAACCACTGTTTAAAGGTGAACAAAATGAATTAATCTCTATGTTTCATGATGAGCAACAAGTTAGAATTGATGCTTTTGAACATATCAAAGAAGCTGTTGAAAACGAAGAGTTTAAACTATTTAGAGAAATATTTTTTCAAACAGAAGTTGTATATGAAAACTTTGAAGATTTTAAAACTCGTCAAATGAAATTATCATACAATGACAACAGTATTACAAAAGAAGTAGAAGAAAAAATAAAAAATAAATTCAACAGTTTTAATGAAGGAAAACAAACTTCCTTTATGAAACCTTTTAGAGTAGATATTTTACAAAAAGTATAAATAAATTAAATAAAAAAATATATAGTAAGAGACAAAATGACAAATAACGAATACACAATAAAAATAGAAAAACTAATATCTTGGGCACATGCTTATTATGTTGAAGACAATCCAAAAGCAAGTGATGAAGAGTATGATTTACTAAGTAGAGAATGTTTAGCATATGAACAAGACAAGCCTGCACTATCCCATCCTAACTCACCAAATAAAAGAGTTGGTGGTTTTGTATTAGAAGGTTTTAATAAAGCTTCACATTTGAGCAGAATGTGGTCACAAGAAGATGTATTTAATACAAAAGAATTAGAGGACTGGATTAATAGAGCTAAAAAAGTAAATACAAACTTAGAGTTTTACTGTGAGCCAAAGTTTGATGGTGCATCATTAAATCTTATTTATGAAAATGGTTTACTAAAACAAGCAATTTCAAGAGGTGATGGAAGTATTGGAGAAGATATTACAAATAATGTAAAAACAATACACTCTATTCCACTTCAAATTAAAGAAAAATCACTACTAGAAATTAGAGGTGAAATTGTAATTAAAAAAGCACACTTTGAAAAGATTAATCAAGATAGACTAAAAAACAACGAAGCACTATTTGCAAACCCTAGAAATGCAGCAGCAGGAAGTTTAAGACAACTAGATCCAAGTATTACTGCAAAAAGAAAACTATTTTTTAATGTTTGGGGCGTTGGAGAAAATACACTAGAATTTAAAAAGAACTCAGAAATGATGGAATATATTTACTCACTAGGTTTTGCACATCCTCCAATGACAACACATACAAAAACAATTGAGGGAATTGAAAAGCTTTATCATGAAATAATTGCTGCTAGAAATAGTGTTGAAATGATGCTTGATGGAATGGTTATAAAAATTGATGATTTAGAAACTCAAGAAGAATTAGGTCATACAGTTAAATTTCCAAGATATTCATGTGCTTATAAGTTCCCTGCAGTTGAAAAAACTACAAAAATAGTAAATATCATCCAACAAGTTGGACGTACAGGAGTTATAACACCTGTTGCTATAGTTGAACCTACACTTATTGATGGCTCAACGGTTGAGAGAGCATCTTTACATAACTATGATGAGATTGCAAGATTAGATTTACGAATTAATGATGAAGTAATTATTATAAAAAGTGGCGATATTATTCCAAAAATTACAAAAGTTTTCACAGACAGACGTGATGGAACACAAAAGGAAATACAGAGACCACATGAATGTCCACAGTGTTCAAGTTTGCTTCTTGATGAAGGAACACTAATCAAGTGCCAAAACCTTGATTGTCCTAGTATTGTTGCAAATTCTATTATATATTTTGCAAGTAAAAATTGTATGAATATTGATGGATTAGGTATTAAAATCGTTGAGCAATTAGTTCGTGAGAAAAAGATTGTTGATATTTTAGATTTATACTCTTTAGACTATGAAAAACTACAAGACCTAGAAGGTTTTAAAGAAAAGAAAATAAATAATCTTTTAAATTCAATTGAAAATACAAAAGGTACAACACTTCATAGAGTAATAAACGCTTTAGGTATTGAACATATAGGGGAAGTTGCTTCAAAACAAATTTGTTTAGAATTTGGATTAAATGTAATCAATATTGATTTAGAATCTCTTGTAGCACTTGATGGTATTGGTGAACAAATGGCAAATTCGTTTACTGAATTTATGAGAGTAAATAATAATTTAGTTCAAAAGCTAATTAGTATTATAAACCCAAAAGTAGAAGAAAAAATAGAAGTTAGTGAAAACAACTTTAAAGATAAAACTGTAGTATTAACAGGAACTATGAGTGTAAGTCGTGGAGTTATTAAAAAACAACTTGAATCACTTGGTGCAAAAGTTAGTTCATCTGTTTCAAAAAAGACTGATTATTTAATTTATGGCGAGGATGCTGGAAGTAAATATGATAAAGCTGTTGATTTAAAAGTTACAGTTTTAACAGAAGATGAAATGAAGGCAATGATTTATTAGAAAAACATTGTATTAAGCAAATAACAATGGAAGAAATAGAACAGTTGTATATTAATTCTTTGTAAATATGTTACTTTTTTATATAGTTCTATAAACAATAAGAAAAATGATCGATATTGCTATCATTTGATACTATTTTATTTTATAATATGACAAATTTTATATATATAATATTATAAGGCTACGAAATGAGTGAAGAAATAAAAAGAGAAAAATCATTAACTATGACAATGTTAATGACACCTGATAAAGCGAATTTTTCAGGTAAAAATGTACATGGTGGTGAAATATTAAAAATGCTAGATCATGTAGCTTATGCTTGTGCAGCAAGATATACTGGAATGTACGCAGTAACTTTATCTGTTGATATGGTTTTATTTGAAAACCCAATTAAAATAGGTTCATTAGTAACATTTCATGCATCTGTAAACTATACAGGAAGAACATCAATGGAAATTGGTATCAAAGTAATTTCTGAAGATATTAAAGATCATACAATTAAAAATACAAATGTATGTTACTTTACAATGATTGCAGTTGATGAAGAAGGTAAACCAACACCTGTTCCTAAATTAAATCTTATTACTGAAGATGATAAAAGAAGATATGAAGATGCTATTAGAAGAAGAGAGTCTAGATTTACAGCAAGAAGCGGAAAATAATAGATTAAGAATTATTAGCTAATAAAAAAGGGGATGACTTATGTCATCCCCTTTTTTTTATGTTCAGAAAATATAAAAAATATATTAAGCTTTTTGCTCAATATACTCTTCATAACTTCCTTTAAAGTCTATAATAGTTCCATCAGCTTGAATTTCAATAATTCTATTTGCATAAACATCTAATAATTCCCTATCATGTGAAACACATATAACAGAACCTGCATATGCTAATAACCCTTCACCAAGTGCAATAATTGCTTCTAAGTCAAGGTGATTTGTAGGTTCATCTAAAACCATAAAGTTTGGTTGTTCTAACATAATTTTTGAAAGCATCATTCTGTGCTTTTCTCCACCTGAACAAGATTTAACAGATTTTTCTTGTTCAGTTCCGTTAAATAACATTCTTCCAAGACAGTTTCTAATTTCAGCAATATCAGCTTTTCTATCAAAACCTCTTAACCAATCATATAAAGTCATATCACCTTCAATTAAATCAGTTGCGTTCTGAGGGAAATAACCATTTTGAATAGTAGCACCCCAATGAATGTCACCAGTATCTGGTTTCATATTTTCTACTATTAATTCACACATAGTAGTTTTACCAGCACCATTTGGTCCAATTAGTGCAATTTTGTCATCTTTTTCAACAGTAAAAGAAATGTCATTTAGTACAAGTTCACCATCAAAAGATTTTGAAATATTTTTAAGACTTAATAATTCTTTTCCAACTTCTCTTTTTTGTTTAAAAATAATAGAGGGATCTCTTCTTGAAGAAACTTTAATTTCTCCAACGTTTAATTTATCAAGTTGTTTTTGTCTTGAAGTTGCTTGTCTAGCTTTTGATGCATTTGCAGAGAATCTTGTAATAAATTTTTCAAGTTCTTCTTTTTCTTTAAGTTTCTTATTAACATCAGTTTCATTTTGTTTTGAAATTAACATTGATGCAATATACCAATCATCGTAGTTTCCAGAGAACTCTCTAATTTGTTTATAATCAACATCTAAAATATTTGTACAAACAGCATTTAAAAAGTGTCTATCATGAGAAATAACAACCATAGTACCATCATGATGTTGTAATTGATTTTCTAACCAACCAATAGTAACAATATCAAGGTTATTCGTAGGCTCATCTAAGAATAATACATCAGGTTTAGGATATAAAACTTGTGCAAGTAAAACTTTAAATTTATCTCCACCTGTAATTGTTGACATTAACTCATTTTGTTGAGCAGCTGGAAAACCTAAATCTTCAAGAATTTTTGTAATTTTAACGTCATACTCATAAGTTGGGTCTTCTTCACAACAAACAATTTCTAGTACACCTAGTCTATCACCGATTTCATCAGTATATTCTTCTAAATAAAGTTTTTCTTTTTCTTTGATTGCATCGTATAATCTTTTATTTCCTAAAAGTACTGTATCAAAAATTGAATACTCTTCATATTCAAACTGATTCTGACCTAAAGTTCCAACTTTTTTACCATTTTGAACTTGTATTTCACCTTCAGTTGCATCTTCTTTTCCCGATAGGATATTTAAGAAAGTTGTTTTACCAGCACCATTTGCACCAATAAGACCATATCTTTTACCACCATCTAATTTTACATTAATTTCTTGAAATAAAACTCTTGAACCAAAAGCTTTTTTTAGGTTTACAGTTTGAACCATAGTGTATTCTTCTCCGTGTTAATATTCTTTTTACTAATTATGTCGCGATTATATCTAAAAAAATCTATTTTAAGGTTAAAGTTCACTGTCAAAAGCTAGGGTTAATAAATCTTCTTCAGTTAATTTTTTATTTACTTTTTCAACAGGAGGATTTTTTGTTTTTAAAACTTTTTTTTTAATTCATTTAAATTATATTTTGTAAGATTCAAAATAAGGGTATCATTTATTTTTTCTTTTGTTAATGATTTATTATCAATCATTTTTTTTATTAAATTGTTTAAATTATTTTTAGTATTTCATATTTTTGTTCTTCATCTGTGAATGAAATGTATGCTTTATCTAATTGTTGACAAAAGTTTATTCTCATTACAATCAAAATCACCAACTTTATATGGTGCTCATAAAAGTGACTCTAAGTTGTTATGAGAGCAATTAAAATCTTTTACGACACTTTCAGCATACCCTTCTAGTGAAGTCAAATAGTTATTACCAATATCAAAGTAGCCATCAACTCTTTATAAATTTAACAGGTAATTTCTCAGTTTCTAGTTTAGCATTTAAATTAACATTTCCAAAAACACTGATAAATAAATCATCAGAAATAATATAATCACTGATCAAAAACTTTTTTATTATCTTTATTAATAATGTAATTCACTTTACTTTAAGTAATCACAAGCTAATATTTAAGCCTTATGTAATTAAAACAAATCAAAAATATATGTAATTTAAAAGTCATATAATATTTTTTATTGTTATGTAATTAAAGGTTATTAAATGATTAACAAAATTGCTTTTGTAAGTATTTTACTAGTATTAAATCTTAACGCGAAGGTAATAACCATTGCTGTTGCAGCTAATGTGTCTTATGCTATTAATGACTTAATAAAAGAGTTTAATAATAAAAATACAAATGTGAAAGTAAATATTATTTTAGGAAGTAGTGGTAAATTAACAGCTCAAATAACTCATGGTGCACCTTATGATTTGTTTATGTCAGCAAATATGAAATACCCTAACAGTTTGTATCATAATGAATACGCAATAAAAAAACCAAAAGTTTATGCAAAAGGCTCTCTAGCAGTTTTTAGTACAAAGAAAATAAACTTTACAGAAAAATTGAGTAAGATTTTACAAAGCAGTAAAATAAGACAAATAGCAATAGCAAACCCAAAAACTGCACCTTATGGAATTGCAAGTTTTGAGGCTTTAAAAAATGTAAACACATTTGAAAAAATTAAATCAAAGTTTGTATATGGAGAATCTATTTCACAAACTATTTCCTATGCCTTGCGTGCTACTGATATTGGAATCATCGCGAAATCATCTCTTTTTTCTAGTAAAATGAAACAATATAAAGAAAATATACATTGGAAAGAGATAGACAAGTCTTTATACACTCCTATAAATCAAGGTATTGTATTATTAAAACATGCAAAAGATAATAAAGAAGCTAGTTCTTTTTATGATTTTATCTTAAGTAAAAAAGCAAAAAATATATTTAAAGAATATGGGTATTTAGTTAAATGAATAAATTAGAAGCTGTTGTATGCAAAATTGATAGTTTAGAAAATCTTAGTATTGTTCAATTTAATTTCAATGAAACAACTTTATCAATGATGAGTTTAGGACTTGTTAATATCAATATTGGAGATAAAGTACTTTTAAGTATAAATTCATCACATATAGCCATTGCTAAGGACTTTAATGGTGAGATAAGTCTCTCAAATAGACTTGAGTGTATAATAGAAAAACTAGATAAAGGTGAACTCTTATCTGCCCTTACTTTAAATGTAAATAGTATAATAATTACAAGTATAATTACAACAAATTCTGTAAATAGGTTAAACTTGAAGCAAAATGATAAAGTTACGGCATTTATAAAAGCTAGTGAAATATCAATACAAAAGGTTATAACGGAATGAACTATCTTATAAATTTAGATTTAGAACCTTTCATATTATCTTTTAAATTAGCATGTATAACGACTGTAATCTTATTTATAATTGCCCTACCTCTTGCATGGTATTTATCTCAAACTAAATCAAAAGCAAAACCTTTTATAGAAGCACTAACAGCTTTACCTATTGTATTACCACCTTCTGTATTAGGTTTTTATATCCTTTATGTTTTATCTTTAAACTCTCCTATTGGGAATTTTCTAGATGAATATTTTGGTATTAAATTAGTTTTTAATTTTACAGGATTAGTAGTTGCTTCTTGTTTTTATAGTTTGCCTTTTATGGTTCAACCATTACAAAGTGGTTTTGAAGCTTTGAATAAGAATATGCTTGAAGCTAGTTATATAAGTGGTAAAAGTAAATTCACGACATTATTTAATGTAGCACTTCCAAATATTAAACCAGCGCTGTTAACAGCAATTATAATTACTTTTGCACACACAGTAGGAGAATTTGGTGTTGTTTTAATGGTTGGAGGAAGTATTCCTGAAGAAACAAAAGTTGCATCAGTTGCTATTTATGAATATGTAGAGATTTTAGATTATAAAAATGCACATATTTATAGTGCGATTATGTTAATTATGAGTTTTACTGTTTTATTTGCAGTATATGTATTTAATGCTAAACAGAAAAAAACATTTATCTAGGAAAAAGAATGAAAAAAGAAAATTTACTTATAGTTATTTCAACAAAAGACATTGATAGTATTTTAAAGTTCCCCTTACTTTATGCTGGTGTTTCAATACCTAGAGACTATTGGAAAAGAGTTCACATTATGTTTTGGGGTTCATCTATCAAATCTGTTATAAAAAGCAAAAAAATAAGAAAAAAAATCAAAGAGATTAAAAAAGACGGTGTTGAGTTTAGCTCTTGTATTGTTTGTGCCCAAGAATATAATGTAATAGAAAAACTAGAAAAACATGGCATTGTATGTAATCATACAGGTGAGCTTTTAAATGAAGCCTTACAAAATGATGACATTTGGTCAACATTGACAGTTTAATATGATAAAAATTGATATAAAAAAACAGCTATATGGATCAAATGGCGTAATGCCTTTAGATATTAATATAGAAATAAAAAAAGGTGATTTTCTAGCTTTAAGTGGATTAAGTGGAAGCGGTAAAACAACTTTGCTTAGAATACTCGCAGGACTTGAAGAAGCAAAAGGTTTTATTTCAGTTGAAAATAAAACTTGGCTTGATAATAACAATGCTTTAAGTATTCAAAAAAGACAAATTGGTTTTGTTTTTCAAGATTATGCCTTATTTGATAATATGAGTGTTGAACAAAATCTCTTATATGTGAAGAAAGACAAAACTTTGGTAAAAAAGCTTTTAGATATCACAGAATTAACACAGTTAGCAAAAAGATTACCAAAAACTCTAAGTGGCGGTCAAAAGCAAAGAGTTTCGCTTTGTCGTGCTATGATGAATAATCCTAAAATATTATTAATGGATGAACCATTATCAGCACTTGATCCAAGTATGAGAATAAAACTGCAAAATGAAATACTTACATTACACAAAGAGTTTAAAACAACAACAATAATGGTAAGCCATGAACCAAGTGAAATATATCGTTTAGCAAATCGTGTAATAGTTTTAAATCAAGGCAAAATAATCAATGATGGTAATCCTAAAGATATTTTACTAAAAACAACTGGTTCTCAAAAATTTTCTTTTGAAGGCGAGATTTTAGATATTGTTAAAACCGATGTAATTTATATTGCTATTATATCAATTGGTCAACAGTTAGTTGAAGTTGTCTTATGTGAAGATGAAGCTAATAATTTTCAAATTGGAGAAAAAATAAGAGTAGGAACAAAAGCATTTGCACCAACTCTTTCTAAAATAACTTAAATTTATATAATAATGTTACTTTTATATTACTTTTAAAGTTTATAATAGAGGAAAAAAGAGCATTTATGAATGTACTACTAATAGAAGACGACATACAATTAAATACCACTGTTGCAAGATTTCTAGAATCAAAGAAATTTGATGTTACAAAAGTGTTTGATGGTGATGATGCCATAGAAACTATTGATAGTAATAACTTTGATTTATATATTATTGATATAAATATTCCTCATATAAATGGCTTAGATATACTAACTTATATCAGACAAAAAGATTTAACTTCTCCTATTATTGTTATTACTGCATCTACAGAATTACAGAACTTTAAGAATGCTTTTGAAAATGGATGCAATGAATTTGTTAAAAAACCTTTTTATTTAGAAGAATTAAAAATAAGAATAGATAATTTAATAAAGACTAATGATGATACTACAATTAATATAGCTGATACTATAGTTTTTGATATGGAAAAAGAAGAATTAAGTATTGAAAATACTATTATTTAAATTTGAAGAAAAGCAAAAAGTGTAAAGAAATGAAGCGTGGCTTAGGGATAAGCAAAATTGTGTATGAATTTTAGCTACCTCTCCAATATTTAGAGGAAAGTGAAAAAGGAATCAATTGGTTTATTAATACTTTTATAAATAAAAAAGCTTAAAAACAAAGAATTATAACAATAATATTGATATAACTCTTTATAGTTTGTAAAACTTTACTTTATAAACTCAACAACATCTTCAAGCTTTTCTCTTTCTTGTGAAGATTGTTCGTTTACTCTATATCCAAAAGGTAAAACTACTGATAATTGATATTTTGAAGTATCTAAATCTAAAATTTCTTCAATTTTTTCTTTTTCAAATCCTTCAATTGGACAAGAGTCAATTCCTTTAATTCCAGCTGCTGTCATCATATTTCCAGCAGCAATGTATGTTTGTCTTGCAGTCCAAGAATAAACATTTTCATCACTTGATAAAGTCTGTTTTAAATGTTCAGCATATAAACCTAAATAAAAATCAAGTTTTTCCTGTGGCATTGCTCTTCTTTTAAACTTTCTTTCAACAATCCCAAATTCAGGTTTAACAGCATCAATAGCAGCTAAAATTATTACTAAATGTGAACATGAAGTAACTTGCACTTGATTCCAAATAACAGGTCTTAACTTCGCTTTTAATTCTTCATTAGTAATAACTAAAAACTTCCAAGGTTCCATACCAAAAGATGAAGGAGATTTTCTTCCTGCTTCTAAAATATAGTTGATATCTCCGTCTGATATTTTTTTTGTTTCATCAAAAACCTTACATGCATGTCTGAAATCCATTGCTTCTTCGAATGTTTTGTTCATATTATAATTCCTTTTTTATATTAAAATTTGTTTCTAAAATATTTGTAAATTTTTCTAGTTCTTCATTTAAATCTAAATCATTTCTAAAAACATCATGAATTGAGTAAGTTTGCATAGCTTCTAAACCACAAAATTGAAAAATTTTATGAGTTGAAACATTAGTTTGGTCAAGTGTTAAACCATCAAAGAAACCATCTTTATTATCAAACTCACTACTTGGACAATTATAAGTCAAACTCAACATATATTTCTTGCCTTTTAGTAAACCAGCACTTCCATACTTTTTAGAAGAATCAGTTCTACTTGTACCGTCATTTTTGTATTGTCTTCCTTGTACGAGTATTTGATCAAAATATTTTTTAGTAATCCAAGGTAAACCCATCCAATAAACTGGCGATTGAAAAATTATATAATCAGCCCAGTCAAACTTGTCGCACTCTTTTATAATTTTATAAGATTCTTCAATATGTGTATGCTTAACTTCAAAATTATTACTTTTTAAAAATTCTTCAGCTTTATTAACAAAAGCTTTTGACAATTTTCCTTTTGCAACATTTTTATAATATTGATGTCCATTTATAATCAAAACATTTTTCATACATTTTACTTTCTTTATCAAAATTTTTAAAATTATATAACTTGTAAACTTAAATATCTCTTACTTTACTTTAGGTAAGTAAAGGTAATTAAAATTTATTATGTTATAATCTATTTTAATCAGAAGGAGATACATGTATCAAATAAATGAAAAAGAGTTCAAATGCCCAATATCTGTTACATTAGATATATTTAATGATAGATGGAAACTATCAATTATTTGGCATTTATTAGATTCTGAAAAAAGATTTAAAGATTTACATGCTCAAATTGATGATATAACTCAAAAAACATTAACAGTAAAATTAAAAGAACTAGAAAAGAAAAATATTATACATAGAGAAGTATTCGCACAAGTTCCTCCTAAAGTTGTGTATTCTTTAACTCCTGCAGGAAGAAGATTAACTCCTGTTTTAAACGAAATGTTTGATTGGGGTGTTGGTTATGTGGAAGAGTTTGGCAAAATAACAGAAGTTATAAATAAAAAAAAGAATATTTTATTATAGATGGAAAACTTTGCATTAATTGCTCTTGCAATCACTATTGGATATGTACTACAAAAATTAAATATTTTTCCAAAAGAAACGCCGAATATTTTAAATAAATTTATTATATATATTTCATTACCTGCAATAATTTTATTACAAGTTCCTAAACTAAACTTCTCCCTAGATATTTTAATTCCTGCACTTATTGCATGGATTGTAATGCTAATATCTGCTTTACTTGTACTTGGTATTTCAAAAATACTAAACTGGAGTAAAGAGATTACGGGAAGTTTATTATTAGTTGCAATTTTAACAAATAGCTCAATAATGGGAATTCCAATAATAAACGCTTACATAGGAGAAGATGCTCTTCCTTTTGTTCTTATTTATGACCAATTAGGAACATTTTTAGCACTTGCGGTTTATGGTGCATTTATTACAGCTTATTATTCATCTAATTCAAACTTGAGTTTTAAGTTAATTGTAATAAAGATTATCACTTTTCCATCTTTTTTAGCTTTATTATTTGCCCTACTTTTTCTAGGTCAAACATTTCCTCTAATTATTACAAATATTCTTACGACATTTGCAAATACTTTAATTCCCGTAGCACTTGTAGCTGTTGGTTTACAATTACAGTTTAAGTTACCACGTGATGATATTAAACCTCTAAGTATTGCACTTTTAATAAAACTAATAATTGCCCCAATAATCGCATATTTAACTGTTATTTTATTTGGATGGAATAACCTTGCAGGTCAAGTATCAATATTTGAAGCAGGAATGGCTCCAATGATTACAGCAGGAGCAATGGCTTCAATGGCAGGACTAGCTCCAAGATTAAGTGTAGCAATTGTAGGTTATGGAATTTTGATTTCATTTATTACAACAGGTGTTATTTTCAAACTAATAATGTAAATGTTACAAATAACTTTGCTCTTAACTATTTGTTAACACTAAAATAGTAATATGCTTTATAAAATTAATATAGGAAGATTTATGATACAAATGACAAAAAAATTATTACTTGTAGCAGCAATTACAACAAGCTTGAATGCAGCTACAGAATTATCTACAAATGAAATAAAACAAATAGAAAACCTTGAACTATTTAAAAGAGCTCAAATAAATATTACAAAAGCTTATGATATGGGAAACCTATACGCTTTAAAAATTAAAGTTCAAGGTAATAATGACGAAGTATTTTTAACAAAAGATAAAAAAAGTTTAATCACAGGTGAAGTTATTGATACAGCTTCTGGAGCAAAGGTAACAATTCCTGCTGATTTAACAGGAGTTAGAGGTAAAGAAGCATTTACTTATGGAAGTGGTTCAGATGAGTACTTCTTATTTACAGACCCTGAGTGTCCTTATTGTAAAAAGTTTGAATCATATTTTCCTCAAATAGAGAAAAATGTAAAGATTAGAGTTTTCTATTATCCTTTAGAGTTTCATAAAAATGCAAAAGATATGTCTATATATATAATGAGTAAAAAAACTACAGAAGATAAATCAAAGACTATGCTAAGTTTAGATTTAAATGATGAAGCTTATAAAAATAGAAAGTATTCAAAAGAAGAGTTAGCTAAATTAGAAGCTAAATTAGCTGAACAAATGTCAATAGCTCAAAACCTAGGAGTTCAAGGAACACCAGCAGTATTTGATAAAAAAGGTAACAAAGTTTCTTGGCCTAATATGCTTCAAAAATATGGTGTAAATTTACAATAAAAATTTAAATTTTTATTCTCGCAAAAACTTTATATACTGCTAAATAGCAGTATATAAAACGCTACTTCTACAAAATAATCTTAAAATAATTAATCATTTACTTTCATTTATAATATTCAGATATATTAAATTATATACAAGGATAAACAATGAATATAATCAAGATATCTTTTATCTTATTAATTTCAATACTTTTTACAGCCTGTGCTAATAATAATTTAAATATTAAAAGCAATCAAATTGAATAAAATATTTATAATTGCCTTACTTTTAACTAATCTAAGTGCTAATAAAGTTAATCAAAATATTTAATAGCAACAGCAAATTCAGGTGGAACTTTTTATCCAGTTGGAGCTGGAATTGCAACTATTACATCTTTGCAATTATCTAAAAAAACAGACTTATCTTTTCAGCTATTACATCTGCTGTTTCTGCTAAAAATATAGATATTCTAGAAAAAAGATGAAGTAAATTCTGCACTATTACAAGGTCTATTCTCTTCTATGACTTGGCAAGGAAAAGCTACATATGAGAATAAAGCAAAGAAAAATCTTAGATTAATTTCTATGTTATGGCAAAATGTTGAAAATTTTACAGTAAAAAAAGATTTTATTAATATATGAGAATTTACCTTAAGCAACAAAAGTGATGTCTTTGCAAAAAGCCATTGTAGGATTGCCAATGCCACTACATCCAGGAGCTTTGAAATTCTATAAAAAAAAAGGAATTAAAATTCCAAGTTCATTAATACCTAAAGAGTTTTAAATATATTAGAATATATTAAACTAAAGCTTACTATTGCAAGCTAATAGTCCAACTGTTTGAATTTAGTTTTTTATTTTTCTATAGAAATATAAATTTCTATTTCATCTTCTTTTGTGTAGTGTTCAAAATCGATTGTATATGCTCTTTTAAATTCAGTGTTATTTTCAAAATAATCCCAGATTTCAGCCCAAGTATCAACTACAACTTGTGGTAATTCACCTTCTTTTTTGAAAATTAAATATTTTTCATCTTTAATTACGATTGCATTTTTAGCTTTTGTAACTTCAACACCAACAGTTACATCAAAATCACCATTTAAATCTCTTGTATAATTTGAATAAACTCCATACATAGATTTATTGTTTGCTTTATCATGTGTTGCACTGTATACATTGTCTTCTACATAATTATCCCAAACAGTTTGAATCTTTGCTGTTTCTTCACTAGCTTCGTTTTTATTATTAGTAGTAATTGTAGCTCCACTAATCATTAAATTTTTTATTCTTTTAGTTTTCATATTATGACTTCTTTACAAATTTTGGAGTGATTTTAATAGCACCAACACCAGGTATTTTACAATCAATATTATGATCAATTGCACTCTCTACTAATCTAATGTTTTTTATTTTAGTACCAACTTTAACCACAGAAGAACTACCTTTTACTTTTAAATCTTTTATAATAGTAACATCATCACCACTTCTTAAAGTTTCCCCATTTGAATCTTTTACTGTAAATTCTACTTCTTCTTCTGATTGTTGGTCAGCTGACCACTCATGTGCACATTCTGGACAAATTAGTAAAGAACCATCTTCATAAGTATATTCACTATTACATTTTGGGCAATTTGGTAGTTGTTCCATTTTTTTCCTTTTATTTATATATTCGCATGATATCCAAAATCTTGTTAGGACTTGGTAATACTAATCTTATTAATTATAAAAGATTAGTAAGTAGAAGTATTTCTTTATCTTCTAAAGAGAAATGAGCTAAATCCAAATCTTCTATCATATGTTTTTTTGATGTAGTTCCATTTAGAACAGTAATATCTATTTGATTTAAAAATTTGTAAAATATTTGTTCTTTAGTTTTTTTATATTTCTTTGATAAAATATCAACTTCTTTTGAAGCTAAAATATGAGGATTTGCAGTCAAAGACCAAAAACTTTGATATGTTATATCTTTTTGCTTACAAAATTCTCTTAGCTTTTTATCATAGTTAGAATCAGTATAAAATCTATTTTGTAGAACTTTTGGTTTAATTTTTGCAATATCATATAAATATATTAGCAATTTTAAATCATAACAATTAGAAATACCAACTTGACCTACTTCTTTGTTTTGTACAAACTCTTCCATAGTTTTATATACTTTTACAAGATCACTTATAGGCTCAAAAGGAGAATGAATTAAATAAGAATCAATAAAATCAACTTTTAGGTTTTCTTTTGATTTGATAAATGATTTTTCTACTTGAGTTAGAATATCATCACTTGAAAAGTAAGGCATATTATTTATATCTTGTCCAGATATTGGAGTGAACTTTGTTTGAATAAATATCTCATTTCTTTTGATGCCTTTGTTAAAAACATTTTCTAAGCCAAGACCAACTAAATCCTCACGATAATGCTTTGGCTGACAAGCTGTATCAATCGCTTTAAAACCTGATAATAAAGCTTCTTCAACTAATCGTGTAGTATTTTCTTTTTTCCATGCAGTTCCATATATCATCTTAGACATTGTTTTTCCTTACTTACAATTGTGAGCTTTCCACATCTGTTCATGTCCCATATCAATAGCCCATTGTGGAGCTTTACAATCATCTTTTTGTATTTGAATTGGTTTTTGTGTGAGTGTTGAAGAGGTCATATTATATTTGTAAGTATTTAACAAATAGTAAAATAATGAAAATAAAGCTATAAAACAAAATATTAGTAAAAATTTTGTTTTATTATCATTTTTTTCTTGTACTTCACATACATCACCTGGACATTTGTTTAACTTGATATTTAATTTACTATATAAAATACAACCAAGGCATATTCCAAAAGAAGACTCTAAAAAAAGTAAAACTAAACAAATTACACAAATAAGTAAACGCAAAGGTGACATAAAGTCAAAAACTATGAAAAAAGCCATTATCAAACCTAAAATTACTCCAAGTGTCCAAGCAAATTTTTTTGGTTTTGCTTCAACCCATAAAGCTTTTTGATTAGAAACAATTATCGAACCTAACAACATATAAGGTGCATATTTAGGATTTACAAATACTCTAATAATAAACTCTATAATAAATGTAATAGAAAATAATTCTGCCCAAAATAGACTTTTTGTTAAAAAAACTGAAAATAAACTAACAATTCCCAATAAAAACATAATTCCAGCACTAGCTCTTGCCTCATTCTCATTTATAACTTTAAAAGAGTATTCCTCAACTGTTTGTCCAAAACTAAATATTTTTCTCATCTATTACCAACTAAAGCTACAAATTCATAAGGTTTTGTATCATTTAATTTTAATAAAACTCCATCACCTGAAGATACATATTGTCCTGAAATTGCTGATATTGTTACTTGATGTGTTACCATTATTATTAGTTTTTTATTTGTACCTTGTGAATTTATAAAAGATTTTAAAGCTTTTAAATGTCTTTCTTTATTTTGAGTTTTTTCATAAAAAGAGTTCAAAGAAGGTAATTCTTTTACCTCTCCCATATCAAGAAGTTTTGCAGTCTCTAAACAACGACACCATTGACTTGAAAAAATAGCTGAAGCTTGGATATTATTTTGCTTTAAGACCTCGCCTATTTTAGAAGCTTGAAGTCTTCCTTCATTATTTAAATTTCTTTGTGTAGAACAATCACCAATTTTAATGTTACTAGGATCTCCAAATCCAGGAGCTTTTGCATGACGAATCATTAATAAGTACCCATTTTCTTTCATTAATGAAGTAACTTTTTCTCTTTGATTATCTGCAAATGCACCAAGGCTTAAAGCTGTAATAATGGAAATATTTATAAATATATATTTAATAAAATACATTTTTATCCTTTTTTAAACAATAACTAGAATTTTTTAATCAAGTTTATATAAACGTCACATAAACCTTCAACTTCTTTAACACTTGTTCTCTCACCAATACTATGAATTGTGTCATTTATTACACCAAACTCAATTGCTTCAATTCCAAAGGCTCCAAAATATCTAGCATCAGATGTTCCTCCTGCCGTACTATGTTTTGTTGTAATACCTAAAACATCTTTGATCGAATTTTCCATAGCAAGTACAACTTTTGACTCTTTATTTGTAACAAAAGGATATGAGCCTTGTGTTGTTCTTAATGAATAATCTAAATGACCAAATATTTTTTCAATATATGCTTCAACATCTTCTTTTTTTGTATTTGTAGAATTTCTTACATTAAACATTAAGTCTAATTTATTTGGAGTTACATTTGTAACTTGCATTCCAGATCTTATGTCTGTTAAAACCATTTTTGAAGGTGCAAAATATTCATCGCCATTATCTAAATCATGCCCTGCAATTTCATTTAATAATGGAGCCATTTGATGTATTGGATTGATTCCTTTTTCAGGATAAGCGGCATGGCCTTGTCTTCCTTGAATAGTTAAATATCCATTAATACTTCCACGTCGTCCTACTTTAATTGCATCACCAAATACCTGCTCACAAGTAGGTTCTGCTACAACTGCATATTGAGGAATAAAATCAATCTCTTTTAAATATTCTAAAGCTTTAATAGTTCCATAAGTACCCTCACCTTCTTCATCTGAAGTCATTAAAATACTAAGTGTTCCATCAAAATCTTTTGCGTGTTTACAAGCATATAAATAAGCAGCAACTCCACTTTTCATATCTTGTGTTCCACGTGCAGTTATAACTCCATCAATAACATCAGCTGCAAAGGGATCAACACTCCAACCTTCACCTGGAGGAACTACATCTATATGTCCTGCAAAACATAAATGTTGAGCATTTTCATTGAATTTTTTATAATAAAATCTATTTTTAGTATCTTCTTTATCTATATTTATACAAGTCCATTCATTGCCTAAGTATTCTTCTATAAAATCAAAACCACCATCATCATGTGGAGTTACTGATTTAAATCTTAATAATTTTTGAAATAATTCTATAATAGTCATCTGTATCCTTTTTAATATGTGATTGTATCAAAATTGATATTATATTTGTTATAATCTAGCATAAAAATTAAAGGTTTAAAATGGGAAAAATAGAAAAAAGTTTTTATTACTTGTGTTTTTTTCTGGCTATATATATAACTATTAGTTTTAAATTAATACCAATTGTTCTTAAAGATCAACTTGTCAAAAATCTAAATGAAAATCTAACTTTAAAAACAAGCATAGAAAAAGTAGAATTTAATCCCTTTACTCTTGAAGCTAAGATACATAAACTAGCTTTAAATGATAAAAATGGTAATCAAAGTATATACTTTTCCCAATTTAAATTAAACATAGCATTATTACGTTCAATACTAGAATTACATATAAGTTTAGATGAAATTTTACTAAAAGACACACTTGTAAATGTAGTAGAAAATCTTGATGGAAGTATAAATCTTTCAAAAATATTAAAAGAAAAAAAAGAAAAGATAGAAGAAAAACCAAAAAAAGACGAAACATCATCTGATATAAAATTTTTAATATCAAAAATTAAAATAGAAAATTTAAATATAAATTATAACAAAATAACAATAAACGGGCCCTATAAGCTTTTTATTAAAGATGTGAATTATACTTTATATGATGTAGGAACTCATAACAATAGCTTAGCCTCAAATCATTTGGAATTAAATATTAATGAACACACAAAATTAGATCTTAGAGGTGCATTTAACATTTCGCCTTTTAAAATGTATGGAAAAGCTAAAATTATTGATTTAAGATTAAAAGAGATTCTTAATCATCAAAAAGAGATATTAAACTTTGATATAAATAAAGAAGCTAGATTTGATTTAGACTTAGATTATTATATTAATACAAAAGATGATTTTGATTTAAAGATTAATACAACAAAATTAAAATTTTCAAATATTAATCTTAAACAGAATAAAACTGATGTAATTAAACTTGAGCAAGTACTTATAGGAAATTTAAAGTTTGATTTAATAAAACAAGACATTAAAGCAAATGATATTGAAATTAAAGCACTAAAAACAAAGCTAATAGTAGATAAAAATGGTGCAAATTTAGCTAATTTATTTAAAGCTACAAAAGAGTCTAAAAAAGTAAAAAAGAAAGTAAAAAAGAAAGTAAAAAAGAAAGTAAAAAAGAAAGAAGAAAAGAAAAGTAATGAAGAAAAAACAGCTTTTAAACCATGGAAAATATCTCTATCAAATATAAAGCAAATAAATTCTGATTTTATATTTTCTAATAAACTTACTAATATGATTGTAGAAACAAAAAAGTTTAACACAAGTGTTTCAAAGATAAATGTTAAAGGTTCAGATATTTATATTGCACAAACAAAGTTAAATACACCCAATATTCTGTTTAAAGATTTAAAAAATAAACTAAATATTCAAACAAAAGATACAATATTAACTGCAAATAATTTAGATATCAATGGTTCAAAAATATCGCTTGAAAGTGCTTCTTTAATTAATCCAAAACTAAATATTGAAGATATTACAAATAATTTAAAGTTAGATGTTAGTAAAATCGATGCAAATATTAATTCTTTTTTATTAAACAATAATAATATTTCAATAAAAACTGCAAAAATTAAAAAAGGTAAATTAAAGATAGAAGATAGAAAAAATGAATTAAATATTTACTCTTCAAATGCAGAAGTTAATATTAATAGATTTAGACAAAGCAAGAACAATTTAAGTTTATCTTCTATTAGAGTTTATGACCCAAGTGTAACAGTGATAAATAAAAAAGACAAAACTAATATAATTGCAAAAAATATTGATATAAGTGTTAGTGGTATTTCAAATAATAAAAGTGGTCTGAAAGTTTTAAAAACAGATATTTCTAAACCTAATATTTCTATAATTTTAGAAAAAAATATTTCAAAAAATGCAAGTAAAAAAGAGATAGAAAAAGCAAAAAACAAAAAGACAAAAGAGTCTGATGCTAAACTAAACATTGGTCCAATAATTATAAAAAATGCTACTTTATCTTTTGAAGATAAGAATTTACCACTTCCTTTTAAAACAACAATAAGTGCTTTAAGTGGAAAGGTTTCTAGGCTTAACACAATTGTATCATCAACATCAAAACTAAAAGTTGATGGAGTAGTTGATAAATATGGAACAACACAAATTACAGGTATTGTAAATCCAAAAAGTTTAAAAATTCTAACAGATATTAATATGATTTTTAAAAATATATCTATGCAAAACTTTACTCCTTATACAAGTAAATTTATAGGGAAAGAACTTGCAAATGGTAAATTAGATTTAGACTTAAAATATAATATTGATAAATCAAACCTTGATGCAAAAAACAACATTATAATTACAAAATTAAAACTTGGTAAAAAAGTAGAAAGTAAAGATGCTGTTTCATTGCCACTTGAACTTGCAATTGCACTACTTGAAGATAGAAATGGAGTAATTGATTTAAGTATTCCTGTAAGTGGTAATATGGACGACCCTCAGTTTTCTATTGCACCAATTGTTTGGAAATCATTTGTTAATCTAATTACAAAAGCAATTACTGCACCATTTTCACTTCTTGGTTCTATTTTCGGATTTGAAGCTGATGAAATTAATAGTGTAAACTTTCTTTACTCTGAAGAGGATATTACACCAATTCAAAAAGAAACACTTGATAAGGTCTCTGAAATACTTTTAAAACGTCCAAATCTTGTACTAGAGTTCGATCCTTCGTATGAAAAAAACAAGGACAAAGAAGCCTTAAAAAGAAAAAAGTTTAATAAGCTTGTTACAAATGAATTACCAAATAAGCAAAAAAAAGATTATGAAGAAGATTATCTTGATTTACTTGAAGATTTATATGAAGACTATGACAAGGAACTTAAAACTTTAAAAAAGAAATATCCTAATGATTTAAAAGCTTATAAGAAAGAATTAGAAACGTTTATTATTTCAGAACAAGAGGTGAAAAAATCTGAACTTTCAAAACTTGCTTTGAATAGAGTAGCAAACATTAAAAAATACTTATTAGAAGAAAAGAAAATACCATCGAAACAAATAAGACTATCTAATAAAATTAAGATTAAAACTTCTTCAGATAAAACTTCAAACATTGATTTAAAAATATCAAAGTAATATAGTAAAGAAAAATTTCTTTACTATTATTATAATCTAAACTTATAAAAATAAATTTTATTGACTTATAATATATTATTAGCTATTATATTAGTAATTAGTATTTACTATAATACTTTAATAAGGTTTACTTATGAATAAAATTCTACCAATCTTTTTATTAGGGCTTGTTACATTTATAATATTTGCAGTATTTGAAGAAGTGAATAAACTTGATCCACAAAAAAAGAGATTAGCTTGTCAAGAAATAACAACAACTTTTGAGAAAATAGATTTTGAGCATCCTATTTGGGAAACGAATAATTTAATTGAAACAAATAACTTCACAATTAAATCAAAAATAGAATATTCAAAATTTATGAAAAGTCATCTAATAAATATTTTGAATGAAAAACAAGCTAATGACATGTTAAATCAAACATTAAGTAAATATATAAAATCAGATATTAATAGTGATAAAAAACTTTTAATAGATTATTATATATATGAAAATGATAAAGATGATTTAGGGAAAAAAGGTCCTAAATCTAAACTTTATGCAGGATATTTGATGTTTGAATTTAAACTTGATGGAAATGTTGTTTATAAAATACAAACTGACTATATGAATATAGATGGAAAAGATATACAAGAAAGAATGGATTGTGTAATTAAATCATTCATTTCAATTAAATAAAGGAATAAAATGAAACAAAAAATGTTTAAAGACAAATACTCTATTTTCGAAATTGAGTTTAAAAAAGATGAGTTAAAGTTTAATAGTGTTGATGAAATTATAAACGCATTACAAATAAAAATAGATGCACATCCTATTATTGCATTTATTGCAATTTTTGATCAATATGCACATACTTCTTCACTAGAAATGGGTGAAGTAAATCCAGCAATAAAAGCTGCTAAAAATATAATATTTTGTTTTGGAAAAGAGTTGCCAACTCCCGAAGTATTAGCTGTTAGGCCTAGAAGTATTGGTGTTTGTGAATTAGAAGATTCATATGTAATTAACTATCTTGAAGCTCCTAATGAAGCTGCAAATGAAACAATGGAAAACTTTATAAAATCATTAAAAAAATAAAAGTAATAAAGCTATAGCTTTATTACTTTTGCTCCAAAGCCACCTTGTCCTGCGTGAGCATCTGAATAACTTGTTACACTTGGATGTGAGTCTAAGAACTGTTTAACAGCATATGCTAATTTTCCAGTTCCTATTCCATGATAAACTAAAACTTCATCAAAACCTGCTATTAAAGAGTCTGATAAAAACTTATCAAGATTAATAATCGCTTCATCACTTCTTTGTCCATGTAAATCAAGTTTTATATGTCCTGATTTTGGTTTTTCAATTGTTACAGTAGCTTTAATAGCTTTCTTTTTTAATTTAGGTGGATTTCCAGATTTTTGTAAGTCTGAAAGTTTAACCTGCACTTTCATTCCCATATCATTTTCAATAAATGCTTTTGTACCTTTAATAGATACTAATACACCTTTTGTACTTCGATATTTTACTCTATCACCTATTTTTAGAGAAACTACATCTTGAACTTTTGTAGTTTTAATTTCACTAGCTTTTTTGTGAGCAATATTTAAATGTTGATGCGATTCTCCAACTAACTTAGCTTTTATAGCTTTTTTAGCCTCGTCTCTTGCATCTTTATACTCTTTATGTAGTTTTGACTTTTCTGAATATATATGCTCGTCAAGATTCTCTTTTTGTTCACTTAAGCTTCTTGTTAATTTTTCCATTTTAGAAATTTCATCATTTAATTTTTCAATCTTTAATTTATACTCTTTTTCTAAGTCAGAACTTCTCTCAATTAATTCATTTAATTTATCTTTATCATCACCATAAACTTCTTTTGCTTTTTTAACAACATTATTTGGAATTCCATATCTTGAAGCTGTTTCAAAAGCATAAGACCTACCAATAGTTCCTTGTAAAAATTCATAAGTAGGTTTTCTGTTTTCTTCATCATAAAGTGCAGCTATTAATTCAACTTGGTCATTTGAAGCCATAAGAGCAGCTAATCTTTTATGGTGAGTTGTAATAATAATTTTAATATCTTTTGATATTAACTCTTCAATTATTACTTTAAAAAGTGATGCTGCTTCATCTGAATCTGTACCTAATTCAATTTCATCAACTCCTACTATTGCATTTCTACTTGTGAATAATTTTGAGAATTCTTGCATTCTTCCTGCAAATGTTGAGATATCATTTTTTACACTTTGAGGATCATCTAAAACTGCATTTATTGATTTAAAATTTCCTATTGTTGTATCTTTATGTGCATTATAAGGAATTAAATATTTTGAAAGTAAAACAGCAGATAAAATTGATTTTAACATCATTGTTTTACCCCCTGCATTTACTCCTGTAATCATTACAACAGATTTTGAAAAATCAATGCTAATAGGTTTTGGATCGTGAAGTGCAGGATGAGAAAAATCAACTAACTTATTTATATTCTTCTTTGAAGGAATTATAAAGTTTTTATCATTTACTTTTGAAAAAAATAGTCTTGATTGGTAGTGATCAAATCTATCAAACTCTTTATTTATAAACTTTAAAAACATCAAGTTTTTTTCAAATAATGAAGATATTTGCTTACAAATTTTTAAAAGAATTTCTTCTTGCTTATTTAATAAATCATTTTGCTTTTGCTTAAGAGAGCTTACACTATGAGGTAATACATAGAAGAATCCAGAGTTCGATCTATTTATTACTTGAGCTTTTAGAACATGATTAAAGCCTCCACGAACAAGTAATGATTCTTCTCCATTAATATAATGAACTTGAGAATCTACAAGATAAGATCTTACTTTTTGGTTGTTAATAGTTTTGTATAAACTTTGTTTTATCTCTTCTTTATTTGATGAAATTGCATATTTGATTCCATCAAATTGTTCATTTACTCCATCTTTTAATTTTGATCTATCATCAAAATAATCACAAATATTTGTAATATCATTTGGCACAATAATTTTATCAATCCATTCTTGAAGTTTTCCATCAAAGCTAAATCTTTTTAAATAGTTAAAGTATTTAATTATCTTTGTAAACTCAATAATATCATCAACTTTTAAAACACCCTGCTTTTGAATATGCATCAAAGCATTATCTAAATTATCTACTTTATCTGGTGATTTAAAATCAAATCTTCCTAACTCGTTTATTAGTTTATGATGAAGATTGATATCACCTTCTAATACGATTGACTTTTCTCTTGCATAAAAGTTTGAAAATGATTTTATATAATCATTTAGGTCTAGTTTTTTTAATAATTCTTCCATGTAAACTTATTTTGCCTTTGGTCTAAAAGGTTTAATAACTTCTTCATTACAAACTAAAAATGGACCTTCCATTAAATCAATACAATATGGAATTGCAGGGAAAACTGCATCTAAACACTCTCTAATTGATTTAGGTTTACCTGGAAGATTTACTATTAAAGAACTTCCTCTTAAACCTGCTGTTTGACGAGATAAAATAGCAGTTGGTACAAATTTTAAAGACTCAGCTCGCATTAATTCACCAAAACCTGGCATCATTCTATCACATACAGCTTCAGTTGCTTCTGGCGTAACATCACGTGCAGAAGGACCTGTTCCTCCTGTAGTTACAACTAAACAACACCCTTCATTATCAATTAAATCTTTCATAGTATCTTCAATTGTTTTTTGGTCATCTTCAATACATCTGTAAACTTCTTCCCAAGGTGATGTTAAATAATCATTCATAGTATCTATTATTGCACGTCCTGATAAATCTTCGTATATTCCTTTACTTGCTCTATCACTTGCAGTTATTATTCCAATTTTTGCTTTTTTTTCATTCATTATAATTCCTTCATATTTATTTAATTGTTTAAAGTATGTCCTACATTTTTTATATAATATACACTTGCATATTTTGTAAAAAAGTCTTTTGCTTTTTGGGCTTCTATTATTTTATCTTCTGAACCTAAAAAAACCTCAATTTTAGTGCCTTTTTGTACTAATAATTCAAGCTCTTCTTCTTTCCATTCATAATTCATTAATTCATCTAATTGATTATAAGTTCCTAATTTAAAGAACTTATTACAATTTACTTTACTTGGATTTATTATATTCTCTAAGAAATTATTACAATATGAATTAGCATCTTTCTTAAAAAACATTAATTGCATTCTTCTAAACTTTTTATCTTTTGTTTGAAAAAAAGCGGGAGAAAACAGTTGTAGTTTATCAACTCTTCTTTTTGTGTTTAAAGCTTCTTCAAAAGCTTTAATTGCTCCATATGAAAAACCTGCTAATGTAAAATCATTTTTAATAATATATTGTGAAAAAAGTTCTCCTTCATTTTCCAAGCAAAAACCTGAATAAAAGTTTTTAAATATCATTTAATGTAATTACCTCATTTTTAAGCATTATTTCTTTTAATCTATTTATTTCATCGGAATTATGAGATAGCTCTGCTCTTAAATCATTTTTAATATTGTTTAATAACTCATCAATAGAGTTTGACATTTTATATTTGTTTACAATTTCATCTGCAATTTTTTCTGCATTTTCTAAATCTTTATGGTTTATTGCATATTTTTCTTTTTTAATAACTTCTACACCTATAAAACCTGCTAAATCTCTTTTGATATTTTCACATAGTTCATGATATGAAGGATAAGTAGCATTAATTTTTTCCACACTTTCATCAAATAAAGCTACTTTATTTTTTGAAATAAATGCTTTAGATGCTTGATAGATAGACAAAATTTCTTTTTGTTTTTCATCTAAAATTTTAATTTGTTTTTTTCCAAATTGAAGCTTATTCTTTGCTATTTCAATATCATCACTATCTAGTATTTTTGATTTTCTTTTTATCATATTCAATAAAGCTTCATTAATTAGTGTTGCTAAGGCTGCTGAACTAAATCCTGTTGTATCAATAGATAACTGATCTATATTTATTTCATAATTTTTGCCATCTAAATATAATTCTAAAATCTTTTTCCTATCTTCAATATTTGGAAGTCCTACATGAACTCGTCTATCAAAACGTCCTGCTCTTAAAAGTGCTTCATCTAATACTTCAACTTTATTAGTTGCTGCAATTACAATAACACCACTATCACCTTCAAACCCATCCATTTGAGTTAATAACTCATTTAGAGTTGATTCTCTCTCATCATTTGAAGTCCCACTTCTTTTTTTACCAACTGCATCAATTTCATCAATAAATACAATTGCTGGAGCATTTTGCTTTGCTTTAGCAAATAATTCACGAACTTTTTTAGCACCCATTCCTACATAAATTTGTACAAAAGAAGCACCACTTTGATAAAAGAAAGGAACATCAGCCTCACCTGCAACTGCTCGTGCGATTAAAGTTTTTCCAACACCAGGAGGTCCAACTAAAATTACACCTTTTGGTAGTTTAACGCCATGTTTTAAATACTTTTGTGGTTCATTTAAAAAATCAACTACTTCTTCTAATTCTTCTTTGATTTCTTTTATTCCTGCAACATCTTTAAAAGTAATATTTGAGTTTACTGCATGAATATTTGTATTTAAATCTTCATTTGAAGCATTAGCTTTTGATTGCTCTAGTTGTGAGCTAAAAGATTGATTTTTTTGATTTTTATTAAAATATTTTTTTAATTTGTCTTGTTTTAATTTTATTAATAAAGCTGCAAAGAGTAAAATAAATAAGAATCCTATTCCTAAATAATATGAACCACCTTGAATATGTGAACCACCTTTATAAAGTGTATATACAAACAGAATTAATAAAACCATGGCAGAAATTGCCATAAGTTTAAAGTTTTTATCTAATATCTTGTTATCTGAATTTTGCGACATTATTTTTAGCCTTTACTTCATAATTATCAATAAATATCCAATCTCCTACTAAATCAACAGATGATTCAACTTCTATTTGATTAAAGTGTTGATCTAAACCTATGTATTTTCCATTTTTTTCTTGTTCTATTAATACTTCTAAAGTTTTATTATTTTTCTTTCTAAAGTTTAAGTTTTTTTCTTCGATAATTTTTGTTAATTCGTTATATCTTAACTTTGCAATATCACCTCTAATTTCAGGTTTCATGAGTGCACTTGGTGTTCCATCTCTTTTAGAATATGTAAAAGCATGAACATGCGTTAATGGGAACTTATGAAGATTAATCATAGCTTCTTTCCATAAATCTTCAGTTTCTCCTGGATGTCCTACAATAAAATCAGTACCCAAAGCATAACCATTATCGCTTAAAAACTCAAAAAGTTCTAAATCTGAAAGAACTTTATTTCTTCTGTTCATTAGTTTTAACATATCTTTTGAAGTGTGTTGTAATGCAATATGAAGATGTTTTGCCATGAAAGGTTCATTTACAAGTTCTTTAAACTCATCATCAATTTGAATAGGTTCAATACTTCCCATTCGAATTCTTCTAACACCTTTTATTTGTGACATTTTCTTTAAAAGTTTTGCAAGTGAAGTGTGTTGTTTTTTACCATAAGAACCTACATTTGTTCCTGTTAAAATAAACTCTCCAAAACCATTAGAAGCTAAAGTTTCAACTTGTTCAAGTATTTTATCTTCACTATAAGACCTTGCATCTCCTCTTACATGAGGAATAATACAATACGAACATCTAAAATCACAACCTTCCTGCACTTTAATGAATGCCCTACTTTTACCAACAAACTCTTCAACAATTGTACTGTCAAGATGTTCTAAATCACCTGCTTGAAAAAATCTTTCTTCTTGTTTTAAAAGCTCATTGATTTTCTCTTTTTCTGAATGTCCAAATAAAGCATCAACTTTTTCTTCTTTAAATAAACTCTCACCCTTAGTCCAAACACCACAACCTGTAAATACAACTCTAGGATCTTTTGGAAGCTTTTTAAGACCATTTATATAACCACGTGCAGTACTGTCAGCACCATTTGTAACAGTACATGAGTTTATAACTACAACATCTGCATCTTTTTCTACTTGAGTAACATCAAAATCTTTTAAATTACTCATCATAACTTGTGTATCAAATACATTTGTTCTACATCCAAATGTTTTAAAATATACTTTTTGCTTATCTTTTGTAAAATTCATATATTCTTTTAACCTTCTATATCTTCTAGTTCTTCTGGTTTAGCTCTCTTTTCACGAGAGGGACCGTAATGATTATCTGTATTATTCATATTAATTTGTTGAGTAGGATATGCAATATGAATATCATCTTCTGCCATAAATGCATTTAATATCTCTGGACTCATTGTACTTCTTAACTGTAGTGCTGCATAAGAATTTGTAAGATACCAACCTGAAATTACAATTCCATAAGGCTCTACAAAAGTAAATACACGTGGTTCAACACCAGTTGCACGAAGTTGGTATTTACTTCTCATTTTACTTAATTGTTTTCTAGTTATGTCTGTATAACCTTTTGAATAGTGCTTTAAAATATCTCTAGAAATTTTTTGTGCTTTTTTATGATTTGAATCAAAAGTAATTGTAATATCAATTCCATCCCAAACTGTTCTAAGACCTGAATGTGTATAGTTTGCAATCATCTCAGAAAAAATATAGTTATTTGGAATAAAGAAAATACGTCCTGTTCTTCTATTTACTGTATACGATGTATAAGTGATATCTTCTCTAATTGTAATTTTAAATAAAGAAATATCTAAAACATCTCCAACGGCTTGAACATTGTTTCTATTAACTTTTATTCTATCTCCTACTTGAATTGAACCAGATGTAACTATTACCATCCAACCAAAAATAGACATAAACCAATCTTTTAAAGCAATAGCAATACCTGCAGATGCGAATCCAAGGATTGTAACAAGATAAGAAACATTATCTATATAAGAAAACATTAAAATCATAACAATTAAAAAAACAACTGAAAAATTAATGATTTTATTTATCATATAATAACTCTCATTTTGAGAGAAATATTTTTTAAGTGCAAGTTTTAATAAAAATGCTAAAAATGCTAAAATTACAATAATAATAAATATTAAAAGAATTTTTTGAATTTGCTGCGATATTTGATTTTTAATTTCTAAAATTACTTGTTCGATTTTTCTTGTATAAACTTCTTCTGTTGTTGATACAATTTCTAAAACCATATTAAAATCTTTTTTCTGTTTATCTAAAAAAGTGATTTCATCTTTATAATCATTTTTTTGTTCTAAATTAAAAAGTTCTAAATATACAAAAAGTTCTTCAGCTAATTTAACAGTTAAATCACTAATATCATTTTCTAAAGTCTTAAATCTATTTTTATTATCTTCAAGTTTTTTGATTTGAGAAAGTGCATTTATGATACCAAAAGGATTTGTGATATTAGCATACTTTTCAATCTCAGGAGGATTAATAAATCCACCAATAGGTGAACCTCTATACTCTTTGATTAATTCTAATTCATTTTCTTTAACTCTAATTTTATTATGTAGTTGATAAATTTGTTCTTCATCTGCATTTTTCTTTTTTTCTAAACTTTTCTTTAAACTTGATAGTTCAGTAGAAGTTTTTCTATAAGAAACATAATTAGAATATCTTTTTAAAAGAATATTATCTTTTAACTCTGCTTCCATTTTTTTAATTTTTCCTAGAAGAACGTTAATTGTTGCAAGGTTTTGCATATTAATTTCTTTTGATTTCTTTTCTTCTAGTTCTTTTTCTTTTTTCTCTTTTAATTCTCTTTGCTCTTCATCAAATTTTTCTTTTATAATTTCTTGCTCAATTTGTTTAACTTCAGCTTTTGCTTTTGTATCAATTAAAGTATCTTCACCAAAAAGTGCTATTGAAAATATAAATACTAATAATAGTTTTTTAATCAAAAGAAAAACCTTTTAATACTTCAAGAATATCTTCCTTACTTACTTCATCAGTGATCAAACAATCACCAATGTTTTTTGCCAAAATAAATTTTATTTTATTATCTAAAGATTTTTTATCTAAGAAAAAATGTTCATAAAAATCTTCTACATTTTTTATTTTATAAGTAGTTGGGATATTATAAACTTCAAGTAGTTTTTTAACTCTAAGTGCTTCATCTTCATTCATAAGACCTAATTTAACAGAAACAGTATTTGCCATCATCATACCAATTCCCACGGCTTCACCATGTAAGTAAGTATTATAGTTTGTTTCATTTTCTACAACGTGGCCAAAAGTATGTCCGTAGTTTAATGCTGCTCGAATACCGTGTTCTTTTTCATCTTGAGAAACAACAAATGCTTTTGTTTCAACTGATTTTTGTATTGCTATTTTTAAATTTTCTTCATCTCTAATATCATTTTGTTCTAACCATTCAAAGAAATCTTTGTTAAATGTAACTGCCATTTTAACAATTTCAGCAACCCCTGCTCCAAACTCTCTTGAAGGAAGTGTTTTTAACATAGAAGGGTCTATATGTACAGCAATTGGTTGATGGAATGCACCAACTAGGTTTTTACCAAATTTATTGTTTATTCCTGTTTTCCCACCAACACTGGCATCTACTTGAGATAAAAGAGTAGTAGGAATTTGAACAAAATGAATACCTCTTTGGTAAACAGAAGCTGCAAAACCTGTCATATCTCCAATAACTCCACCACCAAAAGCAACAAGTAAAGATTTTCTATCCAATCTTTTAGTAAAACAATGTTCTAAAATAGATTCAATTGTTCCCATATGTTTGTACTGTTCACCATCAGGAATAGTACAAACACTTAGTTCTTTTGCATTTAGCCTAGTTTTTAAATAATCTAAGTGAAATGCACTTACAGTTGGGTTTGTAACAATTACAACTTTTGTATCAAAGTACATTTCGTTGAGTTTATCAATAAAAATTTCATAAGAATTATCGTGGGGTAAATTAATTTTAACAGTCATTTTAAATATATCCATATTATTTAGTTTAAGTGTATATAGTATATCCAAAAAGTTTTAAAATAATTTAAACTTTTCTAAAAAAACTTACGATGAACAACTTACATGTGACACTCCAGCTAAATCAAAGAACTGTAATGGTTTAAGAGTATAATATTTTAATTCTATATCCTTAGATTGTTCTTCATATGGTTTATTCATAACTTCTTGTAAATCTTTTATTAAAGAATAATCTTCTTTTTGTGCTTGCTTGTAAGCAGGAACTAAAAACCATTCTCTTAAAGTATATTTTGGATTAATAAGTTTCATTTTTGATGATAATTCTTCAGAAGATTCAATATTATTTTTCCAATTATCAAACCATTTCCCCCAACGTTTTTGAATTTCACTATTTTTAGAAATATCTCTATAAAAGCTTTTTTCAAGTGCAGAAATATCATTAGGTAACTGTGATAATTCCCTAAAGAAAATTGTATAATCAACAGAAGATTCAATCATAAGTATTTCAAGTTCATTAAATAATTCTTGATTAAAAGTTTCAAGTCCTAATTTACATGCCCACATTTTTTCCATTTTTTCTTGCATTAATTTTGGAAAATCACTTTCTATTTCATCTAATTCTTTTAAATTGTTTTTATTTCCAATTAATAAAACTTGTAAAGCTGTACAAAATACATGAAAATTACGTTCAGCTGCAATTGTTTGATTATAAAAAGCAAAATGATCCCCACCACTTGTCCAAGGTTGATAATAAGGATCAAATAAATCACAAAACCCAAAAGGACCATAATCAAGTGTAAATCCACCTGCTGCACAATTATCACTGTTAAAGTTACCTTGGCAATATCCAACACGAATCCAATTTGAAATAAGAGAAGTAAGTCTATTTTTAAACTCTTTTGCTAATAAAATAACCTTTTCATCTAAACTTAGATTTTTATCTATTACATCATTATACTCTCGATCAATCAAATGTAATACAATTTTTTCAAGCTCTTGCATTGCATTTTCATGTTCATTTTTACGTGCACGACGTGCGAAAAGTTCTATTTGACCAACACGAATAAACGAAGGAGCAACTCTAGTTGTAATTGCAACATCTTCACTTATCATTCTATCTGGGTCTTTTGAATATGAACCTTCTGAAAACCAAGGTCTGTTAACTTTTTCACTTTTTGATGTAAATAAACTTAAAGACCTTGAAGTAGGAACTCCAAGTGCATGCATATGTTCTTGTGCTAAAAACTCACGAACACTAGATCTTAAAACAGCTCTTCCATCTGCACCTCTACAGTATGGAGTTCTTCCCCCACCTTTTAGTTGCATTTCCCATCTTTTACCGTTTAAAACCGCTTCAAGAATAGAAACAGCTCTTCCATCTCCATATCCATTTCCTGTTCTAAAAGGACACTGTTGATAATATTCTGTACCAAATATAGAAAGTGCATAACCACTTGCCCATCCAACTTTACTAATAGGTTTTGGAACATTTGAAAGATCACCTGAAAACATTTTTATAAAATCATTCGTTTCAACTAAACTATCACTAAATCCTAATTCTTTAAAAAAGTTTTTACTATGTGCAATATATTTAGGTTCTTTAATTAGTGTTGGATTCACAGGAACATAATGACCTGAAAAAACTTGCCTTGGTTCATGATCTATACCATTTGATTTTGATTCAGGATCAGCATTAAGATTGTTTATTAGTGAATAGTCCGCTTCTTGTGCTAAATCATTAAGTGTGCTTATTAATTTTTTATTTTCATTATTTTGATTCATTATATTTTCCTTAAAATTATACGAAAATAAGTTTAGTTATTTTCTAATTTATTATTGTTCTAAATGTTAAATTAAATCTTATATTGTTTCTTTTTTTTCTTTTTGGAATTGAATGTTTCCAATTATGTTGTAATTGCCCAGACATGATTAAAATACTTCCATGTTTCAAAGGTATACTTATTTTTTCATTAGTTTTATTTGATTTTAGTAAAAAATCTCTTACTTCTCCAAAATTTACAGAAGCTATTGTTGGATTTTTCCCAAGTTCTTTCTCATCATCACTATGCCAACCCATATGGTCTTCACCATCTCTATACCAATTTAATAAAACACTATTAAAAGAAAGATTTAACTTTTTTTCAATTTTTTCTTTTATATATAATAAACCTTTGTTCCATTTTTTAGCATAAAAAGTAATGCCTGAGTATGTGTATGATTTATTTTCATCACCATACCATGCTGAATATCTTGGCACATATATTTCTTTTCCGAACATAAGTATTTTGTCATGTTGCCATAATATATTTTTAAATTCTACAGATTTTAATTTCTCTTTATCAAAATCTCTCCAATTCGTTATTTTAGTATCAATGCTATTGTTTTCTAAAAAATATTCAACACATCTATCACTTATTTTTTTATCAAAAAATTCTTCTGCGTAAAAAAGTTCTCCATTAGGAACTTTTATATTAAAACCATTCAAACTGTCATTCCAATTTATAGAATATCCATCTTTAGAAGGTAATAGAAAGGGTAAATTATCATTATTTTTATAATCACTAAATAGATTCATTTTAAACTTTTATTTTAATATTATTTATAAGACGCAATTTTATCCTATCCATACTTTGAATAAATACATTGTGCTATATTAAAAACTTTTTTATGATAAAATCTTTTAATTTTAGACTTAAGGATAAAAATGAAGGCTTATAAAAAACTTGTTGAAAAATATGAGAGAATACACCACTTATCGCATATGCAGTCTATTGTTTATTGGGATCAACAAAGTATGATGCCAAGTGGTTCAAACGATTCTAGAGCTAAGGCAATGGCTGAGTTTGGTGTGATTCTTCATGAAGCTTCAGTTGATAAAGAAATAGCCCTACTTTTAAATGATGCTTTGGGTGAGAACTTGAATGCAATACAAAAGGCATCTCTTCGTGAAATGCAAAAATCATATACAAGTAATACTATTCTTCCAAGCTCTCTTGTAAAAGCACAAAGTTTAGCTCATTCAAAATGTAATCACACTTGGATAAAGCAAAGAGAAAACAATAATTGGAAAGATTTCCAGCCAAGTTTAAATGAAGTAATAAAACTATCAAAAGAGGAAGCTAGCATCAGATCTGAACTAAATGGATTAAGTGCCTATGATTCTCTTTTAGATTTATTTGAACCTGGAATGAAAAGTGAAACACTTGATAGTATTTTTGCAGATGTGAAAACTTGGTTACCGCAGCTTATTCAGAATATAGTAGAAAAACAAAAATCACAGACTTTTATAAAACCTCAAGGAACTTTTGACATTTCAGCTCAAAAAGAGCTTGGTGTAAAAGTGATGAAGCATTTAGGTTTTGATTTTAACAAAGGCCGAATTGATATCTCAGCACATCCTTTTTGTGGTGGGGTTCCTGAAGATGTGAGACTTACTACAAGATATGATGAAAAAGATTTTGTGCAATCACTTATGGGAACAATTCATGAAACAGGTCATGCTTGTTATGAGCAAAACTTACCACAAGATTTATTAGCACTTCCAGTTGGACAAGCTAGATCTATGGGAATACATGAAAGTCAAAGTTTGTTTTTTGAAATGCAAATGGGAAGAAGTTCAGAGTTTTTAAAATCTATTCATCCCTATATTATAGAATCTTTTGGAAAGAGTGAAGCACTAAAACTTGATAATTTAGTAAAGATTTATTCAAAAGTTGAACCTTCATTTATTCGAGTTGATGCAGATGAAGTAACTTATGCTTCGCATGTGATTTTAAGATATGAGATTGAGCGTGCTTTGATAAATGGACAAATCCAAAGTTCTGATATTCCAGATATGTGGAATGATAAAATGCAAGAAGCTTTAGGATTAAATACAAAAGGTAACTATAAAGACGGATGTATGCAAGATGTGCATTGGAGTGAAGGATTATTTGGATATTTCCCATCATATACCTTAGGTGCTATGTATGCTGCACAACAATTTAATACTGTGAAGAAAATTCATCCTAATGTAAATGAATCAATAGAAAATGGCGATTTAAGCGAAACTAAATCATGGTTAAAAGAAAATATCTGGAATAACGCAAGTATTTATTCTACAGATGAGTTAATGACAAAAGCAACAGGTGAGAGTTTAAATCCTAAGTATTTTAAAGCACATCTTGAAAACCGGTATTTATTTTAATTTGGAATTAGATACCTGCCTATGAAATATTATATTTATGATGTAGAAACCTTTCCCAATATTTTCACTTGTGTTATACAAAATACTCAAAGCAAAGAGTTAAGAGTATTTGAATTAAGCTCCAGAGTAAATGACTTAACAAAGTTTTTAAAAACACTTAAATGGTTAAGTAAAAATGAAAAGGTATTAGTAGGTTATAATAACCTAAACTTCGATTATGCTGTACTACAGTTTATTTATAAGAATGCAAAAAATTATGAGATAAAAGAATTAGTTTATAAAGTTTTTCTTTTTGCAGATTCCCTTATCAAAAACAATATCATTTACAAAGAAGATAAAAGCTCAATAAAAATTAATCAACTTGATCTTATGAAAATTCATAATTTTGACTATAAAGCTACTAGAGTAAGTCTAAAAGTTTTAGAGGTAAATATGTGTATGGATTCTATTGAGGATTTGGATTTTAAAATAGGTGAAGACATAAAAATAGACAATTTTGACAATCTAATCAAATACAATAAACACGATGTAGAAGCCACGCTATTATTCTTTGAACATTCAAAAGAAGCAATAGAATTCAGAGAAGAGTTAGGAGCTAAATACAATGAGGATATGCTCAACTACAGTGATACAAAAATAGGAAAAAGATATTTTATAAGAAACCTAGAAGAAAA
>CALKDR010000002.1 GCA_938084175.1 uncultured Campylobacterales bacterium
TTGATAGAAATGGTTACCTTTATCATGGTGTTGTTGCAGCATTTGCTGACGCACTAAGAGATAACGGTATCAAATTATAAGGGTTAATGATGGCAGTTAATAGAGAAGACTTTGAAGAAGCAATCGTTAAAATTGGTAGAGTTACAAAAGTAGTTAAAGGTGGTAGAAGATTTAGATTTACTGCTTTAGTTGTTGTTGGTGACAAAAAAGGTACTATTGGTTTTGGAACTGGTAAAGCTAAAGAAGTTCCTGATGCTATTAAAAAAGCATTAGATGACGCATTTAAATCTTTAGTTAAAGTAAATATTCATGGTACTACAATTGCTCATGATATTGAACATAAATATAACGCAAGTAAAATCTTACTTAAGCCTGCATCTGAAGGTACAGGACTGATTGCTGGGGGAGCTGCTAGACCAGTTCTTGAGCTTTCAGGAGTAACTGATATTATTGCGAAATCATTAGGTTCAAATAATCCAAATAACTTAGTACAAGCTACTGTTGAAGCTTTAGCTAGAATTAAAGGATAGATTTATGGCATTAAATAATTTACAACCAGCACCAGGTAGTACTAAAAATACTAAAAGAGTTGGTAGAGGTCAAGGTTCAGGAATGGGTAAGACTTCTACTAGAGGTCAAAAAGGTCAAAAATCTAGATCTGGATATAAAATTAAGAGACACTTTGAGGGTGGGCAAATGCCAATCCAAAAAAGAATGCCAAAAGTTGGTTTCTTTTCTAGAGTTGCAAAACCTTATTCTATCAATGTTGATAAAATGAAACAAATTGCATCATTAGAAGAAATTACACTTGAGACAATCAAGTCTGTATATAAATTATCTAAATCAGTTGTGAAAGTTAAATTAGTGGGATCAACTGCTAAAGACTTAGCTTCTAAGATTAAAGACGAAAACGTTACAACTACTGGTAACTAATCATGAGTAAAGATCTGATAAATAAGATTCTTATTACATTAGGTTTTATATTTCTTTACAGGTTACTGGCATACGTGCCAGTACCTGGGGTTAATATAGACGTAGTAAAAGAATTTTTCGATTCAAATTCTAACAATGCATTAGGTCTTGTTAATATGTTCAGTGGTAATGCAGTTGAAAGACTGTCTATCATATCACTTGGAATCATGCCTTACATTACAGCTTCAATTATTATGGAATTACTTGCAGCTACTTTCCCCGCACTTGGTAAAATGAAAAAAGAACGAGATGGTATGCAAAAATATATGCAAATCATTAGATACGCAACTATTGTTATTACTTTAATTCAATCTGTTGGTGTTTCAATGGGTCTTAACTCTTTAACCGGTCAAAGTGGACAAGGTGCAATTTCTATTGATATGGATACATTTGTAGCTGTTTCATCAATTTCTATGTTAACTGGTACAATGCTTCTTATGTGGATTGGTGAACAAATCACACAAAAAGGTATTGGTAATGGTATTTCATTAATTATTTTCGCTGGTATTGTATCTGCAATTCCTAGTGCAATTGGTGGAACTATTGACTTAGTTAATAATGGACAAATGAATTTCTTAACAGTTATTGCAATTATTGTAATAATAATGGCTACTGTTGGAGCTATTATTTATGTTGAGTTAGGTGAAAGAAGGGTTCCTGTTTCATATTCAAGAAAAGTTATGATGCAAAACCAAAAGAAAAGAGTTATGAATTACATTCCTATCAAGGTTAACCTTGCAGGTGTTATTCCAGCTATTTTCGCAAGTGCGATTTTAATGTTCCCAGCTACTATTTTACAAGGTTCTCAAAATGAGTATCTTCTAATTGTTGCTGATTACTTAAGTCCTGCTTCATATACATTTAACTTATTTATGTTTTTATTCGTTGTTTTCTTTGCATTCTTTTATGCATCGATTACCTTTAATGCTAAAGACATTGCAGACAATTTAAAAAAGCAAGGTGGATTTATTCCTGGAGTTCGTCCAGGGGGAAGTACAGCTGAATTCTTAAATGAAACTGCAAGTAGATTAACATTTTGGGGTGCGATTTACTTAGGATTAATCTCAACTGCTCCATGGCTTGTTGTTAAAGCAATGGGAGTGCCTTTCTATTTTGGAGGGGTTGCTGTACTAATTGTTGTACAAGTTGCTATTGATACTATGAGAAAAATCGAAGCACAACAGTATTCTAATAAATATGAAACGCTTAGTGCGGTTGGTTTATAAAAATTATGGCTATCCCATTAAGAAAAACAAATGAAATTGAAAAACTTCGCACTGCAAATATTGCAGTTGCGAAGACTTTAAACCATTTAGCAAAAAACGTAAAAGCTGGTATGACTTTAAAAGAAGTTGATGCCATGGGTGAAGCATTTTTAGATAATTTAAATGCTAGACCATCTTTCAAAGGCTTATACGGTTTTCCTAATGCTATTTGTACTTCATTAAATGAAGTTATCATTCATGGTATTCCATCAGACATAGTTTTAAAAGAAGGCGATATCTTAGGTATCGACATTGGAACTGAAATTGATGGTTGGTATGGTGATGCTGCAATTACAATGCCTATTGGAAAGATATCAAAAGAAGATGAAGATTTAATTGCTTGTGCAAAAGATTCTTTATATCATGCTATTGATTCTATTCATGAAGGTATGAGATTCAAAGAACTTTCAAAATTAATTGAAGATTTTATTGTTAGCAGAGGTTATCAACCACTTGTTAGATTCTGTGGACACGGAATTGGAAAAAAACCTCATGATGAACCTGAAATTCCTAATTACGCAGGGAATGGAAGTACTAAATCTGGTCCAAAAATAAAAAACGGAATGGTTTTTTGTTTAGAACCAATGATTTGTCAAAAGTTACGAGAACCAGTTATTTTAGATAATAAATGGGATGTTGTTTCTGAAGATGGATTAAGAGGAAGTCATTATGAGCATACAGTTGCCGTTGTAAACGGAAAAGCAGTAATATTAAGTACAGTAGATTAGGGAGATTAAATTGGCAAAAGATGATGTAATTGTAATTGATGGTAAAGTAACAGACGCACTACCAAATGCAATGTTTAAAGTAGAATTAGATAACGGTCATATGGTTTTATGTCATATCTCAGGAAAAATGAGAATGCATTATATTAAAATTTTACCTAATGATAAAGTAAAAGTAGAAATTACACCTTATTCTTTGGATAAGGGTAGAATCACTCACAGATATAAATAATTTATATCTTTTAAATAAGGAATTTTTTTCCTTATTTATTTCCTTCAAAAATAAATAATACAATCAAAAATTAAATTAATATACAAAATTATGAAGCATTAGTAAATAATATTTCGCGCACTTTTAAAAAAGTTATATTAATACTATTGCTCCATAAGTTTATACACTAAACTATTCTATTTTTTGTAATATCAATCTCTTCTTCAATTAATTGCTTTTGTTTGATCATTGACTCTAAATGTTTTTTTAATATTTCTCTATCTTTATAAGATTCCATAATAAACTCATAAAGTTTGGGTCTATTTTTTTTCCAATTGTGCAGAGTAGTTTTATTTACATTTAAATCAACTTCTAATTTACGTAAACTAGGTGCTGTCATTAGTTTTCCTGATTTAATTTAAATGATTGTACAAAATATTTGAACAAAAGTCAAATATATTTATCATTTTGTACAAATAATTGGAACAAATAATCATAAAAGAAAGTTTTTTGTACAATTTACCATGACAAATTTAGCTAAACAAAAACTTTTATATAATTTACACACACTAAAATCTATGGGATATAACTATCATAAAGCTTTAGATTTAATTCCATTTGATATTAAAAATATCAAATTGCCTGATAATTTATTTGCATTAAAATCTAATGTTGAAAATTGTTATTTATGCGAACTATCTAAAACAAGAAAGAATGTTTTATTTGGAATGGGAAACCTAAAAGCTAAAGTAATGTTCATATGTGATGAGCCTTCAAATAGTGAAGATGAATTAGGGTTTTTTTATGCAGGAAAATCAGGTGAGTTACTTTCAAATATGATTGAGAATGTACTTAAAATAAAAAAAGAAGAAGTTTATATTACATCACTAGTTAAATGTAAAAGTTCAAACTCTTTAAATAAATCTCATGTTGAATCATGTAATGATTATTTACAAAAACAAATAGAACTTATTAAACCTAATTTAATTGTAACTTTAGGTGAAAATACTTATGCCTATTTATTTAATGATTCAGCGAAGTTTTCTCAAAACAGAGGAAAAGAACTTTTTTTCTCTAATACAAAATTAGTACCTACTTTTTCTGCTAGTCATTTATTAAGAAACCCATCTTCAAAAAAAGATGCTTATTACGATATGATTAGAATTAAAAATATAATGGAGCTTGAAAATTGAAATATTTATTATCATTTATATTAATCACATCTTTTTTTGTTGGGTGTTCAGTAAAACAACTAGAAGTCGATCTTAAACTACCTAATAAAACTGATATTGGTACGCAGATTAAACCTGTAATTGTTTCAAAAGATAAAGCGCTTATTGTTGATGATAGTAAAGCACTTGAAGAAATTGAAATTATTGAAAATACAATTCCTATGAAACTAGCTTTTATTTATCCTTCTAAACTTGTTTCTAAATATGCTAAATCATCTATGAATACTGTTTTAGGATATTTTGATTATAAAAAAATTAAATATGAAATCAAAGTATTTGATACTTTAAATGAAGATGTATTTAATATAGAAAATGCTTTTTTAAGTGCCAAAGAGCAAGGGTATGAAAATATTATCGCTTTATTTACTCCAAATACAATGCAAGTTATTCATTCAATTGATACAAGTGATTTAAGAGTATACTTGCCTCTTGCTAGCAAAAGAAATATTGAATTTATTAATGAAAACTTTATATATGGTGCCATTTCATACGAAGATCAAATAAAGAAATTATTAGAGTATTCAAGTAGTAATAATATTATGTTTTATCAAAGTTCTTTTTTAGGTAATAAACTAAAAACTTTGTATGAAACAATAAGTCCTGATGTTAAACTTATTAAAGAGATTAAAAAGAAAAAAAACGATTTTAAAGATATTGTAAAAGATAATAGATTAAAAAACTCTACACTTTTTTTAAATACTCCTATTGTTAAAACATCTATTTTATTATCTCAATTAAGATCTTATGATATTCAACCTAAGGTAATTCTTTCAACTCAAATAAACTATAATCCAAAAATTCTGACTTTAACACAGGTGAAAGATAGAAGTAATTTTGTTCTTGCTAATTCAATTGATAAAGTTGACGATTCGCTTAGAGATACAATTAGTACTTTTGGTGCTGATATTCAATATAATTGGGTTGATTATTCAACATTAGTTGGTATAAATTATTTATATGATGAAAATGAATCTTCATTAATTCAAACACATGTATTAGATAATGAGGTTATTTATGAACCTAGATTATTAATAACTACGGCTTATGGCTTTTTAGAAATTAAGTAAAATTTAGATAAAATCGCGGATATTTATATTTATGGAGTTTGAATTGAGAACACATTATTGTACAGAAGTAACAGAAAAAAACATTGGTGAGCAAGTTAGTGTTGCTGGTTGGGTAAACAGCAGACGTGATCACGGTGGTATTATATTTATTGATTTAAGAGACAAAGGTGGACTAGTTCAATTAGTTGCAGATCCATCTGTTTTACCAATTTCTGAAAGTGTAAGAGACGAGTTTGTATTAGTTGCAAAGGGAACTGTAAGAGCTAGAGGTGAGGGATTAGAAAATCCAAACTTAGTGACAGGAAAAATTGAAATCGTTTTAGAAGAGTTAACAATTGAAAATAAATCTAAGCCTATGCCTTTTGATTTAAATGATGAAAAAGTTAATGATGAAATCAAATTAAGAAATAGATTCTTAGAATTAAGATCAAAAAAATCTTTTGAAATTTTCCAATTAAGATCTAAAGCTGCTATTCAAGTTAGAAATACTTTAGATGAATTAGGTTTCTTAGATGTTGAAACTCCAATTTTAACAAAATCAACTCCAGAAGGTGCTAGAGATTATTTAGTACCATCAAGAGTTCACGGTGGAGAATTTTATGCACTTCCACAATCACCTCAATTATTTAAACAATTATTAATGGTATCTGGATTCGATAAATATTTTCAAATAGCTAAATGTTTTAGAGATGAAGATTTAAGAGCTGATAGACAACCAGAGTTTACTCAAATAGATGTTGAAATGTCTTTTTGTGATCAAGAAGATGTAATTAAAGTAGCTGAAAAAGTTATTACTGATGTATTTACTAAATGTGGTAAACCAGTACCTTCTACTTTCCCTAGAATGAGATATTGGGATGCAATGGAAAAATATGGTTCAGATAAACCTGATATCAGATTTGATATGCCATTAGTAGATGTTATTGATATTTTTGCAAACTCTACAAATGAAATCTTTGCTGATATTGCAAAAGATAAAAAGAATAATAGAATCAAAGCACTAAAATGTCCAAATGGAGATAATTTATTCTCAAAAAGACAAATGAAAGGTTTTGAAGATTACGTTAGAAAATTTGGAGCTAAAGGTTTAGGTTACTTCCAAATGAAAGAAGATGGTCTTAAAGGTCCTCTTACTAAATTCTTCTCAGAGTCTGATTTAGAAGAAATCGTAAAGACAACTGAACTTGAAGTAGGAGACGTTGTATTCTTTGGAGCAGGTGATAAAAAGACTGTATGGGATTATATGGGAAGATTTAGATTATTCCTAGCTGAGCAAACAAACTCAATACCTGAAGATGCTTATGAGTTCTTGTGGGTTGTTGATTTCCCAATGTTTGAAACAGAAGATGGTAAAACTAAAGCACTTCACCATCCATTTACAATGCCTAAATCATTAGAAGATACAAGTGATTTAGAAGCTATTGAATCAATTGCTTATGATATTGTTTTAAACGGTATGGAATTGGGTGGTGGAAGTATTAGAATTCATAAAGAAGATATCCAAGCTAAAGTATTTGAACTTATGGGAATTTCAGAAGAAGAGCAAAGAGAAAAATTTGGTTTCTTACTTGACGCACTTCAATATGGAGCTCCATCTCATGGTGGTTTTGCAATGGGTCTTGATAGACTTATTATGTTATTAGCTGGAACTGATTCAATTAGAGATGTTATAGCATTCCCTAAAACTCAAAAAGCTCAATGTTTATTAACAGGTGCTCCATCGCCAGTTGATGCAGAACAATTAAAAGATTTAAGTTTACGAATTAGAAAAACTGAACAACAATCATAATAAATATATAGGAATAAGTTGTAGTAATGTATAAAATTTTATTATTACTACTTCCTATGCTACTTTTTCTAAATTTCAAGTTACTACAACACTTCCTTTTGAAGCATATATTATTAAAAAATCGGTCAAAATTATATTAGAATCAAAACTATCACAAACAGTACTTTATAAAAAGCTTTTGATTTAAGTGCGAGTGAAATAGTAGATTTAACTAATACACGTGCATATTTTCATTTTTCACTTGATTTTAAAAAAGAGTATAAAATGAACAAGTGTATATAGATACAGTTTTATATTACGAATAGAGATATATTAAAGAATATTTTCAATAGGCATATTATGTGTAAAGTATTAAAAGTTAATAGATCTTTGTATTATCATTGGATTAAAACTGGTTGTATCATTAAAAAAGTAGATAAGAAACTAAATAAACTAAAAGAAATATATGGGTTAATTATCTCAAGAAAACGTATTTCAAATATCATGAAAGACTTAAACTTAAAAGTATAGTTGATATTGATGATTATGAACAATCAAAAGTTGCAATGCTTTTAATATTCAAAAATTAGATGAAAATTTGACTAAAAAAATCTAATATGGCTTTTTCATAGTAGAGGTTAAAATAGATTAAGGCACAATACGAAAATGTATTATAGATTTTAAAACTATTAAAAAAGAAGAATTATGAGCGATATAAATAAACCAAATAAATTTTTACCTACAACAAGAGAAGAGATGAATGAGCGTGGTTGGGATGAACTTGACGTTGTTCTAATAACAGGTGATGCATATATTGATTCACCTTTTATGGGAATTGCAGTTGTTGGAAGAATACTAGAAGATATAGGTCTACGTGTTGGAATTATTGGGCAACCTGATATAAACTCTGATGTTGATGTTAAAAGACTAGGTGAGCCAAAACTTTTTTGGGGAGTTAGTGGTGGAAGTATTGATTCAATGGTTTCTAACTATACTGCAACTAAAAAATTTAGAAACTCTGATGATTATACTCCAGGTGGAAAAAATGAAAGAAGACCTGATAGAGCAACTTTAGTTTACACAAACTTAATTAGAAGATATTTTAAAGGTACAGTTCCTGTAGTTTTAGGTGGAATTGAAGCCTCTTTACGAAGACTTACTCATTATGACTATTGGTCAAATAAATTAAGAAAACCAATTTTATTTGATACAAAAGCTGATTATATGATTTATGGAATGGGTGAGCAAGCTATTATTGATTTAGGAAACACTTTAAGAGATGGTGGTGATCCTAGAAATATTAGAGGTTTATGTTATATTTCAAAAGAACCTGTTAAAGAATACTTATCTATTCCTTCTCATCAAGAGTGTTTAGATGATAAAGAAAACTATATTGATTTATTCAAAGCCTTTTATGACAACAACGATCCTATGTATTCAAATGGTTTATGTCAAGCAGTTGATTCAAGGTTTTTAATTCAAAATCCACCAAGTGATCATATGGACGAGGGTGAAATGGATAAAATTGCTTCATATCCATATCAAAGAGATGTTCATCCTCATGATGGACAGCATGGAAAAGTTAAATGTTTAGAAACTATTAAATTTTCAATTATGACTCATCATGGTTGTTGGGGAGAGTGTAATTTTTGTGCAATTGCAGCTCATCAAGGTAGAACAATACGAACTAGAAGTGAGAAAAATATCTTAGAAGAAGCTAAGCACTTTACAACATTAAAAGATTTCAAAGGAATTATTTCAGATGTTGGAGGTCCAACTGCTAATATGTATGGATATGAGTGTAAAAAGAAAATGAAATTAGGTACTTGTATTGAAAACAAAAGATGTGTAGATGCGCATAGACTTTGTAGAACAATGAAAGTAGATCATAGTAGAAACATTCAATTACTAAAAGATATTAGAGAAATTCCAGGTATTAAAAAAGCCTTTGTAGCTTCTGGTGTTAGATATGATTTAATTACAGCAGATAAAAAACATGGAAAACAGTATTTAAAAGAGATGGTAAATCATCATATTTCTGGTCAAATGAAAGTTGCTCCAGAGCATACAAATGATGAGGTTTTACATCATATGGGAAAACCTGGAAAACAAACATTAATTGATTTTAAGAAAATGTATGATGACTTAAATAAAGAATCAGGTAAAAAACAGTTTTTAACATATTATTTAATTGCAGCACATCCAGGATGTGAAGATAAACATATGCATGATTTAAAGCAATTTACAACACATGAGCTAAAAATGAACCCAGAGCAAGCACAAGTATTCACTCCAACTCCAGGAACATATTCAGCTGTAATGTACTATACAGAATTAGATCCTTTTACAAAGAAAAAAATATTCGTAGAAAAAGATCAAAGACGAAAAGAAAAACAAAAAGAGATAGTAGTTCCTAAAACAAATCATCATAATATGAGAGCTAAAAGAATGGGGACTTCAGGAATGCAAGGTTAAATATTAAATAAGGCTTAATATAAAAAGTTTGTTTCTTTTAACAAACAGATATAAAAGGTCTTTTTTGATAAAATACCGCAATTTAAAACAGATCTAAATCACACTAAGGAAATATAAATGAAAAAACTATTTTTAATTATAGGAGCACCTGGTTCAGGAAAAACTACTGATGCTGAGTTAATTGCTGCTAAACATGAGACTATTACACATTATTCAACTGGAGATATGTTCAGAGCTGAAGTTGCAAGTGGAAGCCAAAGAGGAGCTTTAATTGATTCTTATGTTTCTAAAGGAAATTTAGTTCCTATTGAAATAGTTATTGAAACAATTGTTGGAGCTATTAAAAATGCACCTAGTGATATTGTTGTAATTGATGGATACCCAAGATCTGGTGAGCAAATGACTGAACTTGACAAGTATTTAGCTAATGAAGCTGAAGTTACTCTAGTAAATGTTATTGAAGTTGCTGTATCTAAAGAAACTGCATTCCAAAGAGTTCTTGGACGTGCTGCTGATGCTGAAGTTGTACGAGCTGATGATAATGAAGAAGTTTTCTTAAACAGAATGAAATTGTTTACAGATCCTCTAGCGGAAATTCAAGAGTTCTATACAGAAAGAAATATTTTAAAACAAATTTCTGGTGAAGGTACTATTGAAGCTATTGTTTCTGAAATGGATACATTTATTCAATCTAGAGTTTAATAAATTTTACAAAATATCTAAGGGAAAATAATAATGACTGAAAAGAAAGTTAATTTTTATAGTGTTATTATTGGAACTGAACTACTAAATGGGCGTCGTAATGATGCCCATTTTTCTTTTCTAAACAATGAACTTCTAAAACGTGGATGGGAACACAAAGCATCTTTTGTTATTGAAGATGATACAACACTTATGCATAATATTTTTAATCTTATAAAAGCTGATAAAAACTCAGTAATGTTTTGTTTTGGTGGAATTGGTTCTACTCCTGATGATTATACGAGAGTTGCTGCTTCAAAAGCTTTCACAAACTCTTCAATGGAATTTCACAAAGACGCAAAAGAGCTGATTTTAAATCAGTTTAAAGAAGAATCTTATCCTCATAGAATTAATATGGCATATTTGCCAATAAATGCAAAATTATTGAAAAATGTTGTAAATAATGTTGCAGGATTTTATTTAGAAGATAGGTATTTTTTTACACCTGGTTTTCCATCTATGAGTCAAGCTATGGTTATTGAAGCATTAGATAAATATTATTTAAAATCAAAATCCAAGTTTAGACTTACATTAACAGCTTCTTGTGGAGAGAATGATTTAATTGATGTAATGCTAAAAATATCAAAAAATATTGACTTATCTTCTCTACCTAAAATAATTAATAAAAAAAGAAAAGTAGTTGTTTCCTTGGCTTCTTATGATGAAATAGAGCTAAATCTAAACTTTGAATTGTTTATAAAGCACTTAGATAATAATAAAATAGAGTACTTATTAGAAGATATATCTAAGTAAAAATTATATTTAAAAAAAACTAATAAATAAAGTCATTTTTTATCTTAAAAAGATTATTTTTGAATACAAGGATAAATATGAATTTTATTAAAAATTTAGCGATTAAAAAGAAATTATTATTACTTGTTTCTTTACCATTATTGGGTTTCTTATTCTTTTCAATTACTGAAAACACAGCTCTTAACAAAGAAATAAAACAAGCAAAAAAAATAGAAATAGCAATACTCTTTTAAACACTATGCTTCAAGTGAATTAAAATCTTCTTTATATTCTATTTTATAACAACACTTGTTTTCATATTAATTGCTTTAATTCTAGTATTTTCTATGGCTACATATATTACAAGAAATATTACGATTTCATTAGAAATATTCAAAGATGGATTAAGTGATTTCTTCAAATTGCATCATAAACTTTTTGCTTATAGGCTTTCTTAAAGTAATATAATGCTTTTTCTAAATCATATTGCTTTGACTTTTAGAAGAGTATTTTTTGCCAATTTATATTTTTCTTCAAGAATATCAAAACCTGCAGAATTTACTAGATTTGAAAAAATAAACAAAGCTAGAATTGATTTTTTCATTTTATAACTCTTACTATTTCTGTACTTAAACTTGTTGTAATTTCGTAAGATATGGTATTTTGTAGTTTTGCTAAATCTTTTACATCTTCAAATATACATACTTCATTATCGTCTGTATTTAAAGAAAGATTATCCATAGATACTCTTCCTAGTATTTTATATCCTTTAGGTGTTGTATAATCTTGTTTTTCATTGATTCTTAAAAAACCATCACCATAACCTAAATCGTATGTAGAAACAGTCATATCTTCTTCTGCTTGATAAGTTCCACCATATCCAATACTTTGACCCTTCTTTAAAATACGACTTGAAATTTTATTTGCCCATAATGATAAAACAGGCTTTAAGCAAGGTAGCTTGAAAGTAGGATCGTTTTCTAAATATCCATACATGGCAATACCAACTCTTGCAAAATCTTCATTAAAATTCTTATGTCTAAATAATGCAGATGAGTTAGCTGAATGAAAACAAGGAATAGGTATTGAAAGTTCTTCACATATACTTTTCACATCTTCTTTAACAGCCCTAAAAACCGAACTTTGCCAAAAAAAATCACAAGATAAATTATCTGCACTTCTATGATGGGTAAAGGCAGCACTTATTTCAATATTTCGTTTGTGAAGTCCTAAAATAGCCTCTTTTACTTGATTTGGTAAAATTCCATTTCTATGCATTCCGGTATCCACTTTGATATGCACTTTAGAATAAGGTTCTATGTTATTAATATCCTCAAGTGAATTTAATGCAATGTGAAAAGCATGTGAATAACTACTATGATTATTTTGATTAAGTATTAATATATCCTCAAAGTATTGCTCTATTAACAAGGCCTCATCTAAGGTTCTAACTACTGCTTTTTTGATACCAAACTCTTGTGCTAATGATGCTATTTGACTTAATCCATGTCCATATGCATTATCTTTTAAAACAACGGCAACTTTATCTTTACTACCTGCATGTTTAGAGATTAGATTTAAATTATGAAATAAGTTTTCTTTACTTAATACAATTTTTGCCAATTTTAATCCTCTTTTTGTGTAAAATAATTTCTAATAACATTAGCATCTTTTTCGTTTAGAACTTCTTTTAATTCTTCAATAGATGCATTTCTAATTTTCTCAAATTCTCCAAAATATAGTAGAAGTTTTTTAACCTTAGCTTCTCCAATTCCTTTAATTTGTAATAGTGATATTTGCTTATCTTCTTTTCTTTTTTGTTTCTTATGAAAGCTTATTACAAATCTATGTGCTTCATCTCTTTGTCTTTGTACAAACTGTAATCTTTGGTCACTAGTTTCTAGTTTTAAAGCTCTGTACTCACCTTTTTCATCTTTATAATGAACAATATCTTTAGCAGCTCCTTTTGCTCTGTGTGCTTTTGCATCAACTTTTTCTTTGGCAATTGCAATAATATCTAAATTCACACCAGTTGAGTTTATAATATCGTATGCTAATTTTAATAAAGTAGAACCACCATCTAAAATCCAAAGATCAGGTGCCGGGTTTTTTTCAAAGCTATCAACTCGTCTCATTAAAACTTCTCTCATTTGAGCATATTCATCTTTTGCTTCAAGGTTATAGTGTCTAAAAGATTTTTTTTCAAAGTTATTTATTTCTTCATTCCATACAACCATAGCTCCCACAGTTGCTTGTCCCATCATATGCGAATTATCAAAAGATTCAACTCTATATGGAAGAATTTGGAGATTAAAAAGTTTTTGTAATTCACTATAAATAGTAGATTGGTTTTTAGAAGAATCAATTCTTAAAAGCTCATCACAGTTATTTAAAGCTATTTGAATTAAGTCTTTCTTTTTATCTTTTTTTGGATTAATTAGTTTGATTTTTTTTGAAAACCTATTATATAAGAAATCTTCAATATCTTCTTTTTCTTCTATTTCAATAGCTATTAAAATCTCTTTTGGTAATAATGGAATTTCATTATCATAATAGTTTACAATTGCCCTTTTATAAGCCTCATCTAAATCAATATTTGTTTCATCATCTAGAAAATTAACTTTTATAAAGTCATATGAGGAAGAGGTTAATTTTCCATCTCTTATAAACATTCTAACTATTACAGCTTTTTGTTTCGCTGCTTTTATAGCAAATAAATCTAGGTTTTCATTTGTAGCTAAATCCATTCCAGATTTTATTTGAGATTTTTCAATAGTTTTAATTCTATCTCTTAACTTCATAGCTTCTTCAAATCTAAAATCTTCAGAATATTCAAGCATTTTTTCTTCTAGTTTTACAATAAGTTTTGATTTATTATAAATATAATCTATAGCTTCTTCAACTATTTTTGCATAATCAGCAGTTGAAATCTTTCCAACACATGGAGCATGACATCTTTTAATTTGATGAAAAAGACAAGCTTCTTTACCTTTGATACATGATTTTTTTTGAACTAATGGAACTATTTCATAAATACTATCTAACATATCACGTGAACCTGTAGAGTAGGGACCAAAGTATTTAATATTTTTATTTTTATAGACTCTTCTTGTTATTTCTAATCGTGGAAAAAGCTCACTATAATCAATATAAATATATGGATATGTTTTATCATCTCTTAGTAAAATATTGTATTTAGGTTTTAATTGTTTAATTAGAGAATTTTCTAAAATTAAAGCATCATGTTCATTTGGTACTACAATCCATTCAATACTAAAAGCTTGTGAAATCATTTTGTAAATTCTAGGGCTTAGTCTATCTGAAGGCTGAAGTTTTGGCGTAAATTTAAAATAAGATTTAACTCTATTTTTTAAAACTTTTGCTTTTCCAATATATAATAATCTGCCATCTTTATCAAAGTATTGATAAACTCCAGCATCGTTTGGTAGTTGTTTTAGTTTTTCTTCTAATTGCATTTTTGTATTTTAGCAAAATAACCTTTTTTGCTAATGAAGATAATTTAAATTCTATTAGTATATAATTGCAAAAAAGTATAAAGGAAAAAAGTGCCAGGACGTTTATGTATATATGATGATAAATCTTTTAAAAAAGATGCAAGTGTATTAATCCAAAATGATATGATTATAGATTTAAACCCTAGATACAATATTCCTCCAACAACTCCAATTCCTGCTCTTTTAAACAATGGCAACTATTTGTATACTCATTTTGGATATTTGCCTTCATGGGCTTCTTCAAAGGCTTCTATGAATATAAATGCGCGAAGTGAAACAGTTTTTGAAAAAAAAACATTTCGAGATTCTTTTAAATACAAACGTTGTATTATTCCTATAAATGGTTTTTTTGAATGGGCAAAAGAAGATAAAGAAAAAACCCCATATCTTGTAAGTAATGTTAAAAATGATTATTTAGCACTTGCTGGAATTTGGGATGAGTATTTTGATATTGATTTAAATATGAAAATAGTTACAGTTGCTTTGATTACTTGCGATGCAAATGAAAAACTTGGAAGAATTCATCATAGAATGCCAGTTGTTTTGAAAAAAAAAGATTTTAACGCTTGGCTTAAAAGTGATGATTTAAAAGAAGTAAATAAGCTATTTAATATTTACCCAAATGAAAAAATTAAAATGTATGAAGTTACAAGTGAAGTAAATAAGGTGTTATTTAATGAAGCATCTTGTATTGAAAAAGTTGAAAAGATAGAAAAGAAAACTGAAGAAAAAGAAGAAGTAGGACAGTTGTCTTTATTTTAAAAAAGAGGAAGAATGAAAATATTATTAATAGAAGATGATTTTAATATAATCTCTTTTTTAAAAAGAGGCTTAATAGAAGATGGTCATTTTGTACAAACATCTCAAGATGGAGAAGAGGGTGAATATTTAGCCTGTATTAATGTATATGATTTAATTATACTAGATTGGATGTTACCTAAAAAAGATGGAATCGAAGTATTAAAATCTTTAAGAAAAAAAGATATTTTTACTCTTATTATTATGCTAACAGCAAAAAGTGAAATTGATGATAAGGTATTAGGTTTAGATAATGGAGCTGATGATTATCTAGCTAAGCCCTTTTCATATAAAGAGTTAATAGCAAGAGCACAAGCACTGTATAGAAGAAGTTTATCTCAAGGTAAAAATGAAATTATAATAGATGATTTAGTAATAGATTTAAATCAAAAAAGTGTAAAAATAAATGAAAAAAACATTTCACTAACTTTAAAAGAGAGTCAATTACTTTTATTTTTAATAAAACACAAAAATACAATGGTTTCAAAGGGTATGATAGAAGAGCAACTTTGGAATAATGAAGAGTTTATAAATAGTAATGTAATTCAAGTAACTATCTATAATCTTAGAAAAAAAATAGGAAAAGAGTTGATAAAAAGTTTTAGAGGTTTAGGATACAAAATTGAAATTTAAAAGTTTAAAAACACGAGTATTATTTTGGTTTGGAAGTATAACTTTTTTAATTTTGTTAATCTTTAGTTATACTTTTTATTTTTTATATGAGCAAAATACTTATTATAATTATGAAGCTAAATTAAAAAAAGAAGTAGGCTTTGTTAAGAAGAATTTTTTAAATAGCTTAGATGAAAATATTAATAAAACAGAGTTTTTATCTTCAAGAATTGCTATTTATAAAGATGAAAAGATTTTCAAAAAAAGTAGTGATTTTAAACTTGATGACATTATCTCTACATTAAAAGAAGTAAAAACTTTTTCATTAATACATAATGATGAAACATTACAAGCTATTTATGTTTTACAAGTTGATAAGCATTTTAAAATAGTTGCTTATGAAAATGATGTTGATGATAAAATTGAAGATATAATTGAAGTGATGCTAGTAGTCGAACCCTTACTTTTTCTTACTTTACTTTTCTTAGGAAGTAAACTTATTGATAAAATCTTAATTCCTATAAATCATATAAGTAAAAGTGCCAAAAAAATATCAATCAATAATTTTAAAAATACAATGCCAAAGCATAAACATAATGATGAAATTGCAAAGTTAATAGAGTCATTTAATGCAATGATATTAAGACTTCATAAAGGTGTAGACAATCTTGATAGGTTTAATAATGATGTATCTCATGAATTAAGGACTCCTTTAACAGTTATAAAAGGTGAAATAGAAATAACACAAAGAAAAATAAGAGATAGCTCTTATTATATTAATAGTATAAATACGATTGAATATGAAGTTAAACAAATAGAAAGTATTATTGAAGACTTACTACTTTTAACAAAATATTCAAAAGATAATATTCAAAAGACTTTTGAGAAAACTAGTATTGATTCTTTACTTCTTGATACTATTTATAAATATGATGCAAAAATAAAAAGTAAAAATATTACTTTAAAAATTGATAAAATAGATACGATAAATAAAAAAGTTAACCCTTTATTACTTAAAACAATTTTTTCAAATCTAATTGATAATGCTATAAAATATTCATCAAATGATAAAACAATAAGTATAAAATTATACAGAAAAGACAAAATCCATTTTTTTATAGAAGATGAAGGTATTGGTATTTCAAAAGAAAAACTACCTTTTATAACTGATAGATTTTATAGAGCTGATATATCAAGAAACAAAATTATAGAAGGCTTTGGATTAGGTTTATCTATTGTTAAAAATAGTGTTGAACTTCATGATGGAGAATTAAAAATTGAGTCTATTTTAAATAAGGGGACAAAAATAGAAGTAATTCTTTAATATCTACTTGTATTTCATTTTCATTTCATTTTCATTTCTTAAAATGTTTTCATAATTGTTAAAAATTTTAAGGAATATAATGAAATCATTTTCACAGTACAAACTAATATTAATTGTTGCTATAATATTAACGGCTTTTTATAATATATCATTTTTTAAAAATGTTATTACAGTATATGAATTTTCAGGTTTAAATATAGTATATATTATTTCTCTTGGAATAGTATTGTTTTTATTAATAGTATTTTTATTTACAGTTTTTTCGTCAAAATATACTACAAAACCTATACTAATAGTTGTTTTGTTGACTTCATCATTCACAGCATATTTTATGGATACTTATCATGTAGTTATTGATAGTGAAATGATTAGAAATTCTTTACAAACAAACCTTTCAGAATCAGCGGATTTATTTAGTTTCCAATTAGTAGTATATGTGCTATTATTAGGAATATTACCTTCTTTCTTAACATATAAAATAAAACTAGAATATACAACTTTCAAAAAAGAGTTATTATCAAAAATAGCAGTTATTGTTGTTTCTTTATCTTTTGTTGTAATTACAATTCTTACTTTTTCAAAATTTTATACTTCTTTTTTTAGAGAACATAAGCCTTTAAGATATCATGTAAATCCTATTTATTGGGTTTATAGTATTGGAAATTATGTAAGTAAAACTCTTAATGCTGGACCTATTATCGTAAAAGAGATAGGTATAGATGCTAAAATTATAGAAACAAATGATGAGGTAGATAAAAAAGAATTAATGATATTAGTTGTAGGTGAAGCTACTCGAGCTAATAGATTATCATTAAATGGATATGAAAAACAAACAAATCCTCTTTTAGAAAAAGAAGACATTGTTAATTTCCCAAATCTATATTCTTGTGGTACATCAACAGCGCATTCAGTTCCTTGCATGTTTTCAATATTTAATAAAGATGATTATAGTTATAAAAAAGGAATTTCAACTCAAAATGTTGTAGATGTATTAACTCATACAAAAGATATAAAAGTACTTTGGCGAGATAATAATTCTAGTTCAAAAGGTGTAGCAAATAGAGTAGATTATGAAGACTTTAGAACTTCAAAAACTAATACTATTTGTGATGATGAGTGTAGAGATGAAGGAATGCTTGTAGGTCTTGATGCTTATATTAAAAAGAATAAAAACAATGATATTCTAATAGTATTACATCAAATGGGAAATCATGGACCTGCTTATTATAAAAGATATCCAAAAGCTTATGAGAAGTTTAAACCTGTTTGTAAAACAAATCAATTAGAGCAGTGTACACAAGAAGAAGTAAGTAATGCATATGATAATGCGATTTTATACACAGACTATTTTTTATCTAAAACAATAAATTTCTTAAAGTCTTATTCAAAAGATTATGAAACAGGAATGATTTACATGAGTGATCATGGTGAAAGCTTAGGAGAAAATGGACTTTATTTACATGGAATGCCATATTTTATGGCACCAGATGAGCAAAAAAGAGTTGCTTCTTTTATGTGGTTAGGACAAGGAGATATTAGAGAAGATATTGATGTTGATAAACTTAAATCATACGCTAATAAACAGTTTTCTCAAGATAATTTATTTCATACTTTATTATCATTTTTTGAAGTAGAAACAAAAGTCTATAATAAAAAATTAGACATACTTTATGATGCTAAAAAACTTCAATAAGCAAATACTAATTACAAGTATTTGCTTAATTTATGTAATCATTTTATTTGAATTTACATCATTAGATGTTCTAGTTCAAAATTTATTTTTTGATAATGATACAAACACTTGGGTTTTAAACAGAAACGAAGTCATTTTAAAGTTTCTATTTTATGATGGAATAAAAAAATTATTGATAATTTTTGCTTTTAGCATTTTATTTTCTTTAATATTTTTTAGAAAAAAAGAGCTAATACTGAAATATAAAAAAGCTTTATTAATAATTTTACTTTCAGCAATAACTATTCCTTTAATTGTTGGCTTTTTAAAATCAGTAACAAATACTCCTTGTCCCAAAAATATAGAATATTTTGCAGGCGAGTATCCTGACATAAAGCTATTTACAGCTTATCCAAAAGATTTTATTCAAAAATCAAAAGTAAAATGTTGGCCGGCAGGTCATGCAAGTGGTGGTTTTGCACTTATGTCACTTTTCTTTTTATTTAAGAAAAGGAAATATCAAATTCGTGCACTTATTTTTGCTTTAGCTATTGGATGGAGTATGGGAATATATAAAATGCTCATAGGTGACCATTTTTTAAGTCACACAATTATAACAATGCTAATTGCTTGGTTAATAATTTTAATTATAAATAATGTTGTAAATTTAATATATAAAAATAAGGAGAAAAAAATTGAGAAATCAGCCTAAATATAGTTTTTTCAAAAACACATCTTATGCATTAAAAGGATTAAAAGATGTATTGAAAAATGAAACATCTTTTAAAATTGAGTTAATTATAGCAATTGTTCTATTACCTCTTCTTGTATTTATTGATTTAATATTAGTAAATAAACTTTTAATGTTTATAACTTTAATGCTAATGCTTTTATCTGAAGTCATAAATAGTGCAATTGAAAGAGTTGTTGATCTTGTGACTGTCGAACATCACGAAATGGCAGGTCGAGCAAAAGACGTTGGAAGTGCTATAGTATTTATTAGTATTTTTATTTTTTGTGTAACTTGGGGAACTCTTTTATACAATAGGTTTTTCTAAGTTTTTAAACCATAAAATCCAAAGGTTTTCATATATGATTTTATATGAAGCCAATTTTTTCATATCTTTTTTCCTGATTTTTTTGAAGTATCTTTTTAGAACTTGTTTTTCTTGTTTTTCATTTAATTTAAACTCAAAACAAATATTTGCCAAATCAAAAAACTTATCATTTACACATGCAAACTCCCAATCAATTAGTTTTAAACTATTTTTGTGAAATAAGACATTATTTATATTTATATCATGATGAGAAGTAACTGCATTAAATTTATATTTTTTGATTTTTTTTAATTCTTTAAATGACTCTTTTAATATTTTTTTAGATTTCTTATCTTTTAGTATTTTTTTATAGTATTTAAAATCATTTTTTAGACTATATGTTTTTTGAGTTGTTTTAATTTTATGAAGTTTTTTTATAGTATCAACTAAGTTATTTAAGTCATCCTTTTTTAATTTATTTTTGTGCTTACCTTTTACAAAATCACAAATCATTAAAGAATTTACTTTATCTAAAAGATAAGGCTTTGCAGCAATATCTTTTAAATAGGCTTTTTTTTGAACGAAAAATTCATATTCTCTACGATTTTCATCTTGATGTGTAAGATTAAAAACTCTTATTAAATACTCTTTTTTATTTGTTCTTAGCTTGTAAATTGTATTACAAACACCTTGATTTTTTAATTTTTCAAGTTTGATTAACTCTTCTTTTTCAAATAAACTATATTTTTTAAGATCGTTAATTTTCATTGAATATATTAGTTTAAAAGCTTTTTAATATCATCTTCAATAGCAGATGGTTTTGTAGTTGAACCAAATCTATCAACAACTTTTCCATTTTTATTAACTAAAAACTTTGTAAAATTCCATTTAATACCTTCAGTACCTAAAATACCTGAAGCTTCTTTTTTAAGATATGAATATAAAGGAATTTCATTTTCTCCATTTACATCAACTTTTGCAAACATATCAAACTCAACACCATAAGTTAATGTACAAAATTCTTGAATTTCAGCATTAGTTCCTGGTTCTTGATTTGAAAATTGATTTGAGGGGAAGCCTAAAATCATAAAGTCTTCATTTTTATATTTCTTATATAAGTTTTCTAAACCTTCATATTGTCCTGTAAAACCACATTTACTAGCTACATTTACAATTAGCAGAACCTTACCTTTGTATTTTGACATTGATACTTCATTTGAATTTATATCTTTTACATTAAAATCATAAATTGACATTTTATTTTCCTTTGCTATTAAAATTGAAAGAGAAAGAATAAATATTAGAATAATTTTTTGAATCATAATAAATACCTTTTTTTGTTTATATTTTAACCTAAATTACTGTTAATTAGTATAGTTTATGTATGCGTTTAGAAAATTAATATTGAGTGATTTTAACGAAATTTACAATTTGGAAAGTTATTTAAGTGTAATTGGTATAAATGGTCGGAGTGAAAGGACTCGAACCTTCGACCCCCTGGTCCCAAACCAGGTGCGCTACCAGGCTGCGCTACACTCCGACGTTGTTAGGTTGGAATTTTAGTATTTTTTTTCTTTTTTGTCAAGAGTAAAATAAAAATATTTTGATATTTACTTGTTTTTTATTATCTCAATAGAGTTCACATCTTCTATTAAAGTTTGTAATTCTCCATCTTTCATTTCAAAATAACCTTTACTTTTGATTCTATTTCTTGAGTTATAAATAAATTTATAATTCTTATCAAATTTTACATCAATGAACTTATCTTTTTTTACTTCGATTCTCTCATCTTTTGTATTATTTGAAAAAGCTTTTTTTAGTATATAAACGATTGCATATTTGTCTTTTTTATATTTAATATTTTTGTCATCTTTCTTTCCCGTATAATCTTCATTATAAAAGACAAATTTATCTTTTCTTAATAACAATTTTGCAATTTTATTAGTTAAATTAGCTTCTAAATAATGATCTTTTAATGTATCAAAATTATCTATTGTTCCTAGCTCTAAACCTTGATATTTGATTGTATAACTCGCAAATGCTATATTTGTAATCATAAGTATCGTAAATAAAAATCTCATTAATATCCTTTAAAAAGCAATAGTATAACTAAAATGTAGACTTATTGTGAATTTGTTTTTTTTAATTATTTAAATATATTTGTTTTTTCAATCAAGATATCTTGATGATTAACAAATCTATCACATCTTAAACCATTTAGTTTTTTACAAATTGTTTGCCACTTTTTTGAATGGCCTTTATTTTCATCTGAAAAATCACCTATTGCAAACATAATTGCATGTGCATACTCATGTGGCATCACATCATTTATCATATAATTTTCGTTTTCTTTAAATCTATTTTTATTTAAATATAGATTTATTTGCCCATTTTGCGAATATACAGCCATTCCAAACTTACTTGCATCTAATTTATCTGTTATAGTAATTGGAAATACTCTTTTAATATTAAAGTTTTTATATGTTAAATATTTTAGATTTTGATGCTTTTCATATACTTTTAATTGTATTTCTTTTGATAAAGGGTTTTTTGAAAATGAGTAGTCTTGATACCAAAGGTATACTAATAAGGCACAAGAAATTAAAACAACTATTAAAAAAAACTTTTTAATTTGTTGAATAAACATCTTCTATTTATTCAACAGTTTTCATTAACACATCTTTATAATGATTTAAATCTTTCATCATTGTGTCATCATGGTCGTTAATATCCGGATGATATTTACGTGCTAATTCTTTATATTTTTTCTTTATTTCTTCTTTTGTAGGTTCATGAGTAAATCCAAAAAACTCTTTTGCTTTTTGAACTTCATCAAATCTTGGAGTATTATTAAAGCCATTGAAATTTGAGTTGTTAAAATTAGCATTGTTAAAGTTTTGAAAATCATTTGGATTAAAGTTAGTACCTTGTTTAAATTGGAAATTAAAACCATTTGTTTTCATTTTCTTTTTCAAATTATTAATAAACATAAATCCGATTATTAATAAAACTCCAATAATCATCAAGAATGTTCCAAAATTAGTAAATATTAAGTATAAAATAAAAAATAAAATTGATAGTCGAACTAATCTATTAAAGATGTAAATAAATGTGTTATTTGGCATAGAATATAAATCCTTTTTGTAATAGGAAGTATTATAGTATTGTTTACTCTAGAATAAAATTAAACATATTGTTACATTTGCTGCGAAAAAAGGTTTTTTACTTCCTAAAAATACTTGGGATTTTGCTCCAAGAGAGCAATGGCCTACATCATGGGTTTCTAAATTTGAAGATAAAAATGAAATAGTATATTCTATTTCAAAAAAAGAAAAGAAATATCTCTTTTCTTTTTTATAAATTTAAAAGTATGTATTTTCTCTCATATTCTCAATTTGTGCTAGCATTGCTTTATAATCACCAAATTGAATATTTATAGGATAAATCTCTTTTTTATACTTTAAAACTAAAGATGGAAAACTGTTAACATAAAGTGAACGTCTAAAATTCAATTCATTATTTAACATTTCTTCAATTTTTTGTGATTTTAAATCTTCTTCAAATTTCTTTTCATCCATTCCAATTTGCTTAGCACAATCAATTAAAACAGATGCATCACTTGGATTCTTTGCTTTTAAATAATAAGCTTCTTGAATAGCACAAATCATTTCATCTTCTAATCCCTCATCTCGTGCAAGTATTGTAGCTTGACATGAAAGATATGTTGAACGTCTTGGCGTATTCTCTTTCCAAAAGTCATAATTGAATTTTGTTCCTACTTTTTGCTCAATTTCATACCAAATATTTTCAATCATTTCTCTTTGATGTTGTGGCATTGCTTCAGATGAGTGAGGCGCAAGACCCCCAACTACATGAACAAGTTTTACTTTTTCATCTAAGTTTTTTCTTAGTTCATCTAGTGTTGGCTTAAATGCATAACACCAAGAACACATTGGGTCATGTACATGATAAAGTGTATAAACCATAAAAATCCTTTTTATTAATTTTAAATTTTCTTTTACAATAATTCCACAATAATAGCATAGAATTTTGCTTTAAAAAAAATATTGTAGAATGTTATTCATAATTAAAGGAATATTAATGGATTATGAACAATTTGAAAAAGCGGTAGACACTTTAGGAATATTATCTCGTTTATCAAAAAAAGATTTAAAGCAAAAATATCTAAAACTTTCTAAGCGGTATCATCCTGATATGCCAGAAGGTAGTTCAGAGAAATTTTTAGAAATAAAACAATCGTATGATTTATTGTGTGCATATATGGATTCTTATTGTTTTTCATTTGAAAAAGATGAATTTCTAACACAGTTTCCATCATTTACAAATTACAAAAATTGGAATAGATAGTAATTATGAAAATATAAGTAAAACAATGGTTTTATTCTCAGTATTTAGTACTCTTAGTTATACAAATATACAATTACTAATAATGGAAAGAATACAAATAATTTAGAAAATGGACAACGGCATTTACAAGGATGTTATATCGATAAAGATGAGTTATTCTCTAGAATTAGAATATTAGAAAGAGAAATGTAAAGTATTTTCATTAAAATATTATTAATTTTTAACACTAACTAAATAAAAAAAGAGGATAATAGAGAACTTTGCTATTATATGATTTCATATATTATAAAAAAAGCTTACAATAAATAAAGGAAAACAAATATGTTTGATAGAAAAAAAATAAAACAATTAATTTTAACATCTTTAATAAGTGATTCATACTCTTTAGGAGCTCATTGGGTTTATGATGAAAAACAATTAACAAACAGCGATATAAATTGGGAAGAGTTAAATAATCCTCTTTCTGTTTGGCACAAAGGAAAACTTGCAGGTGATTTTACTCATTATGGAGATCAAACTTATTGGTTATATAAGTTTTTAGAAGATAAAGAATCTTTTGATGAGAATGAATATTTAAAATATTGGCAAGTTAAAATAGCTTCTTATGGTGGTTATATTGATGGAGCAACAAGACAGACTTTAGAAAACATTAAAAACAATGTAGTTCCAAGTGGTTCAGACTCTAGTGATTTATCAATTATTGGAAGAATTACACCATTATTATTAGTTTCAAAAACAAAAGAAGAGTTTTTAGAAAATGTAGAAAAATTTGTAAAACTTACTCACAATTCAAATAAGGCAATAAGTGCTTCAAGATTTTTTGCAAACTTATTACTTGAAACTTTAGAAGGTAATGATCTCAATGAAAGTTTAGAAAAATTAAAAGCACAAAGTGATACTCATATTCAAGCTTTAATATCAAGAGGAGTTGCTTCTAAAAATGAAGATACTTTTCAAACTATTAGAGAATTTGGACCAGCTTGTGATATTGAAGAAGGATTTTCGGGAATAGTACATCTTTTAAGTAAATATACAAACTTGAAAGATATGTTAATAAATAATGCAAAAGCAGGTGGTGACTCAAGTGCTAGAGCTATGATTGCAGCTGCTATTCTTATGAGTAATCAGTCAATTAGTCAAATACCACAAAACTGGTTAGCAATAAAAGTAGCAATTTAAATATAGGAATAAAATGAAACGAACAATATTAAATTTTTTCAAAGATAAGTTATATATAGAAATATCAATTGCTAGTGTGTTATTTCTAATTGCACTCTCTTTAGACATGCTTATGGATTTTATTATTTATATGCTTTATTTTATTATTTTTTTAGAAATAGTAAGAGCTGTTGTTAATTACGTAAGAGAAGAAAGAGTTGTTCTTTCTTTGTTAGTTGATGCATTCATAATTTTGGCTTTACGAGAATTTATTGTAAATGTTGTAAAAGTAAATAAAGAAGACTTACCAACATTTGAAGCACTTTTTTCAAGTGCTGTAAATTTAAATTTGTTCGTTTTAGCAGGGGTAATAATATTTTTATTAATTGTAAGGTTTTTATCAGTTAGAACATCTCAAAGATATTTATTTGGTAGAAAAGAAAAGACTAATGAAACACAAGGTGATGAAGTATCTAAATGATAGATTATCATCAGCCTTTATACAGACCTCCTGCTGAAGCAAATTCAGTAATAATACAAGCTACATTAGGTTGCAGTTTTAATAAATGCACCTTTTGTACAATGTATGAATCAAAAAACTTTGAAATACGAACATTAAAAGATATTTTTACAGATATTGATACAATGGCTTCTTATTATCAAGATACAAAAAAAATGTTTTTAGCTGATGGTGATGTTTTATGTTTGGATACTAAGTATTTAATACAAATTTTAGATTATGCATATTTAAAATTTCCAAAATTAAGACGAGTATCTGTTTATGCTTCTGCTTTTAATTTATATGATAAAACACTTGAAGAGCTAGTTTTATTAAAAGAAAAAGGCTTAACTTTAATTTATTATGGAATTGAAAGTGGTTCTTACGAAGTTTTAAAAAGAATACAAAAACCAATATCATCACAAAAAATGATTGATGGTTTAAATAAAGTTTATGAAGCTGGAATAAAAAGTTCTGTTACTGTTATTTTGGGTGTTGCAGGAAAAGAATACTCAACTTTGCATATTAAAGAAACTGCTAATATAATAAATCAAGTAAAAGTGACATATCTTTCAACTTTACAGTTAATGTTAGAAGAGGGTAGAAAAGAGAAGTTTGTTAAAAATTTTGATGGTAAATTTGTGATGCTAAATGAAAGAGAAATGATAGAAGAACAAAAAAGTTTTTTAGAACAATTAAATACTTCTAATAAAGTGATTTTTAGATCAAACCATGTTTCAAATTCTCTTTTATTAGCAGGAACTTTGCCTAAAGATAAGCATAGATTATTAGCTGAGGTTAGCTACGTTTTAAAGAATTATTTATTATGATTCTTTTTTAATTTAGATTTTTTCTTAGCTTTTTTCTTTTTAGCTTCTTTTCTTTTTTCAAAAGCTTTTTTATCTTCTTTTTTAGCTTTTCTTTTTTTACTAAGTTTTGTAATTTTTGGCTTTCTAGGTTTTTTTATAACTTCGTAGCTTTTTTTCGTTACTTCTTCTGATTGAATTATTTCACTAGATTCTTCTATTATTTCTTCTAATTCAATTTCTTCTTCGTGTGTCATTGTGACTCCTGTTATGATAATTATGTGATTATATCTCTTTTTTGTAATATTTTTAATAAAACAGATTTAAAAAAAGTTTTGGAGCTAGTTTTTCAAATAAAATATGAAAGGAATAGTTAGTAATATTTTGTTATAATCCCATAAATTTTAATTTAATGGAAGTCACAAATGCTAAGAAAAATCTTAATATTGAGTTTATTAAGCACTGCACTTTTATCTGCAAATAATACATATTCAAAACAACAAATAGAAAAAATGATTGCTAAGATGATTATCTTAGGTTTTAAAGGTGAAAAAATTGATTCACATTCTAAAATTTATCAAGACATAAAAAAATATGATTTAGGTGGTGTAATTTTATTTGACAAAGATCCAAATAATAAAAAGAAAATCAAAAATGTTAAAAATCCTCAACAATTACAAAACTTGACGAAACAACTTCAAAGTATTAGAAAAGAAAAACTTTTAATAGCAATTGATCAAGAAGGTGGAATTGTTCAAAGATTAAATAAAAAAAATGGTTTTATGTCTATTCCAAAGGCAAAAAATGTCTCAATTAAAGGCATTTCTTTTGCAAAAGATATTTATAAAGATTTAGGAGAGATGTTAAATAAAAATGGAGTAAATGTAAACTTTGCACCAGTTGTTGATTTGAGTATTAATCCTAATAATACAGTAATTGTAAAACTAGGTCGTTCTTTTGGTAAGAATCCTAAAAAAGTAATCGAGTATTCTTCTGTATTTATTGAAGAATTAAAAAAACAGAAGATAATATCTGTTTTAAAGCATTTCCCTGGTCATGGTTCGTCTTTGGGTGATTCGCATAAAGGTTTTGTTGATATTTCTAATACTTGGGATACTAAAGAGTTAGAACCATATAAGCATTTTATTAAAAACAACCAAGCAGATATGATTATGACGGCACATGTATTTAATAAGTTTTTAGACCCAAAATATCCAGCAACTTTATCAAATAATGTTAATACAAAACTATTAAGAAATAAGTTAAAATTTAAAGGTGTTTTAGTTACTGATGATTTACAAATGAGGGCTATTTCAAAACACTATACTTTAAAACAAACTATAACTTTAGCTATAAACTCAGGTGTTGATATGCTTTTATTTGCTAATCAATTAGCAAAGCCTTTAAGTTTAGAAGAGATTATCAATACAATTTATAAGCAAGTAGAAAATAAACAAATTTCTATTAACAGAATTCTTGAATCAAATAAGAGAATTAAAGCACTAACAAATAAATATTAGTGCTTAAATAAAGACTTTAGTTAAAGTCTGGTTTTGGAGTATCTATAGTAGATTCTGGTAATTGAGGATAAGTAATTACAGGTTTTCGTCCTTTTAATGAAGTTAAAAAATCTTTAATTTCATTTGCTTCAATATCTGTAATTGTAATTCCTAATTGAACTGAACCCATTTCTTTAATAGCTTCATTTAATGACCATATAGCACCATTATGGAAATAAGGAGCAGTTTCAGTGATATTTCTAAGTGTTGGTGTTTTTACCATACCTTTGTCATTTCCTTTAAAATCGCCTATAGAAGCAAATTTATATTTTGCTGCTAATTCAAAAGGTTGCATTGTTCCACCTACTGCAATACCATTATGACAAGAAGCACATCCTTTATCAATAAATGTATTTAAACCTTTTTTCTGTGCATCATTTAAAGCTTTTTTATCACCATTTAAATAATCATCAAAAGGTGCAGGTGTTACTAATGTTTTTTCAAATAATGCAATAGTAGATGATATTAAATCAAAATCAATTTTTGCATTTTTTCCATAAGCTGCTCTAAATTCTTTAATATAATCAGGCATAGATGTGATTCTTTTTTCAACTAAAGTTGGAAGTGCAGCCATTTCAGGACCTGCTTGAATAGGACCTTTAGCTTGATCTGCTAAATGTGGGCTTCTACCATCCCAAAATTGTGATTTGAAAAATACTGAGTTATAAACAGTTGGAGAGTTTAAATGATGTGGATTCGCAGTCCACTTATGACCAACTGCAGCACTAACGCCATCAGCACCACCAAGTCCTAGATTATGGCAAGTATTACATGAAATGATTCCACTTTTAGAAACACGTGGATCAAAGTATAATTTTTTACCAAGTTCAATTTTTTCTTTTGTTAAAGGATTTCCTTCATCATCTATTAACTTTAAAAGTTCTGTTTTATCTGCTGGGATTGCTTTAAAACCATTTTCTTTACTTTTTGTAATCAATGAATTACTTGCAAATAAAAAACTTGCACTAATTGCACATATTGAGAGAGTTTTTAAGATTTTCATTTTGTTTCCTTATATTTAATATAAGTAATTATATGACTAATAATCTTAAAGTAATATAAATATAATAAGTTTAGATAATGTTAATTTTATAAGATTAACTTATATTAATTTGCTAGGAAGTAGATTAAAAGGTTATTGGTTTATTTAAAAGTGTGAGGAGGAATTTTTTTATGTTATTAAAAATAATGAATAGTTATAAGAGAAAAACTCTTATAACTGTATTTCTAAAGCAATAGGACAATGGTCACTTCCTAAAACTTCATTTAAAATATAGGCATCTTTGATATTGTCTTTTAAATCATCACTTACATAGAAGTAATCAATTCTCTTGTGTATAATATATAAAATCCCTTAAAATAGTAATTTATGTAAATATAAATATAAAATATACTCATTATATATACTTTTTATACTACATTTTTAAAAATTATATACTACATGCTATCTAATAGAAAAAAAATCATCTATCAAACACACCTTTCTCTTCTAAAATATCTAATATCATAGTAGATACAGATTTCCTTGGATAATGTTTATCTTTAAACTTTTGAATTAACTCTTTTTCTTCCATAGTCATTGATAGTGATAATTTTGCATACCTTTTTGTTTCAACATTATGATTAGTTCTGTCAATCTTAGATTTCTTTGTTTTTTTTACTTTGCTTACTATGTCATAAACCTTTGAACTGCTATCCATTACTTTTTCCTTTTTTCTGCTATTAAACTATTTTGAAAATCAAATCCAAGTTTTTCTAAAAAATTAAATTGGTCTTTTAAAACTACTTGATTGTTTTTTACATATATACCATTGTAAATTAATTTCTGAATTTTTAAATTGTTTTTTTCTAAATCTTTTTTGTAATCATCAATTTTATTTGTTAAAAAATCAAACTCTTGATAATCTAAAAAATCTATACCTTTGTTTTTGTATATTCCATATTGTAAATTATATAAAACTTCCAAATGAGTTGTATATGAAATATCTCTATAATCTTCTATATCTTTGCTTGAAAATGATTTTAGTTGATTATTACTACTATTGTGAAGTTTTTCTTCTTCTTTTGAAATAGGCTTAAATCTTTTTCTAAATGGTGTCATAAAAAAATCACCATCTATTAAACCTCTGTAATATAAAAGATTTGTTCTAAAATATGTGAATTCAATTTTTAAATCTTTTATACTTGGTGCATTTAAAATTAGATTTTTAGATATGTCTGTATATTTCTTTTCTCTATCAACATTACCATTCATTAGCCTGTTAAAACCAACAATGATTTTAACTCTTTTTTTTAATACTTCTTTTATCTGCTCTAATGTTGCAATTGTTTTAGATATATCAATTGAACTATTATTTGTTAAAACAACTATTGCATCACAACTATTCATAATCTTCATATTTGGAAAATCTAAATCAAATACTGCATCAAACTCATCATCTTCTTTTTTGTACTCACTTAAATACTTAACTGTGTTGCGTTCAGGGTCTAATACATCTTTAATCAACATTACTAAATCATTTTTGCTTTCTTGATAAAAATCACTTCTAGTTAATCTGCTAAGTTGATAAGCCATTGTAGAACTTCCAGCTCCACTAACAAGTGAATAAAATGCTACTCTCATATTTTAATCCTTTTAATTACACTAAATTATAGTGTAATTTATCTTGAACTACCAATAAATAGTAATTTTTCTAAAAATACAATTATTTTATCTTTAAAAACACACCCAAGAAATAGGGTTTTATAACTATTTATTTAATTTATTACCTCTCAAAAAACAACTCTGACTTCCTTATTGAAACTACTATGAAATGGGTGTTTAAGGTTTAAAAATCCAACTAATTTATCTCAAAATCCAACTCTATACTTCTTCTAAATTAAAAAAGAGGGAAAAAAAACAATGGAAAAATTCACTAACTACTTAACAAACGTAAAAAATCAATTTGTAGGTTATGTTGGAAATAAATTATCTGTCATTTCAACATTTAATGGAATAGGTGCTTTATCAGAAGCTTTAAAACAAATGGGTGTTGATTTTGAAATGGATACTGTTTGTGAAATTGATAAGGATGCTAATAATACATATTATGCTAACAATAAAAGAACAAATCATGTAGATGATATAAATGTATTGGTTAAAACTGTTCCAGAAGGTTATTACTTAAATGTTTTAGCTCAAACTCCACCTTGTCAATCATTTTCTATGGCTGGTAAAAGAATGGGATTTCAATCTGATAATGGTAACTTATTTTTAACTGCTATAAATCTTCAAAAAAAAGTAAATGCTAATGTGGTTATCTATGAAAATGTTAATGGTTTAGCATCTCATCATAAAACACACTATATTTATAAAAACAAGAATAACGAAACAGTTGAATTCACTTCAAAACCAAATGAAGAAACAATCAAAAAAAATGGTCTTAAATTAGTTGAAACAATTGACTTAAGTAAAGCATCTTTAATTAATAAAGATTATGATGGTAAGAAAAAATCTATTGGTAATACTTTACATACTATTGAAACTTTATTACTTGAAGATAAAAGATATAACTACTACTGGAAAGTTATTAATTCTTCAGATCAAGGTCTTCCTCAAAATAGAGAAAGAATATTTATTGTTGGAATTAAAAAAGAACTTGATAAAGGTTTTACATTTCCAGAAAATAAATCTTTACAATTTACTGTAGAAGATGTTTTAGAAAAAAATCCAGATAATAAAGTATTTTATAAAAATAAAGCAAACCATGAACTAATTCTTGAAAATCAAAAAAGAAGAGAAGGAAAAATTCATACTTATGCTAAATACTCTAAAACTATGAGTTATGAAGCAACAAGAAGAGTATATTATCCTTATGTTGCAGCTTGCATTACAACTGGAAATAATTCAAAGTTTATGATTGATGGAAAAGTTAGAACTTTAACACCAACTGAGAATAAAAGAATCCATGGATTTGGAGAAGATTTCAAGTTTGTTGGTTCAATCACTAAACAAAACAAACAATTAGGAAATACTGTAAGTCCTGGGGTTTATGTTCCTTTACTAACAAGTATTTTAAATAGCACTAAATTAGAATCAGCTAATAATGTTGATTATGAATCTAATAAAACACAAACTTCAACTGTTAAATCAAATACAAAGATATCAAAAACTTCAAAAAGAGGAAGACCTCTTAAAAAAACAATTATTTTAAACAATCACATCAATGTTGTTAAAAAAATCACTAACACTCCTGATTTAGAGTATTTAAATATTACAGAAGAAAAATTCAATGAATATAAAACTCATTTAGATAATGGTGGAACTATGTCTATGACTGTTGAATTCTATAAAAATACTAATGATAAAAAACTTGGAAAAATCAAAGAAAAATTAGTTATTTCAATCTATGATTTAGAAAAACTTGGTTTTAGAGATAAAAAGAATGGTATTTACAGAGTAAAAATCACTTCAAAAACTTCTAATAAAATTCAAAAAGTTGGAGAAAGAAATGTTCTTATCTCAAGAAATGGTGGAAAAGGTAAGTTTGAAAGTAAGTTTGATTACGCATTAGAACAAATTGGCGCAAAAGATAAAAAATACCCAGTAGTTGTAGATGCTTTCTTTGGTGGTGGAGGTATCACTTATAAAAATATTGAAAAACTTAACTTTGATAGATATGTAATAAATGATTTAGAACCATTAATTTATAAAACATTCCTAGCAGTTAAAAAAGACCCTCAAAGTGTAATTAAATATTACCAAGAGGTAAATAATCACTACTACAATTTAATCTCTGATGAGTTAAGAAATACAAAAAAAGACCCAAACTGTAAAACAAGACTTGATCCAAAACTTCAGAAAATTAGAGATAAGGATAGAAGATATAAAGATTATTACCAAGAAATTGGAAATGAGTTAAATAATCATAATAATATGGACATTTCTATGGTAGCTGGATACTTTATATTCTTCAATAGTAGGTCAAATTGTGGAATATTAGATTTTAGTAAAGATGGTTCAATAGATACAACTAACTGTGATAATAGTACAACACTAAAAGATAGAACTCAACTAATTATAAACTGGTCATATCTATTAAACTCAAACAATGTTGAAATATATAACAAAGATGTACTTGAACTATTAAATAGTGTTCCAAAAGATTCATTAATTTTTAGTGATAGTCCTTATATTGCTACAAAAGAAGAGAATGACCAAAAGATTATCAATTATGATTTAGACAACTCTGTTAAATTCCAACTTGATTTAAAAGAAAAATTAGACCAATTTAAAAATCTGATTTATTCAAATGAACACTGTCAAAGATTATATGACCTTGGTTTAACAGACAACTTCACTGGTTATTGTGTATTTCCAAGGAATAACACTTTGGGAAGAAAGAAAAAAGAAAATGAAAGAAAAAACATTGAGTTTTTAGGATATAGAGGTGAATATATAAAACCTATGTTCACTAAACCTCTAAAACTTCAAGTTAATAATCAATTAAAAAATGTAGCCTAAAGATATAAACAAATTACACTAAATTATAGTGTAATTTAATAAGAAAGACCATTTATAGGTACTTATTTAAGAAACAAGAATAAAAATCAAAAGATTTATATCTTTTTAGAACCATAAAATAGTGCTTTTAAACTTTTTAATTAATTTATTAAAACAACTTGTTTTACAAGAAAACCTAAAAATAGGACTTTGTGTGAGTATTTGATTTTTTAATCAAAAATCACAGCTATATAATAAAACTACAAAAAAACAAGGATAAAAAATGAAAAAAATTACAGTAATAAACAGACAATTAGTATGGGTTGAATACCAAGGTGAAGTAGAAATTACAAATGAACAATTTGAAGAACTTCAAAGTGGAGAAATTGATATTTCTGACCTTAATTTAAATGTTAATTACGAAGAACCATATTTTATGGATTGTGAAGAGAGTGAATTTGATTATGAGGAGGTAAATTAATAATTACTTTTGGTTTAAGTGTCTTTTAGGACAGAAGGGTTTGTTCAATAATTTATTGAACTTTAACAATGAGTTGACACTTTAAAAAAACTATAAGGAGTTTTTATGTCAAAAATTATCAAATTAAAAAAAGAACTAAAAAATGTATCAACAGAAGTTGAGAACCTAAATCCAAGTGAAACTATGGATTGGATTGAAGAAAATATTGTTGAAATTAGAAATGACGGAACAATGACTTACACGTTAGGTGGTCCAAATATTTATATTAACCTTGATACACAATCTATTGAAGGTTATTGGGGAAGTGTTTTTACTTCTGTTCCTTGTGATACTACTATTTTAGAGGAATACTACGATATGTTTCAAGGAGCTATGTAATGAAAAAAATAGATATTCTAAAAACAATTTTAAAAAGTGATATTTCAACTTTTAAATGTAATTTTGTAAAAAAGAATGGTGAAATTAGAGAAATGATTTGTAATTTTATTGATTTTCACCCAAGTTGTGAAAACTTAGTAATAGTTTATGATTTAAGTGTTGATGGTTATAGAAATATAAACCTTCAAACACTTATTGATATTACATATAATAAAAGAAAAATCTCATTTAACACTTTATAAAAATTTTATTACATAAAAAAATCTTCCCAATCTTTATAATCTAAATATGAAGGAATAATCAAATCTTCCTTCTATTTAATTATAAAGGAAAAAATAATATGGAAAATACTAATAATAATCCACAAACAAATACAAATGCTAATAATCAAATAAAAAGAACAACTGTCAAAGAAAAATACAATCAAGTAGTTGAAAACTTTATTTCAAAGTTAGAAAACAATGACACTGAACCTTGGACTAAGTCTTGGGTTATGAATGTAAGCTTACCTAGAAACTTTGAATCAAACAATATGTATTCAGGAATGAATATACTAACACTACTTGATAGAGGTTTTACTGATTCTAGATTTTTAACTATGAATCAAGTTAATAATCTTGGTGGAAAAGTTATCAAAGGTGAAAAATCTACTCCCATTTTTTTTATGAAGCCAATCCAAAAAGAAGTTGAAGATGAAATTACAGGTGAAAAGAAAATTGAGAAATATTTTATAATGCAATCATACAATGTATTCAATATCACACAAACGCAAGGTATAAAATATGAACCAGAAATAAAAAACAATATACCAAATTCAAATATTCAACATTTTATAGATAGTTTTAATGTAAATACTTACAGAGGAGAACCTGCATACTCACCAAGTGATGATTGCATATTTATGCCACACTACCATGACTTTGAATCTGAAAATGAGTTTTACTCTACTTATATGCATGAATTAACCCATTATACTGGTCATTCTACTAGACTTGATAGATTTGAAAAACATACTGTATTTGGTGATGAGAGATACGCATTTGAAGAATTAATAGCAGAACTTGGAAGCGCATTTTTAAGTTTAGAACATGGTATTAAACCAAACTCTAAAAAACAAGCTAGTTATTTATCTTCTTGGATAACAGCATTAAAAGAAAGACCAAATATTTTATATTCTGCAGCATCACATGCAACTAAATCAACAAACTATTTAATGAATAACTATTACTTAAAAGAGCAGATTAAAAATCAGCATAATAACAATCTTCAAAATCCTCAAACTATGCAAAATAATCAAATAGTAGATAATGTAATTCAAAAACCAAAGAAAAACTTCTCCCCAAAAGTTGGATAGGAGATTTATTTTAGATCTAAAATAAATATTGGAAAATATTTAAAAAAATTAGCAGAAAAATAAAAGGTATTGAGTAAAGACTCAATATCTTTTATATCCATTGTCGTTATTTAAATTATTAGGTTTAGGAGGTCTTGGACTTGAATGATTCATATTTAAATCTTCCATTTCTGCACTATCACTATCACCAATAAATGAATAATCATCACCACTAGAACCTTCATCCATAACTTTTTCAAAAGACAACGATTCAAGATTAGAGATTCTTTCTTCAAAATCCTTAGCCATTACTTGACCTTTTTTAGACTTTAAAGTAGATGTTTTAACAAACTCTTTTATTTCTGCTACATGAGTATTTAGTTTATCGTTAAAACTATCAATAGAGCTATCTACATTTTTTAATTCAAGTTTTAAAGATTCAATTTCTTTTTTATCATTAGAATTTTTAATTAAAAGTGAAGAGAGTAAAAAACTATATTTATCCTTCTTATCTGAAATGAGCTTTCTTAAAGAGATAAACTCACTTTTACAAAGTGTTTCATCAACTTTAAACTCAAATACTATATCATTACCAAAGGCTTCAAAAGAGTCTTTAATTTCTTGTTTAAAATTATCTTTATCTTTTTTAATATCATTTCTAACTTCACTTAAAAATTTATTTTCTGTGTTAAACATTGAATCAATTTTTTCATTTAAAGATTTAATTTCACCTTGAAGTTTTAAATTATTTGATTTTAGCTTTTCTACTAATTGATTGTAATAATATATACCTGCTATTAAAGTAAGTGAAGATATAGCAGAAAATATTTGTAATTTATCCATTAGTCATTTCTCCTTTTAATTTTTTCTAACTTTTTAATAGCCTTTTCTGTATGACCTTTTTCAAGGTCTTTTTCTAAAAGAATAATAAACTTATCAAGTTTGTCATTTAAACCTTTATATTTATCTATTTCATCAAATAGTTTATCTTTTAAATAAACTGTTGAAGATTTAGATTTTTTTATTTTTTCTTCTTGTTTTTTATTAAGAACTTTTTCTTTAATATTCCAGCCAGATAAGTTATATAAAATATTTGTGTATTTAAATTTATATATATTTATATATTCTAAACTTACTGTCTTTTTATTTGTTTCACTATCAAAACTATATTTAGGAAATATTTTTGGAAATAAAAAATGCACATGGGGATTACTTTCTTTATAGTGTGCCACATAAGGAATTGACCTAACTATTCTTTCTATATCATTATCATCAAGATTTAAATCTTCCATAGCAGATATTTTTCTAATCCAAAGGTGAAGTTTTTCCAAGGCTTTTTTTATAAAATCATTTTTACTTGTTCCAGCAGGAAATGATAGAACAATTGATAAAGGCTTTGGTCTATGTCCTTTTTTACTCTCTTGGGTTTGTTTCCAAATTGAACTTTCACTTAATAGGTAGTTTGTTTTTTCCAAGACATCATTATGGATAATATCTTGATTTTTATGTTTATCTTCATTTAGCAGATATACTATGTATTTATCTAAATCTTTGATTGATTTTATTAAACAGGTATTAGTTGTCATTTTTATGCTCCTAAATAATACCTATTATAAAAACTATATTCACTTTTTTAAAATCTATAAAAATAAAATTAGCAAAAAAATCTAAACAAAAACTTTACTACCTATAAATATATCTTTTAAGGTCAAGAAGGAAGTTTAAAGGTATTTAAACATTCCTCTTGCCAAAGGGGAGAACCAAGTTCCCCCTTGTGGTATCCCCCTTTATTTTATTTTTAATATTAAATTTCCTTTCAATTTAATTTCAAACTTTGATTCATTATATAGATTTTTTTAAATAAAAAAACTGTTTTTTATTTTTTAATTCATTGCATAATCAATCCTAAAAACAATTTCAAAGGATTAAAATTAATGAATGCAAGATTTTTAACTAACGCAACTAAAAAACATCAAAACTTTATTGATAAAATTAAATCAAACAATAAAAAAGTAATAGCACAGTATTTAGCTTTATATACAGAGAATGCACATTTAAAGAAGTGTTTAATAACATTCACACCATTTGATGGAAAACTATCAACAGTATTAAAAATTAGAAGAGAGTTTTTTAAACTATTAAATAGGTATAAAAGAAATAAAAACAATGGTGATTTAGGTATTAAATATTTTTCAAATATTGAATTTACAAAAACATCTCAACCTCATTTGCATATTCAATTATTTTATTCAAACTTAAATCCAATAAAAAAAGCCTATGAAGCAGTTTTATGTAAGAACTATAAGAATGACCAATCTAATTCATTATCACTTGCAAAAGACAATAGTAAAAATTTCAATTATGTAATTAAAGACTATATTAACTTTGATTTACAATTAGAACAATTCAAGCATCATTTTAGGAATGTTAATTTCACAACATCATCACAAAAGAGTATTAGTAATTCAATAGTTAAGTATATTTACAAAAACTATAAATTTAAAACAAAAAATAGATACAAGGAAATATTATCTGCTATTCTTAATGAAACTATAATTATTAGTAAAAATAAAAAAGATTCTGTATATATTAAATCTCATATTCAAAAAAATACTACTAATTCAAAATCAATTAAATTAATTTCAAAGGAGAAGGTTGGAGTTAATTATGTTTATTTGTTTGAGGAGGTTGATTTTAAGGTTAATGTTAAATCTAAATATAAAAATAGCAATAAATATAAAAGAAAAATAAATTACTATGTTGGATATAGGATTAAGATAAAAAGAGTTAGGAGAACTAAAAAGAGCAAAGTGTGGGCATTTAAGATTAAAGGATTAAATAGTGAGTAAAAACTGTTTAGAGCTTTATGTAAGAAACTGATAGTTCCTATAATTTATAGTTAATCTTACTAATTCTAATTTGTGCTAAATATTACAGGTTCTGAGATATTTATAATCAACTAAGTATTTAAAACTATAAGTAAAATAGCCACCTTTTTTAGATGGCTATTTTAGTTCTTTTTTGAAAATATAGACTTAATCCATTGTTTAGTAACAAAATAAAACATAGTGATTAAAAATATAATTGCACCACCTATATCAAGTATTGATTTTGATTCATTTTCTAAACTATCTAATGTATAAACAAACCATTCTTTTGGAAATATAAAATCAATCATTAATGCAAAAGATACAGTGACTGCAATAATTGAAATAAGATATATTATTAAGACATCATTTCCAAGAATTTTCTTTATAATTCCTGCTGTAATAATATTTGTAGCTGGTGCTGCTGCTAAAAAAATAAAAGCAACACCTGGACTAACACCAACTGCTAACATTGATAAAGCAATTGGAATGGCTGAAATTGAACACACATATAAAGGTAATGCAACTAAAAAAATTAAAATATAAGCTATAAATAAATTATCATTTAAAAATTCTACACCATTATTTGGAATTAAAAGTATAAATACAGTTGCTAATATTAAGCCATAAAACATTGGTTTTGCTATATCGCTAAAAACTTCATTTACAGAATAATCAAAAGCTTTTTTAAATTTATTTTCTTTTACTGTTTTACTAGAAGAACAACAAGAAGAAGAACTACAACAAGATTTTTTCTCTTCTTCTTGTATATCCTCATATGATTCTTTTACAAAACTACCTGCAACAACACCACTAATAAAACTTGAAAGAACTCTTATTATTGCCATTGGAAGACCAAACACACCATATGTAGCTATGATAGAATCTATTCCTGTCATTGGAGTTGTAATATAAAAACTAGTCACAGCTTTTTTAGAAGCACCTTTTTGTCTTAAACTTGTAGCTAAAGGTATTACTCCACAAGAACAAAGAGGAAGTGGAATTCCATATAATGCTCCTTTTAATGCACTATACTTACTATCTCCTCCTAAATGCTTCTTAATCCAATCTTCAGAGATATATAGGTGAATTACTCCAACAAAAATTAATCCTATTAAAACATACAGTCCTATCATTATTGATAGTTCCCAAAAGTTTTGTAAAAAATTTAATATAAATTCCATAGTTATTCCTTGAATAAAAATATTTTTTCTAATAACCCTATTAAATCAGGATTATTCACTTCATCAATAAAATAGTAAATAGTTAATCCCTCTCTTGATTTATTTAATATGCCACCATCTTTTAATTTACGAAGATGTTGAGAAATTGCAGATTGATTAACTTCTAATATTTCAGCAATATCACATACACAAAGTTTATTAAAGTTTTTAAGTAGTAATACAATTTTTAATCTAACGCTATTTGATAACAATGCTAATTTTTCTGATTCTTTCTCTATCTCAATACAATTTTCAGAAATAAAATTCTTAGCTTTTTCAATCTCACTAATATTACTTGATTCTCTATAACATTCTTCACTCATATAAACTCCAATATAACTATATTAGAATATTCTAATATAATAAAGTATGTTTGTCAAGTGGATGTATTATCAATAAGCATTTATTAGTAAAACAAAATTTAGAACTAATTAGGAATATGATATAACTTTATTGAACTATCAGGAT
>CALKDR010000003.1 GCA_938084175.1 uncultured Campylobacterales bacterium
ATGAATCATAAAAATATATTTTAAAAGAAGAAAATAAATTTTCTTCTTTAAAATAATTTGATTTACAATATTTGGAGAAAATAATATTGAACACAAGTATTAATTTAATATGCTGCTTTAAGTCGTCGCATTACTAAAAACTATAAATTAATCTTGTTCTTAAATCTGTATCGATATTTGCCTCTGCAACATACTCATTATCTAACATTGAGTATTGTACTTGAGCCATTAAGTTTTTATTTACTTTATATGTTGCCGTAAAACTTGTATCAGTTACTGTATCTTTTTGGTCTCTATCATAGTTCGCATAAGCTGCTGATAATGAAAGTGAGCCAATTTTATAACCTAATCCAACTTTATATGAATCAGTATCCGCTACTGTTGCTGACCATGCATCTACTGCGTCGCCATTAGTAAATAAAGGAATTGATCCTGAACCAATACCTTGTTTAACAGTTGTATCACCTACTGATGTGTATGCAAGATAGATACTTAGAGCATCATAACTAGCTCCTATTTTAGCACCATAGGCTTTAGCATCATTTATTCCTGGAGTTTCATAAGATGTAGTTAAATATTGAGCCATAATGTAAGGTTTCATACTTCCACCAAAGTTATACTTTGCATCAGTGTATAGAATATCATGTCCATCTTTACTATTTTTTGTTGCTTCAGATTTAGATGCATATTGAGCTTGTAAAGTAAGGTTTTCAATAGAATTATTTTTTACATAAACAGTCCATGCTCCATCATTACCAACTCTACTGTTAGTATCAAGGAACTCACCTGGTTCACCTGCTCCATCAGTTCTATCAGCAAACTTCGTCATGTACGCTGCAGTGATTTTAGTATCAGGAATATCACTATTTGTAATACTAAAACCTTCAAAAGCTTGTCTATTAAATCTTGAACCTGAACCACCTACAACTGGCGTCCAGAAGAATTGCCGACCAATTTTCATAGAAGTATTATTTATTGCATAGCCTAAGTATAATTCAGACATAACCATACCCGAACTATCCATTGTTCCTGCATATTTACCGGTATCATCATTATCTGATGTTACAGAAGAAAACTGACCTGTGATTCCCATATTTAATCCATGAAAGTCTCCAGTTTTATAACCTAAAATTACACCATTAACCCAGATTGATGAATCATCATTTGTAGCATTTTTATAATCTTTTGCAAAGTAATAAGATTTTAATTGACCCTTAACTTTTCCATTTGTAAATGCTTCAGCTAAATTATCTCCAGCCATTGCAACATTTTGTAAACCCGCTAGCGCAACAACTGCAGCTAAAGATATTTTCGTAAATTTTTTCATATATTCTCCTAAAAATAAAATTGATAGTATCAAGTTACGTAGCAATACTATATCCGAATAGTTTACATTATAAAATTTAAAATAAACTTAATATTACACTAAAAGTATATTTTATTTATATTTTGTATCATTAATATTTAAGATACAACTATTAATACTATTAAATATTATAAACTTTATAAAAATATAATATAAATATATAATACTTAAATAAAGTACTTTAAGATCATATTTAGTATTACATTTTATTAAATATATTCAATTATTTGTATTATTTTAAATAAATATATTAATATAGTAGAATTAAATTTTTGTATTATTATCTTTATTTCTATAATTTTTATTTTTTGTAGCATATAAGAACAGTAAAAGTTACTGTTCTTATATTTTTAATATTAAGAGTGTTTTGGTTTAAAATCCATAGTACATCTAATAGATTCTCTTTGAGGTGTATTTTCTTCCAATGGTTCACATTTTTTAAGATTATCAATGCAGTTATACGCAAGTGCAGTATAAGCTCCTGTGCCATCTGTTTTCCATTTAATTTCTTCAGGTTTAAGTTCTCGTCGTACTTTACAAGGATTTCCAAATGCTAAATGATTATCAGGTATCTGCATTTTTGAAGGAACAAGTGAAGATGCTCCAATAATTGAGTTTTCACCAATTACTGCTTCATCCATTACAACTGAACCCATTCCTACCATTGCATTGTATTTTACATGACAGCCATGGAGAATAGCACTATGCCCTATATGACCATTTTCTTCAATAATTACATCAATTTTTGGGAAAGAGTGAATAACACAACAATCTTGAACATTTGCATTTTTCTTAATAATTATACGTCCAAAATCACCTCTTATTGATGCAAGAGGTCCAATATAAACCCCCTCATCAATAAAAACATCCCCAATAATTACAGCACTTTCGTGAATAAAAGCCTTTTTATTAATAACTGGTATTAATCCATCTAATTCATAAATTTGCATTAAGCATCCCTTTTAATTGTTACTACTGCATATCTCCCTGAAACAAAATTATCATTTGATAAAGCACAATTTGCTGCTTTATTATCTCCAGTTGCATGGAAATCTGTAAATGCAGCTGAGTGATTCATCAAAATATGACCTGTTAAGTTTACCGATAAATTTACTTTTTCTTCGATTGCAATATCTTCAGTTTTTTCAATATATGCTTCATCTGACGAATAAACTCCCGCAGTAATTGCACCATGTAATTCAATAGTTTCTTGCCATACAGTTAAAGAGTCTTCTCTAGATTCTGTTTCAATTAATAAAATAACTGGTCCAAAATGTTCATTATGGAATAAGTTTTTATCTTTTGAACTTACTTTTATAACTACAGGTGTTTTAACTGTAGCATTTTCAAACATAGGATGTTTAATAGATTTTGACGCTAATAATACTTCTCCTAAAGAACCCGCTTCATCTACTCTTTTACAAATATCAGGATTTTGAATAGCACCTAAAATTTCAACCGCTCGTTCTTCTACTGATAATAGTTTTTCAACTGAACCACAAATTAGCTTTGCAACTTCATCAAATGATACTTTTTCTCCATTTGAAACAATTCCATCTTTTGGAATAAAAATATTTTGAGGTGCTGTACACATTTGTGAAGAGTATAAAGATAAAGACATAGATACGTTTCTACTCATACCTTTTAAATCATCAAAATTATCAATAACTAGACAATTCACTCCAGCTTTTTCTGTATAAACATTTGCTTGTGGTGCATTATTCTCTAACCAATCACCAAATTCAGTACTACCCGTAAAGTCAATAATTTTAACATTTTTGTTTTTTACTAAACCTTGAGTCTCAGATCTATCATCAGAAATAATCATACTTACAACATTAGCATCAATACCATTTTCCTCTAATACTTCACGTGCAGTTTGTACAGTCAATGCAATTGGTAAGATACCATTTCTATGAGGTTTATAAATTACTGGGTTTCCAGCTATTAAAGATGCAAAAAGGCCAGAGTAAGAATTCCATGTAGGGAAAGTTGAACAAGTAATAATAAGTGAAATTCCTTTAGGAGCAACAACTAATTTTTTATTTTGAACAATTGGTGGTTTATCTTTTCCAATAGGTTTTTCAAATCTTGCATTTGTAGGAATCTTAGATAATTGTCTATATGTATAAGATACTGCTTCCAAACCTCTATCTTGGGCATGAGGACCACCTGCTTGAAATGACATCATATAAGGTTGACCTGTTGTATGCATTACTGCATTTGCTATTTCAAAACTTCTTTTATTAATTCTGTCTAAAATTTCTAAACAAATACCAGTTCTCTCATCTAGACTTAGCTTTTTCCATTGATTCATTGCAGTTTTCGAATCTGCAACTAATTTATCTGCTTTAACCGATGGGTATGTAATTCCTAAATCAAATCCATATGGAGATACTTCTTTGCCAATATATTTATCAGATTCTAAACCTTTAATTACGAATTTATTGTTCAACTGTGCTTTAAAAGATACTACTGATGCTTCTTTAACACCTTCTCCATAAACCTTTGAACTTGGTATTTCAAAATATGGTGAATAGTATCCTCTCTTTTCAATTTCTTCTAATGCTTTTGTTAATATTAAATTATGCTTCTTAAAAAGAGTCATTTTAATCCTTTATGTATTATATTTATAAAAATATTAATATAATTTTTATTAATTAGATATTAAATAGAGCAGTAAGTTACTACAAATTCAGAATTTGTTAGTTTAATAGCAATAAAATAGCATTCTATTTTAAGCTAAAATATATATTACATTAGTTAGAATTTTTCTAGTTTTTTTGAAGTATATAATTAATTAAAAGGAATATAATGGCCTTAACTGACATAAAAACAAGTATTCAAAATGAGAATATACTTGTCATTACTATTAATAGAAGTGAAGTTCACAATGCACTTAGAACAAATACATTAAAAGAAATTGCTAGTGTATTAGAAAACTGCACAGATGAAATTAGATGTGTAATTTTAACTGGTGGCCAGAAAGTATTTGCAGCAGGAGCTGATATTAATGAATTAGATGAAAAAGGTGCACTTGAATCTATTCAAGACATCAGAACTTCATATTGGGAAGCTATTAAAGAATTTAAAAAACCAATTATTGCAAGTGTAAATGGCTTTTGTTTAGGTGGTGGTTGTGAATTAGCAATGCATTGTGACATTATTATTGCGGGGGATAATGCACAATTTGGTCAACCAGAAATCAATTTAGGGATTATGCCAGGAGCTGGTGGTACTCAAAGATTAACAAAAGCATTGGGAAAATCAAATGCAATGTTAGCTTTATTAACAGGAGAATTCATTAATGCAAAAAGTGCACAAAAAATGAATTTAATATCTGAAGTAGTTCCTGTAGAGACAACAATGATTAGAAGTATGGAAATTGCAAACAAAATTGTAAAAAAATCTCCATTAGCAGCAAGTGCAATTAAAAGTGCTGTTCTTAACTCATATGAAAGTGGATTAAGTGCATCTTTGAAATATGAGAAAATTATATTCTCAGGAATTTTATCAAGTGCTGATAAAAATGAGGGAATTAAAGCATTTAAAGAAAAAAGAAAACCAAAATTTAAAGGACAATAATGTCATACGAAACTATAAAATATCAAGTAAACCAAGGTATTGCAACTCTTACACTTAACAGACCAGATGTATTTAACTCATTAAATGAAGTGATGCATGCAGAATTAAAAAGCGCTTTAAAAGAAGTACAAAAAGATAAAAGTTTAAGAGTTCTCATAATTACTGGAGAAGGACGTGCTTTTTGTGCAGGTCAAGACTTAAATGATAGATCTGTTAATAATGGTGATGAAAAATTAGACCTTGGTGAATCAATTGAGCGAAAATATAATCCACTTATTAAAACTATCTATAATCTAGAAATGCCAGTTATTTGTAAAGTAAATGGTGTAGCTGCAGGTGCTGGTGTTGGTATTGCATTGGCTTGTGATTTTATTATTGCTCATGAAAAAGTATCATTTATTCAAGCATTTTGTAAATTAGGACTTGTTCCTGATTCTGGAAATTCATTTTTTTTACCACAATTAGTGGGAATGGCAAGAGCTAAAGAATTATGTATGTTAGGTGATAAATTACCTGCCAAAACTGCTTTAGAATATGGTCTAATTTCAAGAGTTTATCCACTTGATACTATTGATGAAGAAGTCCAAAACTTAGCAGTTCATTTCTCTACAGCTCCAACTTATGGATTGTCTTTAATAAAAAAAGCATTAAATGAATCAGTTAATAATACTTTAGATGAACAATTGGAATTAGAGAAAAACTTACAAAGAGCGGCTGGTCATTCAAGTGATTATAAAGAAGGTGTTGCAGCATTCTTAGCAAAAAGAGCACCGGAATTTAAAGGAAATTAAAATGTCAAATTTAAAAATTGATACAAACTCAATAATTGGTATTGTTGGAGCTGGAATTATGGGTAGAGGTATTGCTCAAGTTGCTGCGAAAGCTGGACATCAAGTTGTTTTGTATGATAATTGGAATGGTGCGGTTGATAATGCTATGAAAATCAATGAAAAAGAACTTTCAAGATTAGTTGAAAAGGGCAAAATAACACAAGATCAAAAAGATAAAACTACCTCATTAATGAAACCCACTATGGATATTAATGAATTAGCTCCTTGTGATTTAGTGATTGAAGCTATTATAGAAAACAAAGAGATTAAACAAGCTATTTTCAAACAACTTGAAGATATTTGTGGGGATGTTTGTATTGCTTCAAATACTTCATCTATTTCAATTTCTGCACTTGCAAATGGTTTAAAAAGACCTGATAGAATGATTGGTATGCACTTCTTTAATCCTGCTCCAATTATGAAACTAGTAGAAGTTATTTCAGGATTACAAAGTGATCAACAATTAATCGAAGATGTACATACATTAGCTACTTCTTGGGGTAAAAAAGCTGTTTATGTTAAGTCAAGTCCTGGTTTTATTGTAAATAGAATAGCACGTCCATTTTATGCGGAAGCATTAAGATTATATGAAGAAGGTGTTAGTGATTTTGCAACAATAGATGAAGCGATTAGAACATCAGGTAAATTTAGAATGGGTCCATTTGAATTAATGGATTTAATTGGAAATGATACAAATTATTCTGTGACTCAATCTACATTTGATTCATATTATCAAGATCCAAGATTTAAGCCTTCATTAACTCAGCAAGAGTTTTCTCAAGCTGGATTGTTAGGTAAAAAATCTGGATCTGGTTTCTACGCTTACGAAGAAGGAAAGCAAAAAGGTAGAGATCAAATTAAAAAAGTATCTGCTTCAAATAATAAATTATCTGAAATTACCATTTATGGTTCATTAGGACTTGCAGATGAATTAATACCTTTATTTAAAAAAGCTGGAATTAATGTAATTATGACTCCAGGTGATGGTTATATAGAATTTAACGGTATCAAGCTATTCTTAGCAAATGGAAAGATGGCAAGTGAGATAGCAAGAGATTTAGATGATAAAAATATTGCACAATTTGATATAAATATTGATTATGAAGTATCACCTTCAATTACTATTGCAACATCACTTTTAGCACAGAAACATGTGGCTTCTAATATTGCTGCACTATTTAGTCAAATTGGTAAAGATACAATAATTGTAAAAGATTCTCCAGGACTTATAATGGCAAGAACAGTAGCTATGTTAGTTAATGAAGCCAGTTCAACAGTAACAAATGGTGTTTGTGATGAATGTTCGTGCGATATTGCTATGGAAAATGGTGTAAATTACCCAATTGGTCCATTTAAATGGGCAGATAAAGTTGGTTCAGTTTATATTCTTGAGGTACTTGATAATTTAGAGTCATTTTATAAAGATACTAGATATAGAGCAGATAGAGGTGTAATTGAAAGAACTATAATTGGTAGTAATTATTATGAATAGTACATTAACTAAAAAAGAGTTAGCAATAAAATGTATAACTACAATAAATAAAGAAGCTAAGTTTGAAAATCATTTAGGTGTTGAGATTATAGATATAGATGAAGGTTATGCAAAACTTACTATGAAAGTACAAGATTTTATGTTAAATGGTCATGGAGCTTGTCAAGGTGGAGCTACTTTTGCTTTTGCAGATACTGCTTTTGCATATGCTTGTAATGGAAGAAATGTACCAACAGTTGGTTATTCTTGCGATATTACTTATATTAAACCAGCTTTTATGAATGATATTCTAACTGCAACAGGAAGAGAAGTTGATTTAACAAAAAGAAATGGTATTTATAATATTGAAGTACGAAATCAAAAAAATGATTTAATTGCTCTTTTTATAGGGAAATCAAGAGCAGTTAATGGAACAATTTTAAATGAGGAAGAATTATGAATGAAGCATATATTATAGATTATATTAGAACTCCAGTTGGTTCTTATGGAGGTTTGTTATCATCAATTAGACCTGATGATATGGGAGCTATTCCAATTAAATATTTAATGAAAAATAATCCATCAATTAATTATGAAGATGTAGATGATGTTATTTTTGGTTGTGCTAATCAAGCAGGTGAAGATAATAGAAATGTAGCAAAAATGTCAGCTTTATTAGCTGGACTTCCTCATCAAAGTGGAGGAACTACTATTAATAGACTTTGTGGTTCAGGAATGGATGCAATCGGTATCGCAGCACGAAGTATTAAAGCAGGTGAGTGTGATATAATTATAGCAGGTGGTGTTGAATCTATGTCAAGAGCGCCATTTGTAATGCCTAAAGCAGATACTGCATTTACCCGAGCTAATACTGTTTACGATACTACTATTGGTTGGAGATTTACAAATCCTAAGATGCATGAAATGTTTGGAACTGATTCAATGCCTGAGACTGGGGAAAATGTAGCAGAAGAATTTGGTATTACTAGAGAAGACCAAGATAAATTTGCATATAATTCTCAACAAAAATGTAAGCGTGCTACTGAAGTAGGATTTTTTCAAAAAGAAATAACACCAGTAATCGTTAAAAGAAGAAAACAAGAAGATTTAATAGTTGATAAAGATGAATATCCAAAACCAAATACTACTTTGGAAAAGCTTGCTACACTTAGAACTCCTTTTAAAAAAGAGGGTGGAACAGTAACTGCGGGAAATGCATCTGGTGTGAATGATGGGGCTGCTGCTATGATTATTGCTTCAAAAGAAGCTGTAGAGAAATATGGATTAAAACCAAAAGCTAAAATTATAATGATGGCAGTAGCTGGAGTACCTCCTAAAATCATGGGAATTGGGCCTTTATATTCTTCTAGAAAAATTTTAGAAAAAACAGGCCTTACTACAGATGATATGGATGTAATAGAATTAAATGAAGCTTTTGCTTCACAAGGTTTAGCAACTTTAAGAGGTTTAGGTTTAAAAGACGATGAAGCAAAAGTGAATCCTAATGGTGGAGCAATTTCTATTGGACACCCATTAGGTATGAGTGGAGCTAGACTTGTTATGACTGCATTAAATCAATTAGAGCAAACAAAAGGAAGATATGGTCTTTGTACAATGTGTATTGGTGTTGGACAAGGTATATCTATGATAATTGAAAATTTAAATAAGGATTAGGAGAAAAAATGGAAAATACAAGAAAAACAGTTAGTTATTATCCAAAGGTATTAGTATCAAAAGATGAACTAATAGCATTGCAAACTAGAAGAATGAAACATACTCTTTTAAGAGCCTATTCTTTTGTTCCTTATTATAAAAAGAAATGGGATGATCATGGTGTTCATCCAGATGATTTTACTTTTTTAGAAGATATTAATAAATTTCCTTTTACTACAAAAGAAGATTTAAGACTTAATTATCCGTTTGGAATGTTTGCTAATCCAATGAGTGATATTGTAAGACTTCATGCATCATCAGGAACAACTGGAAAACCAACTGTTGTTGGTTATACAAGACAAGATATAGATACTTGGTCTGATTTAGTTGCAAGATCACTTAGACTTGGAGGTGTAGGAAAAGGTGATATGGTACATATATCTTATGGATATGGTTTATTTACAGGTGGACTTGGAGCTCATTATGGTGCTGAAAAACTTGGATGTACTGTAATACCAGCATCTGGAGGTTTTACTGATAAACAAGTAACACTATTAAATGACTTTAAAGCAACTGCAATAATGGTAACGCCTTCATATATGTTAAATATCATTGAAGAAATGGAAAATAGAGGAATAGATCCAAAAGAGACTGCCTTAAAAGTTGGAATATTTGGGGCAGAACCTTGGTCAATGGAAATGAAAAAACAAATTGAAGAGAAAGTTGGAATTGCCGCACTTGATATTTATGGACTATCAGAAATGATGGGACCTGGGGTTGCTTGTGAAGTACTTGAAGATAGAGGGGATATGTATATTTGGGAAGATCATTTTTATCCTGAAATTGTAGATAAAGATACATTTGAACCTTTGGCTGATACGAATGAAGGTGAGTTAATTCTAACGACACTTACAAAAGAAGCCTTGCCAATTATTAGATATAGAACGAAAGATTTATCAACATTATATGATGGTGATTTATTAAATATGAGAAAAATGAAACGTATCAAAGCACGTACAGATGATATGATGATTATTAGAGGTGTTAATGTCTTTCCATCACAAATTGAAGAAATTCTTCTTAAAATAGAAGCATTTTCTCCATACTATCAAATCATAATTACAAGAACTGGTAATATGGATGATATGGCAATTGATATTGAACCTGAATTGGCAGCTAGTGATTCTGAAATCAATACAGCAATTAAGACATTAATTCACAAAATAAAATCAGGTATTGGTGTCTCAATAAAAGTTAATATTAAAGCACATGGTGCTGTTCCTAGATCTCAAGGAAAAGCACAAAGAGTAGTTGATAAAAGAGCATTATAGGAGCTAATATACCAAAAAAATATTAGTAATATCAGCTCATGATGACATGAATGTCTCATGAGTTAATAAAAGATTTGTAATAAGCTAGAAAATGAAGTAAATATTGAAGTTAGGGATATAAAAGTTTTATATCCTGATTTTAAAATGGTTTTAGCATCAATCGAATTAAATAACTTACAAAAAATGTCTCTAAACTTAAAAATCATATTTCTTGGATAAATCTTTATTTTAATATTATAACAATTTTTATAGTATAATTTAATATTATAAGGAAGTTTATGGAATATAAGTCACAAAGAATAGTTATGTACGAACACTTGAATTCAGCTGGAATTCTTTTTGGTGGAAGAGCAATGTCATGGATAGATGAAGAAGCTATAATCTTTGCAGCAGACTTATTAGAGTCAATTAACATTGCTACTTTAAAAATAAGTGAAATAAAATTTGAAAACCCAGCACAGCTAGGGGATATTTTATTATTAGGAACGAACCTATCTAAAGTAGGAACAAGTACTATTAGCATAGAATGTGAAATAAGAAATAAAACAACTAATAAATTAATAGTGCATGTACAAGAAGTAATTATTGTAGCATTAGATAAAAATAAAAAACCAACTCCTCATAAATTAGCAATAAAAAATAACTAAGTTTTTTTAAAATAATATATTATCTTGTATAATTTCAAAGACATTTGTATTTATGGATATTTGGCTATTTTTCTGTTAAAATAATACAAATATAAATTTAGGATAAAAATTGAATAATCTAAAAGAAAATGAAGTAGACGAATACTTAAAATCATTAGTAGAAGAAATGGCTCCAAAAGCTAAATCTCTAATTATAACATTTTTTGGAGACACAGTCTTTCCCCATGGAGGAACAATTTGGTTAGGTTCTTTAGTTAAATTTATGGAAGAATTTGGGATAAGTGAGAAACTAACAAGAACATCAATTTTTAGACTTACTAAAGAAGGATGGCTGAGTTCTAAAAAATTTGGTCGAGAGAGTTATTATTCATTAAGTGATTTAGCAATAGAGAGGTTTTTAAAAGCTCATTATAGTGTTTATGCTTATGACGAACAAGATAATGATAATGATTGGATTGTATTGTTTACAAACTCTGTAAATCCTTCTAAGGAACTTGAATTATCTAAGATTCTAAAAAAAGAAGGCTTTGCAAATCCTTCAAAACATGTATACTTACATCCTCACTATAGAATGGAATATATTCAAGATATCTTAATCAAACAAGAATTACAAAATGAAGTTTTATTAGTTAAAGGACCCATTCAGATGCCAATGACTAAAGAAGTTATCAAAGAAATGATTCATACTTACTGGGATATGAAAGATGTTGAATCAAGATATCAAGATTTCATTACTAGATTTAGAAAAGTATTTTCTTTAAATATATCAATAGATGAATTTACACCAAAGCAATGCTTTATATTAAGAAATTTATTAATTCATGACTATAGACGAGCAAATTTATTTGATCCAAAACTTGGTAATGACTTAGTTCCAATTGATTGGTTAGGTAAAGCTTCATCATCTTTAGTTGAATCAATTTATTCATCTATTCATGAAAAAGCTAATATATATGTGAGAGATAACTTGCTAACTGTTGGTGGAAATACTCCAAAATTAGATAAGTTCTATTTTAATAGATTTGGTGGAATTAAATAAAAGGAACATATTTTAATAATATGTTCCCTTATGCATAAATTTTTATTTCTGTGTTGAATTATTGTACATCAAAATCAAAAGTTCCCGTTTCACTAGTAACATAAGTTTGACAAGTTAATACCATACCACGTTCAACTTCGTCATCTTCTAACCCATAATTTAATACCATTTTAGATTTACCATCTAAACACTGAGCTTTACAAGTAGCACAAACTCCACCTTTACAGGCATATGGAACCATAATACCACTTTCTAAGGCTGCATCTAGTATATTTTGGTCAGAATGTATTTTAATCTTCTGTTCTACGCCTTGATTAATGATAGTGATATTTTTAAGATCTTCCGTATCATTGTCTTTAGTAACTTTTCGTACAGGTGCTGTTGGTGTGCCAAAAAGTTCCATATGGATACGTTTTTTTTCAATGCCACGCTCTATGAGTGCATTTCTAAATAATTCAATCAGGGGTAATGGTCCACACATAAAAGCCTGATCAATATTTCGACCCACTAAACCATCTATAATCATACCCGCACTTTTGGAATCTGGTCGTTGCGATAGGATAGAAATACCTCGTGGTTCTCGAGTAAGTACGTAAATAATATTTAAACGCCCTAAGTGAGTATTCTTCAACTCTTCCAATTCCTCAAAGAACATAATATCAGCTCGTTTAGTGTTAACATAAAGCAAACTAATCTCAATATTATGATGCTGTTTTAATAGCATTTTAATCATTGCTAAATTCGGAGTTATACCACTACCAGCAGCAACAAAGAAATAACGTTGTTCTTCTCTGATAGTTTCTCTATTTGAAAGACAAAAGTCTCCTTGTGGTTGTTGTACATCTATAACATCACCAACATTTATTGAATCACAAGCATAGTTAGAAAACAAACCATCTTCGACTTTTTTAATACCCACTTGGATAAAGTCTTTACCAAAATCAGATATTGAGTAAAAACGCTCTACTGGTTCATTATGAAAATTAGCACGTAATTTGATGTATTGACCCGCAATTGGAGAAAAATTTTCAGATAAGTTTTCAGGTATAGAAAAAGTAATGGCTTTAGCATAATCTGTTTGTGACAAAACTTCTGTGACTTTCAATGCATGGAAAGGTAGTTCTGAAATAGCTTGAGTTGTCACTAATTTTGGCTCTTTACTAGGCATACCAAATAGTTCCATATGAATTGCTTTTTTGGCTATACCACGATCAATAAAACTATCTCTAAAAACATCAATTAGAGGCATTGGTCCACATAAGTAAATATGATCTATCCCTTTTGCACCAATAAATTGATCGACAATTTTTCCTGCTGCTTCTATATCCGGACGCTTAGAAAGTATGCTGATGGCACTAGGCTCTCTAGTCATTAGATTTGTAACAGAAAAACGTCCCATATAGGTATTTTTTAGCCCTTCTATTTCATCAAAGAACATAGTTTCTGAACGTCTAGTATTAACATATATAAGATTAACTTCAATATGTTCAGTTTGTGTTAATAAATAGCGAATCATTGCCAAGTTAGGCGTAATTCCACTGCCAGCTGCAATAAAGCAGTAGCGTTTAGTATTAGCTATTTCATTTGCATCAGGTAAGCAATAGTCACCTTGTGGTGACTGCACGCTAAGTATATCGTTACTGTGCAAGTGATCGCAAGCGTAGTTAGAAAATGTTCCATCTTTGACACGTTTAATACCTACTTGGATAGTATTGTCAGAATAGTTACAAATGGAATAGAATCGTTCCTCTTCTACATCAGCAATTGTTGTTTTTAACTTTATATATTGTCCAGGAGTAACAGCAAAATCTTGCTGAAGTTCTAGGGGTATATTAAAAGTTACAGTAACTGCTTTTTCTGTTTGGGGTTCTACCTCTTGGATAGTTAATTTATGATAGTCGGTCTTGCTTGTCTTACTCATATGGAGGTTTCCTTTTCATTCTTGTAAAGTGAGATGATTTCAATTTAGAATTATCTATATGTTCACCTCACTGTAATTAATGGCACTTAAAGTATTCAAATGGCTCTTTGCAATCTAAGCAACGATACAGAGATTTGCATGCTGTTGAGCCAAATTGGCTCACTACTTCGGTATTTTCACTTTCACAAAGTGGACAAGCTTTAGGCTTGTTCATTCCAGAACCTGTTGAAGGATTAGGTGGAGCTATTCCAAATTTTTTCAGTTTCTCCTTGCCTTCATCAGTAATCCAATCAGTGGTCCAAGCGGGGAATAATTTTTCGTAAAGCTCTGGCTTTGGGTAACCTGCTTCAATCAAAGCATCACTAACCATTTTACGAATAGCTGCTGTTGCAGGGCAACCCATGTAAGTGGGTGTTAATGTAACTTTTATCACGTTATCAATAACTTCTACATCACGAATAATACCTAAGTCTTGTAATGTTAATACAGGAACTTCAGGGTCTGGAACGGTTGCTAAAATAGTCTTAATAGTGTCTAAGTTTAATTCTTTTGCATTCATAGTTCTACCTCACTAAATGATGGTTTACCAAACTCCATCTGGATGTTGCCTAGTAACCGTTTGCATTTCTGATAATAAAAAGCCTAAAACTTCTGTATGCTGACCTTTTGTGCCACCATCATAAAAGTATTTACACTCTGGGGGTTTTAACTCACAATTCTCAAGGAAAGGGACAACTTCATCTAACCATAACTGTTTTAATTCATTTTTATCAGGAGCAATACCAGCTGCTACTACTTTCTCTTCTAATTCATCAATATCAAAAAACTCTTGGTTATAAGGCCATAAGAAGTTCAATGCTTCTGACATTCTACGATGGCTTTCTTCTGTACCTAATCCTAATCTCTCTACCCAATCAGACAAATGTTTATGATGATAGTCTAATTCTTTACTAGACTTTATTGCAATAGCAACAATTTCTTCTACATTACTGTCTTTTAATTTTTGATAAAGTAAACGGCTAAAACTAGTAAACAAATATGCACGCATAACAATACGAGCAAAATCTCCGTTTTCTAATTCAGTCATTAAATAATTAGTAAACTCACGTTCAGTACGCCAGTATGCTAAGTCATCTGCAGTTTTACCTTCACCTTGAAACTTAGCTGCTAACTCAAGCCATGCATTTGCTTGACCTAAAGTATCTAAGCCTATGTTAGATTGTGCAATTTCTTCTTCAAGAGTAGGAGAATTTCCTACTTCTTCACAAAAACGTTGCGCCAAAATTAAAGTGCTATCACCTATACGTAGGGCATAACGATATAAATCATGTGTATTAATATTCTCTTTCATTACATATGCCCAACTTCTTCAGGAATCTTGTAAAATGTAGGATGACGATAAATTTTGTCATCTGAGGGTTCAATAAATGATTCTCGTTGATCTGGTTCCATCGCTGAAATATCTTCTGATCGTACAACCCAAATAGATACACCCTCACTTCTTCGAGTGTATAAGTCACGAGCATTAGTTAATGCCATTTTCTTATCACTAGCATGTAAAGAGCCCACATGTTGATGTGATAAGCCAGATTTTGCACGGATAAAAACTTCATATAAAGTGAATTCGTTACTCATTGTTTTTCCTTGTATTAATATTATTTTTTTATAAATTATGCGATTTGTTTAATAGCTTCTTTTTTTTGAGCATAAGCCTTAGCTGCTTCAATAACCCAAATACCATTATCACGTGCAGAACGACGCTGTTCAATACGTGTCTCATTACATGGACCAAAGCCATTAATAACCTTGAAAAATTCATCCCAGTTGATCTCACCAAATTCATAGTGTCCAGTTTCTTTGTTGAATTTTAAATCAGGATCTGGAATAGTCATACCCAAGTATTCTACTTGTTTAACTGTATTATCAACAAATTTTTGACGTAACTCATCATTAGTAAAACGTTTAATTTTCCATGCTAATGACTGTGCAGAATTAGGTGACTTATCATCATTAGGACCAAACATCATTAATGCTGGCCACCACCAACGGTTAATAGAATCTTGTACCATCTCACGTTGAGCATCTGTACCATTTTCGCAAATTTCAACCAAAGATTCATAACCTTGACGTTGATGGAATGATTCTTCTTTACAAATTTTTACCATGCCTCTTGCATAAGGTCCATAAGACGTTCGTTGTAAAGCAACTTGGTTAACAATAGCAGCACCATCAACTAACCATCCAATACTACTAACATCTGTCCAAGTCATTGTTGGGTAATTAAAGATTGATGAATATTTCATTTTTCCTTTAATCATTAAGTCCGTAAGCTCATGACGAGAAGCGCCTAGTGTTTCTGCCGCACAGTATAAATATAAACCATGACCAGCTTCATCTTGAACTTTAGCTAATAAAATAGCTTTACGTTTTAAAGATGGCGCTCGCGTTAACCAGTTAGCTTCTGGGTGTATACCTACAATTTCTGAATGCGCGTGCTGACCAATTTGACGAATTAATGTCTTTTTGTATT
>CALKDR010000004.1 GCA_938084175.1 uncultured Campylobacterales bacterium
ACTGTTTTAGATTTAGAAAAGTTAGACTTAGAGCAATTATTTACAAAACCACCTGCAAGATATACAGAAGCTTCTTTAGTTAAAAAACTTGAAGCAGAGGGAATTGGACGACCATCAACTTATGCTCCAACAATTTCTACAATTCAACAAAGAGAATATGTAGTAAAAACTGAAGATAAAAAACTTGCCCCTACTCCAACGGGCGAAATTGTAAATAGCTTTTTATCAGACCACTTCTCTGATATTATAAATCTAGGATTCACTGCAAAAATTGAAGCAGAGTTTGATGAAATTGCTGAGGGTAATATCGCTTGGGAACAAGTTATGCAAGACTTCTATGGTAACTTCAAAAAGACTATAAACGAAAAAGAAGCAACTGTAAATAAAGAAGATTACTTACAAATTAGAGAAATAGGAACAGATCCTAAATCTGGGAAACCAATGAGTGCAAGAGTAGGAAGATTTGGTCCTTTTGTACAAATTGGAACAAAAGATGATGAAGAAAAACCATTATTTGTAGCAATTCCAAAAGAATTGAATATGGATACTATTACAATGGATGAAGCATTATTTTTATTTACTCTTCCTAGAGTTGTAGGACAAACAAAAGATGGTGAAGATATAAAAGCAAATATTGGTAGATTTGGACCATATTTACAAGTGAAAACAAACTATTTCTCACTAAAAACAGATGATCCATATAAAATAGAACTGCCAAGAGCTTTAGAAGTTATTCAAGAATTAACAGAAGCAAAAGCAAAAGCTACTATTAAAGTATTTGAAAAAGAAAAAATCAATGTATTAATAGGTAGATATGGTCCCTATATTAAGCAAGGTAGAAAAAACTACAAAATACCAAAAGGAAAAGTTGCCGAAGATTTAACACTTGAAGAGTGTGTAGAAATTATAGATAATGATCCTAAATCTAAAACAGGTGCAAAAAAAGTTCCTACTAAAAAAACAGCATCTAAAAAAACTCCTGCTAAAAAAACAGCAGCTAAAAAACGAGTAGCTAAGAAAACAGCTGCAAAAAAAGAGTCAAAGTAAAAAACAATGAAAATTGGAATTCTCTCAGATAGTCACTTTAAAAGTGACTACACTAAAGAAGTAATTGATTTATTAAAAGAAAAAGATTGCCAATATCTAATTCATGCAGGTGATTTATGTATTGAAAAAAACCTAGAACTTTTAAAAGAATCAAAACTTCCATATGTTAGTGTTTTTGGAAACAATGATATGAATTTAGTTTCTGTTTCTAACAAATATGTAATTAAACAAGAACCTTATTATTTTAAAATAAAAGAAATGACTTTTAAGTTAATGCATATGCCTTATCATCTAAGCCCTGATACAAATATAGTAATTTTCGGTCATACTCATATGTTTGAATGTGAATATAAAAATAATACATTGTTTATTAATCCAGGTGAAGTTTGTGCAAGAGAAAAGCCACAAATTGAGTGTGCACTACTAGAAATTAATGAAAATGAGTATATAATCTCACACTATTTTAAAGATATAAATAAAAAATTTTATGAAAAAGAAGAATACAAATATGAAAGATAATGAAGAAATATTTTTATGTGCTATATGTAATGCTGAAAGCGGCACTTGTAATGAAGATTGTAAGTTTTGTACGCAAAGTGTAAGATATAAAGCAGATATTGTAAGATACAAATTAAAAAGTATTGAACAAATTATAGAAGAAGCTAAAAGAGCAAGAGCAAATGGTGCTGTTGGTTTTTGTTTAGTAACAGCAGGACTTGGATTAACTGATAAAAAAACTAAGTTTATTGCAGATGCTGCTCGTGCTGTTAAAGCTGAAAACTTAGGATTAAGACTAATAGCTTGTAATGGAACAGCTTCTGTTGAACAATTAAAAGAGTTAAAAGCCGCAGGTGTTGATAATTATAACCATAACTTAGAAACTTCAAGAGATTTTTATCCATCAATTTGTACTACTCACCCTTGGGATGATAGATATCAAACTTGTTTAAATGTTAAAGAAGCAGGACTTCAATTAGTTTGTGGTGGAATTTTTGGAATGGGTGAAACTCAAGAAGATAGAATTTCAATGATAAAAGCAATTGCATCATTAAATCCTATGAACGTACCTTTAAACTTTTTCCATCCAAATGAAGCATTACCAATTGTTGAAAACACAATTACAAGAGAAGAAGCTTTTGATTTAATTACACTTTCAAGAGAATTAATTCCAAATGCTCATAAAATTATGGTTGCAGGTGGACGTGAGTTAATGTTTGGCGAAGAACAATATGAAATCTTTAACAGAGGTGCTAACGCTTTTGTTATTGGTGATTATTTAACAACAGCTGGTAAAACTCCAAAAGATGATGTAGAAGCTTTAGAAGCTTTAGGTTTTAAAATTGCAAAAAACTTTCATAGAATAGAAGACGAGAAGTAAAAAACTTAATGAGTGAAGAAATATCAATAATTATATCAATATCATTGATAATATTTACTTCACCCTTAATTGCAAGGATGCTTAGACTTCCTTCAATTACAGTTGAAATTATTTTAGGTGCACTTGCAGGTTACTTTGCATTTATTATGGACCATGCAATTTTAGATTTAGTATCAAAATTAGGTTTTTTATATCTAATGTTTTTGGCAGGTCTTGAAGTTGATTTAAAAAAGATTGTAAATATATCTCCTACTATTTTAAAAAAATCTCTTATTTATAATGTCATTTTATTCTCTTTATCTGCATTAATTACATTTTATTTAGACACTGGATATATTTTCGTAGTTATTCTTCCACTTATTTCAATAGGGTTATTAGCAGCTTTGAAAAAAGAGTATGGTGATGTTGAGTGGATAAGACTAGCAATACTTGTAGGACTTATAGGTGAGATTGTATCTATCTTTGCACTTACAACCGTATCAGCAGCTTTAGAGTTTGGTATTGGCGAAGAGTTTTATAGAACTATGTTCTTATTTGTAATGTTCTTAGTTTCTATGATTATTATATATAAAGTTTTCCATAATCTTATTTGGTGGTTTCCTGAAATTAAAGCATATTTAATGCCAAAAGAAGACCATCAAGAACAAGATATTAGAATATCTATGTCAATCTTTTTTTTAATGATCGCAGTTATGATGTTGTTAAATCTAAAAGTAGCTTTTGGTGCATTTATAGCAGGTATGTTTATTACAACATTTTTTGAAAAACATAATAAGCAATTACCACATAAATTAGAGAGTTTTGGTTTTGGTTGGTTAGTTCCTATTTTCTTTATTTCTGTTGGAGCTTCTTTTGAATTAAGTGCATTATTACAAGATGGATTATTAGTAAAAGCTTTATTAATAGTTGCAGCTATGATTTCAATTAGATTTGTAGCTTCATTGTTATTTGTACAAGAAATGGGATGGAATAGATTTTATATGATAGGACTTACACACTCAATGCCTATCACACTTTTAATAGCAGTTACAACACTTGCTTATAACAATCATACAATTGATCAAGAATATTATTATGCGTTTATTTTAGCTGCTATTTTAGAAGTTCTCATTGTAATGATTCTAATTAAGTTTTTTGCAAACTTAATTGGAAAGACTAAGGATGTTGATTAACCCATCTGTATAAATTACTTTGTACATTGATGGTTTGTTTTCTAATTGAATAACAACTCTATAAAAGTTTTCTTTTTTATGACTTCCAACTGCTATTTTTTTAAAGTTACTTGAATCTAATGTATCTCTTTTAGTATAAAAATTCTTTCTAGCTTTATAATCAATAATAAGTTTATTCTCTTTTTCTAGTGCAAATTTTTTAGATACTCTATCTTTTGTATGTAAAACTATTTTTTCATCATTGTATTGTACTTTTATAAAATCTAAAAGTACTTTTGTTTTCATCATTACAAGCTCTTCATCTAAAATATCTGTTCTAGGTTTTACAAAAACAACTTGTTTTGGTTCAACAATTTTTGTTTTTTCTAACTCTCTTTTCACAAGTTTTTTTACTTTGCTTTCTGATTGAACTTGAGCTTTTTTGATTAGTTTTTTTACTTCTTTTTTTGTATAAGTTTTCTCTACTTTAAGTGCAGGTTTTAACTTTTCAATAGCTTCTTTAACTTTTTGCTCAATTATTCTTGCAGCTTCTTCTTCATAAGCATTTGTAGCTTCAAATGGATTTTCTCTAGCATTTAAATTAAATGCTAAAACAAGTGTTAATGTAAATAAAAATAAAGTTTTCATTCTTCAGGCTCCAGATTTTTTAATTCAAAATATTCTTTTTGTAAATATGCATTATCTTCTTGTAATCTAATAATTTCATTTTCTAAATATGTCTTTTTGTTTTTCAAAGAACTATAAACTTCTAATGAACTTTTTCCAAAAAGAATATTTGCTACGTGATACGAAAGAAATATAGTAATCGCAATAGAAGCTATTGCAATTGCTATAAATTTTTTGTAATTACTTAGAAAGTTTTTCATAAGTTATCTTAACTATTTTGTAAAAGGTGTTTTCCCTAAGTATTCCGAATATCCAATCTCAGCACCAATTTCTAATAATCTATTATATTTAGCGATTCTATCACTTCTTGCTGTACTTCCTGTTTTGATTTGTCCACAGTTTAAAGCAACAGCAAAATCAGCAATAAATGCATCTTCACTTTCACCAGATCTATGAGACATTACGCAATTATAATTGTTTCTTTGAGCTAATCTAATTGTTAACATAGTTTCAGAAACTGTTCCAATTTGATTTGGTTTAATTAAGATTGAGTTTGCAATATCTTTGTTGATACCTTCGTTTAAAATACTTGCATTTGTAACAAATAAATCATCACCAACTAATTGTACTTTATCTCCTAATACTTCTGTTAATACTTTCCATCCATCCCAGTCATCTTCGCTTAATCCATCTTCGATTGAAACAATTGGATATTTTGAACATAAATCAGCATAATAATTTACAAGCTCTTCAGATGTAATTTCTCTGTTCTCAGATTTTAATACGTAAAGACCTTTATCATTAATAAGCTCAGAAGCAGCAACATCAAGTGCAAGTGCGATTTGTTCACCTGGAACATAACCAGCTAATTCTATTGCTTTGATAATTACTTGTAATGGTTCTTCGTTTGATTTTAAGTTTGGAGCAAATCCACCCTCATCACCAACAGCTGTACTTTCACCCATTTCATCAATAACTTTTTTAAGATGTTGATAAATTTCAGCTGTTGCTCTTAAACCTTCATTGAAGTTATCAAAACCTACAGGCATAATCATGTATTCTTGGAAATCAACAGAGTTATTAGCATGTTCTCCACCGTTTATAATATTAAACATAGGAACAGGCATAGTCATAGCATTTGCACCACCTAAGTATCTGTATAATGGAATGTTAAGTGAAGCAGCAGCCGCACGAGCAACTGCCATAGAAACACCTAAAACAGCATTTGCTCCAAGTTTTGCATAGTTTGAAGTTCCATCAATATCTTTCATTGTTGCATCAACTTCAGCTTGATTATAAGGACTTAATCCTAATAATTCATCAGAAATAAGTGTATTAACATTTTCAACTGCTTTTAAAACACCTTTCCCTAAATATCTAGCATCACCATCTCTTAATTCTAATGCTTCTCTTTTACCCGTACTTGCACCACTTGGTACAATTGCGCTTTGTTTTGTTCCATCACTTAATACAACAGTAGCTCTTACTGTTGGGTTTCCTCTTGAATCTAATACTTCGTCTGCGTATACACTATCAATAAATACCACGTAGTTCTCCTATTCTTGTAATTTGAATGATTATATCTAAAATTTGATTTTGGTTTGCTTTGTTAGAAATATATTTTTTAGTTATTAAATTTGAGTAGTAAATAAGATGCAAAGAGACTAATCTCTTTGCATTAAAAAGTTTTGTTTTTTAGTCTTCTTCGTTGTCTTCAGGTTCTTTTAAAGAGCCTTTTAATATTTCATCATTTACACCCATTGCATCTAAGATTTTTCCTTCAATCTCTTTTGCAATTTCAGGGTTTTCTCTTAAGAACACTTTTGAGTTTTCTTTACCTTGACCAATTTTTGCATCACCGTATGAGAACCAAGCTCCTGCTTTATCAACAATATCGAGTTTAACACCATAATCAACTAATTCACCCATTTTTGAAATACCCTCACCAAACATGATGTCAAATTCTGCAAGTTTAAATGGAGCTGCTACTTTATTTTTCACAACTTTTACTTTTACTCTATTTCCAATTGAATTATCACCTTGTTTAAGTGTTGCAATTCTTCTAATATCAAGTCTTACAGATGAATAGAATTTAAGTGCATTTCCACCTGTTGTAGTTTCAGGTGATCCGTATCCTGTCATTCCAATTTTCATTCTAATTTGGTTAATAAAGATTACTGTACAGTTCATTTTATTTAATAAACCAGTAATTTTTCTTAAGGCTTTAGACATAAGTCTAGCTTGAACACCAACTTGTTGGTCATCCATATCTCCATCAATTTCTACTTTTGGAGTAAGAGCTGCAACTGAATCAATTACAACTAAATCAACAGCACCTGATCTTATTACCGTTTCCATAATTTCTAAAGCTTGCTCACCAAAATCAGGTTGAGATACAAGTAAGTTATCAATATCAACACCAAGGTTTTTTGCATACATAGTATCTAGTGCATGTTCTGCATCAATAAACGCACAAACACCACCTGCTTTTTGACACTCAGCAATTGCATGAAGTGTTAATGTAGTTTTACCAGAACTCTCAGGTCCATAAATCTCAATAACTCTACCTTGAGGAATTCCACCAACACCTAAAGCTAAATCAAGTCCTAAAGAACCTGTAGAAATAGCTTCTGTTGGAATTACTTCTTTATCCCCCAGTCTCATAAGAGTACCTTTTCCAAATGCTTTGTCTATTTGTTTTATTGCTAAGTCGAGTGATTTTTTTTGATTATCGTCCATTTTATTTCCTAGTGTTTATTTCTTTTATTTAATTATTAGGGAATTTTAGCAGATTTTTTTTAAAGTACGTAGTTTTATTGCAAATTGTAAGATTTTTTATTTTTTATCATTTTAATCTTTTTTATCTTGTGCTATTCTTTCTACACTTTGGATAGTTTTAATATGTGAATTTACTCTTTTTTTCATAAAAAAAGCTTTTATATGATTTGCTAGAATTTTTGTATATTTTTGTTGTTTCTTGAATCTTTTCAAAAGTTGCTAGTTTTTTTATATTTTGATTTATCATTTACTGTAGAAGAAAGTCTAATCGAAGAACTTTCAGAATTAGCAACAATAACAGGTAAAAAAAAACACAAGTAATAAGAGAAGCTTTACAAGATTATTTTGATACTGAGTCTGTTATTAAAAACAGTATCTCACAAAGATTTAAGAAACACATTTTGCTTCTAATCCAGTTTTAACCAAAATTAAAAAGTTAAAAACACCTTTTGATAGAGTTTGTAGTTTTTTAGGCAAAATTAGAACTTAAATTAAGACTTTTATCAGTTGACATTGTGTAAGTATTACCAGCTTAAGTATAATCTGTACCAAATGTTAAAGCAGTTTTAAAAGCAGCTTTAGTAGTAGCATCCATCCCTGAAATAGTCATACCTGTTTTAAAGTAAGTGAGTCAACATCTCTTGATAAAGCAATAGTTTCAGCAGGACTACCTCCAGCTACATTGGTAGAAGTAAGAAACATAAATTCTCTTCTTCGGAATCAATTGATACCTAAGTTGTATATCTTAAACATGACTTACTAATTCTTAAATTAGATTAAATTTATATGTTTTATTTAATCTTTTTTAATATAACACCCGTTTCAATATGATTTGTATAAGCGAACTGGTCAAACAATGCAAAATTTAGAATTTCATGTGTTTTTGCAAGCTCACTTAAATCTCTATGTAAAGTTTCAGGATTACAAGAAATATATATTATTTGCTCAAAATCTTTTACTAAAGCTCTTGTGGTATCATCAAGACCAGCTCTTGGAGGATCTACAAAAATAGAATCAAAATCATAATCTTTTAGATTTATATCTTTAAGTCTTGAAAATACTCTTTTTTCTTCTAAAGCTTCTACAAACTCTTCTGCACTCATTCTAATAAACTCTATTTTAGTATTGTTGTTTAACTCGCAGTTTGTTTTTGCAGATTTGATTGATGTTTTTGATATTTCTGTTGCTAGAACTTTTCTATATTTGCTTGAAAGAGGAATTGTAAAGTTTCCACCGCCACAGTATAACTCACATAGGTCTTTGTCCGAATTTTCAATATTATCTAAAACCCAAGAAATCATTCCTATGTTTACTTTTGTATTTGGTTGTGTGAAACCACCTTCTATATATCTGAAGTTATAGTTTGTATTATTGATTTGTAGTGTTTCATTTATATAGTCGTTTTGTAAAACTATTTTTTGTTTTCTTGAACGACCTATTATTTTGATATTGAACTTTTGTGATAACTCAAGTGCTTTAACATTCCAATCCTCTTCTAGTTTTCTATGATAAATCAAAGTTACAAGCATATCTTTTGTAGATGAACCTAAAAACTCTATTGCAAATATTTTAAAGTTTAGTACTTTGTCTTTTTGAATTTCTTCTAATAATTTTGGCATAAGTTCCGCAATTTGAGTACTTACTATTTGACATGAGTTTATTTCTAATACATTTTTATCAATACTTGTCATTGCATATGATAGTGTTACATTATTTTCTTCATCAAAGTTTTTCCATATTTTAAACTCTGCTCTTGTTCTGAAGTTTTGTTCAGCACTTTTTACAATATCAAAATCAATATCTATAAAGTTTGAAAATCTTTCTTTTTCTCTTTGTATTTTAAAATCTAACTGTTTCTCATATCCTAAATCATGTATTGTACATGAGCCACATTTGCCAAAATATTCGCAATTCATCAACTATCCTTAGTTATTTAATGCGGTATTATATTCAATTGATTATAATACACACATGAAAGAAAATTGGCAAGAACAACTACACAGTTTATTAAACTGTGATTTAAAAGAATTATATCCGCTAGCTAGAAGTTTAAACAGAAAGCTAGAGTTTTATGTAGGACCTACAAATTCAGGTAAAACATATAATGCAATGCAAAAACTAAAAGCTTCTAACTCAGGACTTTATTTAGCACCCTTAAGGCTTTTAGCACTTGAAGGCTATGAAGATTTGAAAAAAGAAAACATAGATGCTTCACTTGTAACAGGCGAAGAACAAATGCTTGATGTTGATGCAGCTCATGTTTGTTCAACAATTGAAATGATTGATTATGATTTAGATGTTGATGTGGCTGTTATTGATGAAGTTCAAATGTTAGGCGATATTGATAGAGGTTGGGCTTGGGTAAATGCAATTATAGGTTGTCCTGCTAAAAAAGTGATTATGACAGGAAGTGTAAATGCTTTAGAATCTATTAAAAAAATCGCAGCTTATTTAGGTGAGGAGCTTGAAGTTGTAAGACATAAAAGAAAAACAGAACTTAAAGTAAATGAAAAATATACATCATTAGATAACTTGCAAGATGGAACTGCACTTATAGCTTTTTCACGAGCAGATGTTTTAAAACTACGGCATAAACTAAAAAAGAACTACACAGTTTCTGTAATATATGGAAACCTTTCACCAGAAGTTAGGCGTGATGAAGCTAGAAAATTCAGAGAAAAGAAAAGCCAAATTTTAATAGCAACAGATGCAATTGCAATGGGTTTAAATTTACCTATTCAAACGATTCTTTTTACAACTGATACAAAGTTTGATGGAGTTTCAAGAAGAAAAATCACTGTAAATGAAATAGTACAAATTGCAGGTCGTGCAGGAAGATATGGACATTTTGAAGCAGGATATTTAGGTGCAACTAGACGTGATATTTTAAAGCATATAAGTGAAGAGTTTAAGCAGCCAATTAGAACTATAAAACCACCTTTTAGAGTTAAGATAAATGCTTCACAACTTGAATCTTTAGCTTCTCATATAAAAACAAACTCACTTACAAAAGTACTAAAGTATTTTGCTGATAATATGTATTTTAGCGGACCTTTTGTAGCTGCTAATATTTCCTCAATGATAACAGCTTCTAAAATAGTTGATACAAGATACAATCTAAAACTTGAAGATAAATATCTTTTAGCTCAAGCTCCAATTACTACAAAATCTCCAATAATTTTATCAGCTTATGAAGCTTATATAGCAGCAGTTGTAAAACAAAAACCTTGTTCGTATAAACCTTCTGTTACTCTTCCTAAAAAAGCAATAACTCAAAAAGATTTATTGTTAGTTGAAGATGAAGTAAAAAAGATATCTTTATATCTTTGGTTGTCATATAAATTGCCAGAAATTTTCCCAGACCATGATAAGGCATATATTTTAAGAAATACTTTTAACTCTTTTATAGAAAACTCATTAAAAGGTAAAATCATTCAAATTGATGATCTAAGACGAGGAAATTTTAAAAGAAAAGAGAGTTTTGATCGTCCTAGAAGAAGTAGTGCAAAACATAGCGGTAAATACAGCGAACGCCCAAGAAGAAATGATGAAAAAGAACCTTCAGCCGACTTAAGACCAAGACGTGCTAGAAGTGAGTTTAAACCACGTAGAAGAAAAAGAGATTAGTCTAATAAAAATAATTTAATAAAAGATTTGCTAAAATAGATTTAAAACTGAAAACACACTTCTTTAAGGAATTCATTTATGTTCAAATTATTTCAAAATAGCACTGTTGAATCGTTTCAAAAATAACTATTTAGTGATGATATAAATATAAATAAAATTCAAAAAGATATTGATAATGGTATTGATATAAATAGCATTGATGAAAAGGGTAGAACAGTTTTATTCTCTTTATGTTCAAAAATGTATAATAAAAACAAGAAAAGTAAGAAAGCTGCGAAGTTCTTAAAAGAAAAAGAGAATAATATAGAAAACTTATTAATAAATAATATTATTGATGATAAAATGTAAAATGCATTAAAACAAGTAGTAGAAAATACTAAAAAAGAAATCAACGAAGTTTTATAAGGATAGGAATGAACAAGAAGTCTATAATCATATTAGCAGCAGGTGCAGGTACAAGAATGAAATCTAAACTACCAAAGGTTTTACATAAAATCTCTGGAAAAGAAATGTTATATTATTCAATTAAAGAAGCATTAAGATTAAGTGATGATATTACTGTTGTATTATTTCATCAAGCCTCACGTGTACAAGCGCAAATGGAAAAGTATTTTTCAAATATAAACTATGTGATTCAAGATCATGAAAACTATCCAGGAACTGGCGGTGCTGTTATGGGTATTACTCCTAAATATGATGACGTATTAGTTTTAAATGGTGATATGCCTTTAATTCAAGCTCAGGAACTTAAAAAATTTGATATAGAAGCAACTATAGTTATGTCTGTTTTAGAATTAGATAGTGCTGATGGTTATGGTAGAGTTATTGTTGAAAATGGAGCTGTTAAAAAAATCGTTGAGCAAAAAGATGCAAATGAAAGTGAACTAAAAGTTACAAGAGCAAATGCAGGAATTTATCAGTTTAATACAAAGTTTTTACTTGAAAACTTACCAAATCTTTCAAACGATAATGCTCAAGCTGAGTACTATATTACAGATTTAATAGAAATGGCAATAGAGCAGGGGAAAATATTAAAACCACTTGCAGTTAGTGTTGAGAACTTTAAAGGTGTTAATTCAAAAGTAGAATTAGCAGACTCTGAAGTAATACATCAAAATAGAATCAAAAATGAATTTCTAAAACAAGGTGTTATTATGAGATTACCTGATACTATTTACATAGAAGAGGGTGTTACTATTGAGGGTGAATCTATTTTAGAAAATGGAGTTACATTACTTGGTAATTCTAAAATTATTAATTCACATATTAAAACAAACTCAATTGTTGAAGATTCTGTTTTAATTGACTCAGATATTGGACCAATGGCAAGAGTTCGACCAGGTAGCCAATTAAATCGAACACATTTAGGAAACTTTGTAGAGACTAAAAAAGCTTTATTAAATGGAGTAAAAGCAGGTCATTTAACTTATTTAGGTGATTGCGAAATTGATGAGGGAACAAATATAGGTTGTGGAACAATTACTTGTAATTATGATGGTATTAACAAATATAAAACAATTATAGGAAAAAATGTGTTTGTAGGTTCAGATACTCAGTTTATAGCACCAGTAGTTATTGAAGATAATACAATGATAGGAGCTGGAAGTACAGTAACTTCAGATGTTAAAGAAGGTGAGTTATATACTTCAAGAGCTAAAAAAAGAGTTGTTGCAGGATACTATGACAAACACTTTAAAAAATAGATATTAAAAATAAAGCTAGAAGAGATTTGAGATGTTATTAAAAAATAAAAAAATACTAGTAGGTGTTACAGCCTCAATTGCAATATATAAAAGTTTAGAACTAATTAGACTATATATAAAAGCAGGTGCAAAAGTACGAGTTATTATGACACCTGCTGCAAAGAAATTTATAACACCATTAACTTTTGAAGCAATATCTCAAAGTAAAGTATTAGATGATACAAATGAGAACTGGGACAAAAATCAAGATTATAATCATATAGATATAGGAAAATGGTCTGATATTTTTGTAATAGCACCTTGTTCTGCTAATACTATAAATAAACTATCAAATGGAATTGCTGATAACTTATTACTTCAGACAGCACTTGCATATCCTAGAGTAAAGCTATTATGTCCTGCTGCAAATACTATGATGCTTAAAAATCCAATAACACAAGCTAGTGTAAAAATGTTAAAGCTTTGTAATTTTGAAATTGTTGAATCTGTTACAAAAGAGTTAGTTTGCAAAGATGTAGGCGATGGAGCTATGGCTGAAGCTATTGATATTTTTAATGCAAGTGCTAGAGAACTTCTTAAAGTTGATTATTGGGTTAATAGAAAAGTAGTTTTAAGTGGTGGTGGAAGTGTTGAAAAAATTGATGAGGTTAGATATATTTCAAATTTCTCATCAGGTAAAATGGCAAGTTCAATGGCAAAAGCTTTATATTTTAAAGGTGCAAATGTTTGCTTAGTTTCTACACGAGGGTATGATGACTTACCTAAAGGTATTCATTTAATACCTGTACAAAGTTCAGAAGAAATGCAAGGATATTTAGTAGATGCAATAAAAGTTGCAAAAAAAGGAACTTTAAGTAAAGCTACTCTAATGAATGATTCAAGACCTGAATTAATACAAAAAAGAGCATTTTTATTTATGGTTGCAGCTATTAGTGATTATGTTCCAGTATTTCCTCAAAGTGGAAAAATGAAAAAAAATATGATAGGTAAAACTTGGAATTTAGAACTAAAAGAAAATATAGATATCTTGAGTTCACTAGATAAAAATGATTTAATTACTATTGGTTTTAAAGCTGAGATGGATAAAAAAACAGCAAATAGTTCGGCAAAATCTATGATGGACAAAAAATCATTAGATGCAGTTTGCTTGAATGTTTTAGAAAATTCTTCAAGTTTTGGTTCAGATGATAATGATATTGAGTTAATACTAAAAGAAAACTCATATCAGTTTAAAGGTTCAAAGTTAGATATTTCACTTGAAATTTTAACAAAATTAGAAAAAGAGTTTGAAAATTATGAGTAATAGAAATGATGTAAGTAATATTAGTAATTCTGCCCCTGCTCATATTGCAATGATTATGGACGGAAATGGTAGATGGGCTAAAGAGCGAAATCTTAAAAGAACAGCAGGGCATAGTGCTGGAGCTGAGGTTGTAAGAAAAATCACAACTCATTGTCGAAACTTAGGTGTTAAGTATTTAACTCTTTATGCTTTTTCAACAGAAAACTGGCAAAGACCAAAACTTGAAGTTGAGTTTTTGATGAAGTTACTTGAAAAATATTTAAAACAAGAGCTTAGTGTATATTTAGAAAATGGAATAAAACTAAAAGCAATTGGTGATATTTCAAGGTTTTCTAAATCTTTACAAAAAGTGATTAAACAAACAGAAGAGAAAACAGCCAAGGGAGAAAAATTAACACAAGTTCTTGCTTTAAATTATGGTTCAAAAGATGAAATAGTTAGAGCAGTAAAAAAACTAAATGAAAAAAATTTAGAAGTAAATGAAGAAAATATAGAAGCAAACCTAGATACAGCAGGTATGCCAAATGTTGACATTATGATTAGAACAAGTGGTGAAGTTAGACTTTCCAACTATTTATTATGGCAAAACGCTTATGCTGAATTGTTTTTTACTCCTACATATTGGCCTGATTTTAATGAAAATGATTTAGATGATATAATCAGTGATTATAATAATAGAGAGAGAAGATTTGGAGGTATTTAGCTTCATCTTAGGTGTTGTTATTGGCTCTTTTTTAAATGTATTAATATTAAGACTCCCTCTAAAAAAATCTGTAATTACTCCAAGAAGTGCCTGTCCTTCTTGTAATCATATAATCTCTTGGTATTACAATATTCCTCTTTTGTCATATATATATTTAAAAGCCTCATGTGCATATTGTAAAGAAAAAATCTCTTATCAATATTTTATTGTTGAATTATTATCAGGACTAGTAACTCTTGCTTTATTTTTAAAATTGGGTTTAGGTACTGAGTTTTTATATATGTGCTTATTTGTTTATGTTTGTATTACCTTATGTTTTATTGATTTTAAGTACAAAGCTGTTCCTGATTATTTACTATTAATTGTTTTTATTCTCTCATTTTTTGCAAGTTCTTATTCTTTGTTTGACTCTTTTAAAAATGCCTTTTTATTTGCAGGTGCTTTTGTTTTATTGAATTTTCTTATAACTTTTTATATTCAAAATATAAAAGCAAGAGTTTTAAAAGATGAAAGTTTAAAAACTCAAGAAGCTTTAGGAGAGGGCGATATACCTATAATTGCAAGCATTGCAGTTATTTTAGGTGTAAAAGCCGGACTCTTGGCTATATTTTTAGCTGCAATTTTTGCTATAATACCATCAATTTATTCTAATATTATAAAAAAAGATATTCAAACACCTTTTATCCCTTACTTGATTTTAGGAATGTTAAGCGTTTATTTTTTTGATTTAGAAAATATTTTAAAGGTACTTTTTTGAAATTAAAACAATATTTATATTCACAATTAGCAATTACATTTTTCCCAATATTTTTAGGACTATATTTTATTACTTCTATAGTTTTTTTAGTGAAAATTGCTTCTTTAACATCAATTATTACAATTAATTTTGTAGAATTATTTACATTATATGCTTATGTAGTTCCTCAGATTATATTCTATACTATGCCTATTTCATTTTTTATATCTCTTGTTATAACACTTTCAAAACTTTCAAGTGAATATGAACTAACTGTTATTACATCTTTTGGTTTAAATCCAGTAAAAATTTTAAAGATTTTTTTACCCTTAACTCTTGTTCTTTCATCTGCACTATTAGTAGTTTCCGTTGGACTAATCCCTAAAACAAAGTTTTTAACAAAGCAGTTTTTGGACGCAAAAACAAAAGAAGCAAACTTTAATATTAAAGCTAGTGAATTTGGACAAAAATTTGGTGATTGGTTGATTTATATAAAAAGTAAAGAAGATAAACTTTACAATGAAATTAAACTATTTAAAACGCAAGAAGGCAAGGATCAATTTATATTGAGTAAAACAGCTGTTTTAGATAATGATAAAGGAAATCTTAGCTTTAAGTTAAATGATGGAAAAGCTTTTTTTATAGATGATATTGAACTTAATCAAGTAGATTTTAAATCAATGCATATAAATGATTCAATTGCAAATAGTAAATTAGGAAAGTTTACAACTACATATAACTATTGGAAAGAAAGATTAGTAAAAGGTATTGATATAGATGATTTAAGCTTTTTTATTTTAACTTCATTATTTCCTGTATTATCACTGTTTTTAGTAATTACATTTGGATATTTTAACCCAAGATATGAAAAGAATCGTGCTGTTACTTATTCTTTAATTTCTATTGTTTTATATTATGTTTTAATTAAAGCAATTGGCGATTCATTACTTTTACATTCTTTATATTTAATCCCAATTGTTTGGCTTTTATGTACATATTTCTTATATACAAAAACTGTAAAAAAAGAGTATTAAGAGATTTTTATGAATGTAAAATTTCTTATTTCTTATGATGGGTCTTTATATAAAGGCTCACAAAAACAACCTGATAAAAATACTATTGAAGATAAACTTTTAGATGCTTTTAAAAGAATAAATATTGATACTAAAATAATATTAAGTGGAAGAACAGATAAAGAAGTTCACGCTACAGGACAAGTTTTCAACTGTGAAATTCCAGAGTTTTGGAGTGATTTTTCAAAATTAAAAGATACTCTAAATCAGCAACTACCTTTTTCAATTAGAATTCATCATATTAAAAAAGTATCACAAGATTTTCATTCAAGATTTCATGCAAAAAAAAGAGTTTATAGATATATTGTAAGTACAAAAGATGTGACAGCTTTTAACAATAAATTTATTACATATGCGAAAAATATTGATGAAAAGAAAATCAAAGAGGCTATAAAAGAGTTTATAGGAGTTCATGATTTTGAATATTTTCATAAACAAGGTAGCGATAAAGACATAACAATTAGAGAAGTATTTGATACGAAGTTTTATAAATATAAAGATATTTATGTATTCAAATTTACTGCAAATTCATATCTAAGGTCTCAAATTAGATTGATGGTTGGCTTTTTACTAAATATTTCCCAAGGAAAGTTAAATATTGAAGATTTAAAATCACAGCTTTTAAAAGAGAAAATCATACATAGAATTCCTGCACTTGCAAATGGTTTATATTTAGCAAAAGTGATATATTAAAATGTTTTTAAAAAAGAAAAAGTTTTATACCTTATCTGATATTCAAAACAGAATTGTTTATACTCCTTTGATTTTTGTTATTCTTTTAGCCTTGGTATCATCTATTGTTTTATATTTCTTTTTATCTTATCAAGAAAAAAACAAAATAAAACTTCTAATTCAAAGTGAAACTTTTTATAAAAAAAGTGAGCTAAAAAACTATATTAGTAATATCAAATACAACACTAGTGCAAACTTTGATGATATTGAGACTGAACTTAGTAATAATGTATATGAATTAAATGGATTTATAAAATCTTCTAAATTCGAGAATAAAGAGCTTGATTTAGAAAAGTTTGAAGAGTATATATCAAGTATAGAAAAAAATAAAGATATAAAATTCTTACTGTTTAATACAACAAACTATGAAGTTTTACATGGTAAATCTTTAGTTCAAAATCTTGCAAAACTTACAAATTCAAAAATCAAAACTAACAAATTTATTAAGCATATGCTTGCAAATATAAAATATATGGGCGATAATAACCTAATGTATTGGATAGATAATGAAAAACAAAATATACAGCTTAGTTACTTTAAATATGTAAAAAGTAAAGAGTTGTTTTTGGGAGCTTTTTCAAAAGTTGATGATATGACACTTTTAACAAAAAAAGTGATACTAGATACTATTGTTGCCAAAAGTAAAAATATAAATAATGCATACTTTTGTTTTTTTGATAAAAATAAACAAACAGTTTTTAACTATTATGGAAAAGCAGAAGAAATAAAAGTTGAAAATATAAGAAAATTTAAAAGTACAAAAGAAAAAAGTCTTTCATATACTTTTTCAAAATATCAATATGAAATATTTGTAAAAGAGACTTTTTTAGAAGATGAAGTTAGAAAAATAAAAGGTGATTATGAATACAGAATAATTATGAGTTTATTAACAATTGTTTTTATTGCTCTTCTTTTAATCACAACTTCTAATATTTTTGCAAGATTTATAAACACTATATTTAATAGATACAACAAAAGAATTGAAACAAAAAATCTTTTATTTAAAAAGTGGAAAGAACGATATGAATTAGCAATTATCGCTTCAAATGATGGACTTTGGGATATAAACCTTGAAACAAATGAAATCTTTTTCTCTAATAAATGGCTTGATATGTTTGGTTATAAAAGAGATGATATTCAAAACTTTGATCAATGGTTAGAATTAATACATAAAGATGATAAGCAAATAGTACTTGAAAAATATGAGTCTCATTTAAAATCTAAAACAGGTCATTTTACTTGTGAATATAGATTAAAAGCAAAATCTAATGAATATAAATGGATACTAGTTAGAGGAAAAGCTTTTAAAAGGGATAACTCAAATAGAATGCTAATGATGTCAATGGATATTGATAGTAGAATGAACTTAACAAAAGAGCTTAGAAATGTAGAAACTCTAACAGAATTTGGGCAGATTGTAATTTTTAGATGGCTTAATGATGAAAAACTAAGTGTTAAATTTGTATCAAAAAGTATTAATAGATATGGATATAAAGCTAGTGATTTTATAGAAGGAAATTTAGAATATTTTGACTTAGTTTATAAAGATGATATTAATGATTTAAAAGCTGTCATCCAAAAAGCAATAGAAAATAATGCAATATCATTTACTAGTATTCATAGAATTTTAGACAATTCTAAAAATATAAAATGGGTTTATAATCGTGCTATTTTAATAAAAGATGATTATGGAAAAGTTATTGGTTTATATGGTTATTTAAATGATATTACTAAAATGAAATTAAATGAAGAAGATTTAAAACAAAGAGTTGAATTAGAAGTTGAAAAAAACATCAAAAAAGATAGGCTTTTAGTACAACAAAATAAACTAGCATCAATGGGTGAAATGCTTGGGAATATATCGCATCAATGGAGACAGCCTTTAAATAATATAAATTTATTACTATATTTCATAAGAGATAATTTTGAGAATTTTTCTAAAAAAGAGTTACATGATTCTATTAAAAGTGCAAAAATTCAAATAGATTATATGTCTCAAACAATTGATGATTTTAGAAACTTTTACCAACCAACAAAAGATAAAAAACTTTTTGATATTAAAGAATCAATTAGAAAAAGTTCAAAAATTATTCAATTATTATTTGAAACAAATAATATTCAATTAGAAATAAATGGAATTGATGCGGAAATTGATTCTTATGAAAATGAGTTTGAGCAAGTTATTGTGAATATATTAACAAACGCAAATGATGCAAAACTAGTAAAATCAAAAGAGATTAAATTTGATGCAAAAGTTTTAATAAATGTTTCAAAATTAAATGGTTTTATAATAATCTCTATTTTCAATAATTGTGGTAATGCTGAACAAAATGTATTAGAAAAAATGTTTGAACCATATTTCACAACTAAGTTTGAAAATCAAGGAACAGGTATTGGACTTTATATGACAAAAACAATTATAGAAAAAAATATGAATGGGCAAATAGAAGCATATAATAAAGATGATGGAGTTGAGTTTATAATAAGGCTTAAGTGTTAATTTAACTTAGGATATAATCTTAGATAATACAAAAAATGGAAGAAGAAAAATGAGTAATTTGACAACAAGAGTACTTTTAGTTGAAGATGAAGATGTAGCAAGAAAAACACTTGCTTTTTATTTAAATACTATTTTTGATGAAGTAGTTTTAGCTTGTGATGGAGAAGAAGGTTTTTCAATATTAAAAGAGAATATTGATAATAATAAAACTTTTGATTTAGTATTAACAGATTTAAAAATGCCAAATATTGATGGTATGGGAATGATTGATTTAATAAGAGAATTAATTCCAAACCAAAGATTTATAATTGTAAGTGCTCATAAAAATGAAGAAGATTTATTAAAATTAATAAACTTAAGAGTTTTAGGTTATTTTCTAAAACCTTTAAATATTGATAATATGATGGAAATGTTACAAAAAGCAAAAGTTGAAGTATTAGAAGATAAAAAAGAAGCTAAGATCAACACTAACTTAGTAAATTTAAATAAAACATATACATATGATTTATCAAGTGATAAACTTTATAATCATGAAACTATTGTAAAACTTTCAAAAAAAGAATCAGATATATTACAAGTACTAATAAAATCTTTAGGTGAAGTGATTTCAGTTGAAAGATTTAAAGAAGATGTTTGGAATGATATTCAAACAAATGATTCTGCCTTTAGAACGGTAATGAAAAGATTAAAAGATAAAATTATTGATGATGATTTTATTGTTTCTCATAAAGGTTATGGATATATAATCGAAAAGTTATTTGTAAAATAAAAAGATTTTCAAGAGTTTTCACTCTTGAAAATAACAAAGATTATAATAATCCAGCTTCTTTAAAATATTTTTTAGCACCTTTATGTAATGGTGCTGAAAGTCCGTCTAATAAAGATTCTTTCGTGATATTATTATAAGCTGGATGAAGCTTTTTAAATTTATCAAAGTTTTCTAAAATAGCTTTTACAACTGTGTAAACAGCTTTTTCACTAACATCATCACTTGTTACTAATACAGCTTTAACACCAAAAGTTTCAATGTTACTAGTATTTCCTTTATACATTCCAGCAGGAATATCCGCTTTAGCAAAGTATGGGTATTTTTTAATTAAATTATCAATATTACTACCACTTAGTTCTGTGATTTTTACATCAACAGAATTTGAAGCATCTTTTATATTTGCAGTTGGATGTCCTACCATATAAAAATATCCATCTATTTTATTATCTCTTAGAGCATCTGGCATTTCCGAAGCTTTAAGTGTCCCTGCAAATTTTAAGTCTTCTTTTTTGATTCCACTTGCATCAAATAATGTTAAAGCAGTAGCTTCATTTCCAGACCCCGGATTTCCTAGGTTAATTCTTTTACCTTTTATATCTTTTATTGAATTGATATTTGAATCTTTTCTAGTAACTAGAGTTAATAATTCAGGATAAATAGCCATAACAGATTTTAATTTTTCAGCTTTTTTGCCTTTAAAATTTCCAGTTCCATTTGAGGCTTGATAAACAACATCAGATTGAGCAATACCAAAATCTAATTCACCATTTTCAATAGTTTTTATATTATAAACAGAACCTCCAGTTGATTCAACTGAACATCTAATTTTTGTCTCTTTCTTATATTTATTTACAAGTCTGCAAATAGCACCACCTGTTGGATAGTAAGTTCCAGTTACTCCACCTGTGCCAATTGTTACAAACTCAGCTGTAAATGCAGGAATAATCAAAGCTCCTAATAAAGCCACTGTAGCAATTTTCTTCATTGTTTACCTTTTTACTTTAAGAAATTTTATAAATTAGTATCAAATTATAACACAATGATTAATTATTAGTATCAAAAAATTATCTGTAAAGCATTATATTAGGCAGATTTATTATGAATAAAAATTTATTTTTAAAAGTACTTGACAAATAGACACTCAATAGGTTATAATTCTTTAGCAGTTTAAGACAATGAGTGCTAATAAATTAAAATGGTTGTAAAATGATTGACAAAAAAGAGTTTTTATTACAGTCTATTATTAAAGCATATATAGAACATTTAGAGCCAATTGGTTCTACGCAATTAAAATCTATGTATGATATCACTTATTCACCTGCAACAATTAGAGGATATTTCAAAAAATTAGGTGATGAAGGTTATCTAGCTCAAGAGCATATAAGTTCTGGAAGAACTCCAACAACTGAAGCTTTAAAAGAGTATTGGAAAACCAAACTTAATTTCGATGTTACAAATATAAATTTAAAAGCATTACAATATTATGCGTCTGAAGTAGAAGTATCAATATTTATCAAAAAAGAGAAATCTGACATATTAATGGAGATTTTGAATGTTGAAGATAAGTATATGATATTAGAGTTTTCTTCATTTGCAATATCTGTAAAGTTTTCAGATGCCTTATTTAGATTTTTACAAGATATGAGAGGTTTAACTCTAAAAGATATCTTGAAAATATCAAAAGATGTAGGTGCATATGATATTTGTGAGGCTATAGATCAAAGTTTACAAAATTCAGATTTTGAAATCTTTAACTATAAAGAGTTTTTAGCTCTTGCTTTAACATATGATTTAAATGAATTGACTATTAATAAATTTTTAAAAGGTCAAATTTTAGATGAATTAGACGAAGGTCTATATTTTGAAAACTTTTTACCTATTGGTTATATAGGAATTTGTCATTATTGCAAAATTAATAACGAAGATGTGAAGATGCTTGTAATTGGGCAACTTCCAAAAAATTATGAATATTTTTATAAAAAAATTACAACTTTTTAGGAGAAAAACTTGAGCGAAGAAAAAAAAGAAGAAATACAAACAGAAGAAGTAGCAGAAAACGAAACTGAAGTAATTGTTGAAGAAACAGCAGTTGTTGAAGAGACAATGGAAAGTGTTAAAGCCGATTTAGAAGAAAAACTAAAAGAAGCTGAAGATAAATATTTAAGAGTTCATGCTGATTTTGAGAACATCAAAAAAAGATTAGAAAAAGAAAAATACAATGCTATTGATTATGCAAGTGAAAAATTTGCAAAAGATTTATTAGCTCCTATTGATTCTTTAGAAATGGCACTAGCAGCAGAAGAAGCAGCAAGTGATATGCCAGCAGATGAATTATTAGCAAAATTAAAAGAAGGTGTTGAATTAACAATTAGAAATTTTTACTCAGCTTTTGAAAAACATGATATTACAACTGTTGAAACAGAAGGTGATTTTGATCCTAATTTCCACGATGCAGTTATGCAGCTTGATAGCCCAGATCATGAAGATGGACAAATTGTTCAAAGACTTCAAAAAGGTTACAAATTAAAAGAAAGATTATTAAGACCAGCAATGGTTTCAATCTGTAAGAAGTAAAGCGTTGACCGTAATGTCAAAAAACTAGAATAAATTAGAGAAAAATTAAAACAAAATAAATTAAATTGATAAGGAAGAAAAATGAGTAAAGTAATTGGAATTGACTTAGGAACTACAAACTCTTGTATGGCTGTTTACGAAGGTGGGGAAGCTAAAATTATCCCTAATAAAGAAGGTAAAAATACAACTCCTTCTATTGTTGCATATACAGATAAAGGTGAAGTTTTAGTAGGAGATCCTGCAAAAAGACAAGCTATTACAAATCCTGAAAAAACTATTTATTCTATTAAAAGAATTATGGGTTTAATGATGGACGAAGAAAATGCTAAAGAAGCACAATCTAAAGTTGGATACAAAATCGTTGATAGAAACGGTGCAGCCGCAGTTGAAATTGGAGATAAAGTATATACTCCACAAGAAATAAGTGCTAAAATTTTAGGAAAATTAAAAACTGATGCTGAAGAGTATTTAGGAGCACCTGTTACTGATGCTGTTATTACAGTACCAGCATACTTTAATGATGCACAAAGAAAAGCAACTCAAGAAGCTGGAACTATTGCAGGACTTAATGTATTAAGAATTATTAATGAGCCAACAGCTGCTTCATTAGCATATGGTTTAGATAAAAAAGGTGAAGAAAAAGTTCTTGTTTATGATTTAGGTGGTGGTACTTTTGATGTTACAGCTTTAGAAATTGGTGATGGTACTTTTGAAGTTTTATCAACAGATGGTAATGCATTCTTAGGTGGAGATGATTTTGATAATGCAATTATAGATTGGTTAGCAAAAGAGTTTGAAACTGAAAATGGTTTTGATGTTAGAAATGACAAAATGGCACTTCAAAGATTAAAAGATGCAGCTGAAAATGCAAAGAAAGAATTATCTTCAGCTGAATCAACAGAAATTAACTTACCATTTATTTCAATGGGAACGGCTGGTCCTGTTCACTTAGTTAAATCATTAACTAGAGCAAAATTTGAATCAATGACTGAAGGTTTAATTACTGAAACTTTAGAACATATCAAAACTGCATTAAATGATGCTGGTTTAGATAAAGAAGAAATTGAAGAAATCATTATGGTTGGTGGATCTACTAGATTACCAAAAGCAAATGAAATTGTAAAAGACTTCTTTGGAAAAGATTTAAACAAAGGTGTTAACCCTGATGAAGTAGTAGCTGCTGGTGCTGCTGTTCAAGCTGGTGTATTAAAAGGTGATGTTAAAGATGTATTATTACTAGACGTTACTCCTTTATCATTAGGTATTGAAACTTTAGGTGGAGTATTAACTAAATTAATTGAAAAAGGTACAACAATTCCTGTTAAGAAATCTCAAGTATTCTCAACAGCTGAAGATAATCAACCTGCTGTTTCAATTCATGTTGGACAAGGTGAGAGAGAATTTGCTAAAGATAATAAATCATTAGGTATGTTTGAATTATCTGATATCCCAGCAGCTCCAAGAGGTGTTCCACAAATTGAAGTAACATTTGATATTGATGCAAATGGTGTTTTAAATGTATCTGCTAAAGATAAAGGAACTGGTAAAGAAAATAAAATTACTATTTCTGGTTCATCTGGATTATCTGATGAAGAAATCGAAAAAATGGTAAACGAAGCAGAAGCAAATAAAGAAACTGATGCAAAGAAAAAAGAAATAATTGAAGTAAGAAATCAAGCTGATGCTTTATTACATTCAACTAAGAAAACATTAGAAGAAAACCCTGATGCAGTTTCTGAAGAAGAAAAAACTGCAATCGTTGATTCAGCAGCTGAGCTTGAAGAATTATTAAAAGATGAAAATGCTACTAAAGAGCAAATTGAAGAAAAAGTGAAAGCTTTAACTGAAAAATCTCATAAATTAGCAGAAGCTATGTACAAAAAAGAAGGTGGCGATCAAGCTACTGGAGAACAACCAAATAAAAAAGCAAAAAAAGACGATGACGACGTTATCGACGCTGAAGTAGAGTAAATCTCTGCTTCATGCAAACTATAATATTTTTAACACTAACTTTTTTAATAGTAATATTCTCAGTATTACAATACTTTAAAAGTAAAAACTCAAGATTAGATAAGCTAAAATCGGGTGAATGTCCAGATTGTAAACAAAAAACAAAAACTTTTTTCGATGATAATACAAAAACAACTTTTACACAAGAAGTTATAAGTGCAAAGATATTAAAAGGTGGTGGATGCTCAGGCGTTCCTGATATTGAGTATAGATGCAAAGCTTGTGGACTTAAGGAAGTTTATAACTCTTAAGTTGGTATAATCTTTAAAAAACTGGATTTATACTTTGAAACATTATTTATTTATTATAATTACACTATTTTTATTTACTGCTTGTTCTGTAAAAAACAATGAATTATCAAAAATAGGAATTCCCCAAGAAATGGAAAAAACTCCCTTTGATTATTTAACAGGCTTTTATGATGATAATTTAGACTTAGCACTTGAAGTGTTTAAAAAAGCTTGTACAAAATCTAAAAGAAAAGAACAATTTAAAGATGTTTGTGAAAACTCATTAGATTTTACTAATGGAAAAGAATTTTTTACAAAAAACTTTACACCAAAAGTTTTAGTTTCAAACACTGGAGATAAAGGTTTAATTACAGGTTATTATGAACCTTTATTATATGGAAGTAGAATTAAAACAGATTTTTACAAATATGCTATTTATAAAACTCCAAAAGATTTAGTAACAATAAAAAATAAAAGTAAATATCCAAACTTTAAAAATTTAAGTTATAAAGCAAAAATAAAAAATAAAAAATATTATGCCTATGATACAAGAGAGCAAATTGAAGCAAAGAATAATCTAGAAGTTATATGTTATGTAAATGATAAAATAGATTTATTTTTCTTACAAGTTCAAGGTTCAGGACGTGTGTTATTAGAAAATGGCGATTTAATTAATATTGGTTATTCAAATCAAAATGGAAGAAAATATCGGTCTATTGGAAAAAAATTAATTGAAGATGGACACTTAGAAAGAGAAGAGGTCTCTTTACAAAGTATAAAAGCTTTTTTACAAGCTAATCCTACAAAAGTAGATGAAGTTTTAAACTATAATCTTAGTTATATATTTTTTAAAGAAAAAAAACAAACAGCAACGGGTAGTTTAAATGTGCCATTAGTTGCGAAAAGAAATATTGCAGTTGATAGAAGATATATACCACTGGGAATGCCTGTTTTTTTAGAAACATCAAATCCAAAAACAAATAAAGCTATTAATAAACTTGTAATTGCTGCTGATACAGGAGGAGCTATAAAAGGTGAAATTAGAGCGGATTATTTTTTAGGATATGGAGAAGAAGCTATGGAATTAGCAGGACTTATGAAAGAAGAGGGAAGACTCTTTATGTTAATTCCTAATGATGTAGTTGTTGATTAGTTTGTTGTAGCTAATCTTAGCTACAACAACCATTCCCGCAACAGTTATCTCTTGCATCAGAATAAAAACTTATAACAAAATTGTTATACATTTCTTGAACTTCAAACTCATGTTTTTTACAAAAATCATTATTCATAGTATTTTTCATTTCAATTGCTTTTAACAATGCTTCATCTTTTGATTGAAACTTTATATTATTTCCTAAATCACTTCTTTTAAAACATCCACATTGGTTTGCTACAACTATTTTATACATAAAATCTCCTTTTATAATCTATTAATTTTAATGGCGTAATAATAGCTAAAAAGTACAATTTAATTTATTAAAGCCATTTAAGAAGTAAATGTAGATAAAATATCTTATCATTATAAAAAGGAACAAAATGCATATTACAAATTTAATTTCTCAGAACTTTGGAAAATTTGCTAAAAAAGAATTTCCTTCATTTATTCAAAATATTATAAATGCAGGTTATGTAAAGTTTTTAGGCTTAGATATGATTGAATTTAAAAAGCCAAAATTCTATAAATCTTTAAATGCTTTATTCACAAGAGAATTAGAAGTAAAAAGAGAAATTAATGAAGAGATAAATGTAGTTATTTCTCCAACAGATAGTTTAATAACTGAGTGTGGAAAAATAGAAGAAGATATTGCCTTACAAATTAAAGGTATGGAATATAGTGTTGAAGATTTATTAACTTACTATTGTAATGATAATCTAGAAAAAATTAAAAATGGTTCATTTATGAATTTTTATTTATCACCAAAAGATTATCATAGATATCATGCAGCAAGTGATTTTAAACTTAAAAAACTTATTCATGTTCCAGGAAAATTATATCCAGTAAATTTAAAATATCTAAATAAAGAACTTGATTTATTTGTTCAAAATGAAAGAGTAATTATTGAATGTGAAAAGAATGGTAAACTATTCTATATGGTATTTGTAGGTGCTTTAAATGTTGGGCAAATGGTATTTGAATTTGAACCAAGAGTTGAAACTAATATAGATTCTCAAGAAATTAAAGTATATGAATACGAAAATACTGAAATAAAAAAAGGTGATTGTTTAGGTTACTTTAAAATGGGTTCTACTGTTGTTATGTTATGGGAAGAAAATAGCGTTGAAATAGAAGAGTTATTAAATCAAAATGTAAGATTTGGACAAGCAATAGCAAAAGAAATATAATTACATAATCAAAATAACGGAATTATAATGAATAATTTTAATGAAATAAAAGTTTATTTTTGTAAAATAATAGAATAAAAAAAATTAAACAATAAGGGTACAAAATGTCTACAATTACAGAATTAGGTTCATTACCATTAGCAGGAACAAAGAAAGGTGTTATTTTAGTTTCTAATGTTACTGAACCTTATGGAAAAGATACAAGTGATATTGTAAGTATTGGTGTTTCTTTAAATGGAACAGATATCCAATGGAAATCTCATATTCCTTATGAGAATTTAGATGATGTTATTGCAATTTTACAAAAAGCAAGTGAAGATAGTAAAAATACTTAATAAATAACTTTATTCATATAAGAACTTTATTTTCTTATATGAATTCCTTCAGAAAAACACTTGTTAGAAACTTTTTTCGTTATAATTCTTATAAACAATCTTAAAAACCAAGCTTAAAAAAGATATTTATAATTATTACTCTGCTCTCATATTTAAGTATTTCATTATTTGCTAAAGAAACAAAATTTCTCACTGTTGATGAATTAGAAGTTTATATAGAAAAAATATCATAGTTGTTGATATTAGAAAAAAGTAAGTGGAAAATATAGGAATTATTCCAGGTTCTTACCAATTGACATATTCAAAAGAAAATGAAGAAAAATGGTTATACACTTTAATTAAATTAATTAGAGAAAAAAAATCGTTCATTTGTTTTAATATCAAAAAATGGAAAAAAAGCTGAAAATTTAGTATCTAAATTGATTGAAGATAAAAAACTAAATAATGCAATGTATCTTGATGGTGGAATTAAAGAATGGATAGATTCAGATAAAAAAGTTATAAACTATTAAATTTTATATTCAATAGTTTTTCTTAACTCTTGTTGCCATAAAACAATGCCCCCAAATAAATGTGAAGTGTTTTTATAATCCTGAGATATTAAAAAATCTCCTATACTTCTTGTTCTGTTACCTCTTGCACAAATCAAAATAAAAGTTTGATCCTTATTTGGAACAAGTTTAACAAATTCACTCATCCACTTTTCAATATCATATTCACCTCTATCATCAAAAAAAGTTAATAAATGTGAGTTTTTAATTATCCCTGTTCTTTCCCATTCTTCTACTCTTCTTATATCAATCATTACTATATTATCATTTATCATTTTTTCTACTATTTTTGGTTGTAAATCTACTAATTCATTCATAAATATCCTTTGTTAAAATAGAATTCTAACATAAATTTCTTATGTTTAAATATAATAAATTCTTATATTCTAATCTTTATAATGAAGTAATTAACAAACTCTTTACAAAATTTTAATATAATACATAAAATATATAAAAACACTAACAACAGGACCTTTTATGAAAAAAATATTATTACTATTATTTATAAGCATTTATGCTTTCTCTTTAGAACTTCAAGATGATTTTTTAGAACCAGACGAAGCTTTTAAAACAGAATTTGTGAAAGGTAATGAAAAAGTAACTTTTAACTTAAATCTTGGAAAAGATATTTATTTATATGATGATAAATTAAATGTAATTATTAATAAACCATCAAAAGTTGATATTACAAAGGAAGTTAATATTCCTAAGGCTGTTGAATATGATGGATTTATTGTTCACTTTGATAATCAAAAAATTGAAATACCATTTACTTTATTACAATCATATGAAAAGTCATCTTCATATGAAATAGAAGTAAAGTTTCAAGGATGTTCAAAAAAAGGTCTTTGTTATGCACCAATGAGTGAAAAATATCAATTAGACTTAAACTCAAGTGCTAGTGTTACAGATGTAAAAAAAGAAAATAACGCAAAAACACAGGATATTGTTAGTGATTTAAATGAAACTGATAGTATTGCAAATACTTTAAAAACAGGAAATATGCTTTTAGTTTTAGCTACTTTTTTTGGATTTGGCTTATTACTTTCATTTACTCCTTGTGTATTTCCAATGATTCCAATTTTATCTTCAATTATTGTAGGTGCTTCACAAAATGAAAAAATTACTGCTAGCAAAGGTTTTCTTTTATCACTAGTGTACGTTTTATCAATGGCAATGGCATATACAATAGCAGGTGTAATAGCAGGATTATTTGGTGCAAACTTACAAGTAGCACTTCAAAATCCTTATGTTCTTTCTGTATTTGCAGCTATTTTTGTAGCACTTGCCTTTTCAATGTTTGGATATTTTAAAATTGAATTACCTCAAAGTATACAAAATAAAATTAACAAATCAACAGATGGAAAAGAAAAACAAGGAATTTTAGGAATTGCAATCATGGGATTCTTATCAGCTTTAATAGTAGGTCCTTGTGTTGCTCCTCCTCTTGCAGGTGCTTTAGTTTATATAGGTCAAACAGGTGATGCTGTTTTAGGTGGACTTGCATTATTTGTTTTAAGTATTGGAATGGGTATGCCTTTATTATTGATAGGACTTGGCGCTGGAAAATTCATGCCAAAACCAGGTGGTTGGATGGACAGTGTTTCAAAAGTATTTGGAATTGTAATGTTAGCAATTGCTGTATGGATGTTAGATAGATTATTAGATGCAAGTATTGTAATGTTTTTATGGTCTTTATTATTTTTAGGTGCTGCTATTTATTTAAATATTTATAAGCATATACTTGCACAATTGTTAGTTGTTGTAATTTTCCTTTATGGAGTTTCTTTATTTTTTGGAACAATCTCAGGAGCTACAAATCCACTAAAACCTTTTGATAAGTTTACAAGTGGTGTTTCAAGTAATACTAATAAAAAAGCATTAAAAGTAAGTTATGTTAAAAATATAAAAGAGCTTGATTTAGCAATAGCTAACTCTTCTAAACCTGTTATGTTAGATTTTTATGCAGATTGGTGTGTATCTTGTAAAGAGCTTGAAGAGATTACTTTTAAAGATGAAGAAGTTCTTAATAAGCTTGCAGGTTTTACAGTATTAAAAGCAGATGTAACAGCTAATAATGATGATGATAAAGCATTACAAGAAAAATATGGAATTGTTGGACCTCCTGGATTAATTTTTTGGGATACAAATAATAAAGAAATTACAGCTTCTAAAATTGTTGGATATAAAAATCCAAAAGATTTTCTTGAAATTGTAAATAAATATTTTAAATAAGCCCATATTTGTTATACTTCCTAAAAATTAAATAAAAGGGTTCAAATGAACTTTGAAACAATTTTAGGAAGTGTAGATTTTCTTGAATACTTAAGAGGTAAAAAAGCTACTTTTCTTTTAAGCGCCAGTGTTACAAAAACTTGTGAAATTCCAAATATTTCTCAAGCAGGAATTCCTGGTAAACTATTTCTTACACCTACTTTAGATGCCGAATTTTTATGTTTAAAAGAAGTTAGGTCTTTAGAAGATATTGCACAAACTCCAAAAGGAGTTCCTACTCCTGCACTTATAACTCGTGCAGTTCATGAACTAAAACCCTTTAGTAATATCGAAATTTTAGATTTAGGTTTAGATGTAAAACCAAAGATAGACTATTTTAAAACACACAGTTTTGATATAGAACCAAGTTTACGAATTGATGATGGTGCAAAAATAGATGCAATGGCTGTTTTTCAAGCAGGTGTTTTTTTTGCAAGTAATTATGAAATAAGTGATGATTATATTATTCTTGCAGAATCAGTTCCAAGTGGAACAACAAGTGCTAATGCAAGTGCTAAAGCTTTGGGATATTCTTGTGATTCGTATTTTTCAAGCTCTTTTAAAAATAATCCTAGTGATATTAAAAATAAAACAATTGAAGGTGCATTAAAAAGAATTAAACCTGATGATGATGTATTTACAAAACTATCAAATGTATCTGATAATATGCTAATTTTTAATGCAGGTTTTATTTTAGGAAGTACTTCAAAAGATTTAAAAGTAATACTAGCCGGTGGAACTCAAATGGCAACAGTGCTTTTGCTTGTTAATTCTATTTTAGAAAGTATGCAAGGAGAAATCAACTCTTCAAATATTGCACTTTGTACAACAAAATGGATAAGCGAAGATGAAAACTCAAATATAAAAGCACTTTTAGAACAACTTTCTTTTCCAATAAATGCATATGCTTCTGATTTTGACTTTACAGAGTCTGCTCATCCTGCATTAAAATTATACGATCAAGGTGAGGCAAAAGAGGGTGTTGGTTGTGGGGCTGCCTTATGTTATGCTGCTATTAATTCAATCGACAAAACAGAATTAACAAAAAAAATTGAAAGCTTCTTAGGATAAACATGGAACTATTTATATCTACATTCTTAAAAATGTTTTTTATTATGACACCTTTTTTTGTATTATCTGTTTTTTTAACAGTAACTCATGAATCAAGTCCAAAAGAAAGAAAAAAATTAGCTATTAAAGTTACAAGTTCGGTAATTGTAATTAGTTTAGTTTTACTTTTTTTTGGTAATCATATTTTTGAAGTATTTGGAATAACACTTGATGCTTTTAGAATAGGAGCTGGGTCTTTGATGTTTTTATCCGCTGTTGAGTTAATTCAAGGAAATAAAGCAACTGCAAAAGTTGGAGATAAAGATGTATTAGATTTAGCAGTAGTACCACTTGCAATTCCTATTACAATAGGACCTGGAACTATTGGTATTTTACTTGTAATGGGTGCAACTTTTGAAAGTAAGTCTTCTATGTTAATGGGAAGTTTAGCATTGATTTGTGCAGTTTTAGTAATAGGTATTATGCTTTATACTTCAAGTATTTTTGAAAAAATAATTGGAAAACAAGGTCTTTTAGTTATTTCAAAAATTACAGGATTATTTTTAGCTGCTTTGTCTGCTCAAATTGTATTTACTGGTATAAAAAACTTTTTAGGTCTATAATGAAAGTATTATATTTTGGTGGTCAAAAATCTGGAAAAACAAATGCTGCTTCACAAAAAGTGCTTGAACTCTCACAAAATCAAAAACCATATTATGTGGCTACTTATGACAATTCTTATAACGATAGTTCAATGCAAAATAGAATTGATAAACATTTGGAAGAAAGAAGAAATGACTTTTTGACAATTGAAGAACCAAAAGATTTAGAAAAAGTAATCAAAGATAATAAAACATATTTAGTAGATTGTGTGTCTATGTGGCTTTTTAATAATCTACAAAAAGATGAAAACACACTAAAAAAACAATTGCAAGATATTTGTAAAATAAACGCAAATATAGTTTTTGTTTTAAATGATGTTTCATGTGGAGTAATTCCTTTTGACAGTGAATCTAGAAGATTTGTGGATTTTTCAGGACTTATTGGACAAGAGTTAGTAAAACTTTGTGATGAAGTATATGAAGTAAAATACTCAATATCAAAAAGATTAAAATGAAACAAATACTAAACGCTTTTTTCTTTGCTCTTTCATATTTTACAATTATTCCTATTTTTGTAAAAGATATGAAAATTAATAATGATACTTATAAATACACTCTTGCCTTTCTTCCTTTAGTAGGTGGAATATTAGCAATAATCGTAATAGCTTTAAATATTTTCTTAAATGAGTTTTTTAATCCTTTGTATTCTGCATTTGTGGCTTCTGTAATATATTTAGCTCTTTATGGATTCTTACATTTAGAAGCAATTTGTGATGTAGTTGATGCATGGTTTGCTTCTTATTCAGGAAAAGATCCTTATGAGATTATGAAAGACCCAACTATTGGAGCTATTGGTGCTTTATATGCTTTTTGTTTTGTTTTACTAAAAGTTGCTATTTCTACTTATATTTTATTTGAAGAAGAATATGCTTTATTTTTTACAGTGCTTGTTTTTTCTCGTTTAAACTTAATGTATTTACTTCAATTTTTCCAATTTAATAAAAATAGTTTTTTATCACTTGCTTTTCAAAGTGCAGGAGTAGGAAAACTTAAAATTTATACTTTGATTTATCTCTTAATTGCTATGTTTATATTTTCAAATGCAATAACACTTTTTATTTTATCACTTCTTATTTTTTATTCTATTATGAAGATTTTAAACAAAAAGTTCTCTTTTGTAAATGGTGATTGCTTAGGTTTTACAATAGAACACAGTGAACTTATTTTATTTAATATAGCATTGGCAATAGTTTTATGAATACATTTGAGCATGGTGGACAAATAGATGAGTTTGTAAAAGATATAAACTGCGATATTAAAGAGGTGATTGATTTATCATCAAATATCAACTTTATTAAACCAGATGTACATCTAAACTTTAATAATTTAGATATTTCTTCTTATCCTATCTATGATAATTTGTACAAGAAAATAGCAAATACTTATAAAATAAATCCAGAGCAATTGGAGCTATTTAATGGTGGAAGTTCTGCAATTTTTGCTTTATTTAAACATCTTGATTTAAAACACTGTACTATTTATTCTCCTGCATATTTAGAATATAAAAAAGCTTGTGTAAATTTTGGATATGAATTAAGAACTATAAATCGCTTTGAAAATATGAACTTGCCTGTTAAAAATGCTAGTTTAGTAATATTTGTAAACCCTTCAACTCCAGATGGAACATATTATGATATTGATGTTTTAATGGAATATTGGATGGACAAAGATTGTGTAATTTTAATTGATGAAAGCTTTTTAGATTTTTGTGATGGAGAATCTGCTATTAGGTATCTTGAAAAATATGATAAGTTGTATATCTTAAAATCAATGACTAAATTCTATTCAAGTGCTGGTATTAGAGTTGGAACAATTGTATCTAATGAAAAAAATATCGATTCACTTAAAAGGTTTGAACCTATGTGGAAACTATCTATATTTGATACAAACTATTTGTCAGCTGCACTTGAAGATAGAAATTTTAAGAGAATATCAAAAGCAATTAATATAAAAAACAGACTTGAGTTAGAAAATATACTTGAAAACTGTAATTGTATTGAATCAATATATCAAAGTAGTGCAAATTATATTTTGGCAAAATTAAAAAATATAAAAGCAAATGAATTACAAGAAAAACTAAAACCTTATAAAATCATGATAAGAAATTGTGAAAATTTTGATTTTTTAGATAATACTTATGTAAGGATTGCAGTTAAATCAAGTGCAAAACTAAAAATTCTAAAACAGGCACTAAAAGAGATATGTTAGTAAATAATAAATATCTAAAATACTTATCTTTTTTTTTATCCTCGCTTTTTATAGTTTATGTAATATATATGATTTTTACTTCTTACAATATTGTAAAAAAACAATTTATTGATATTGGCGATTTAACATATGTAAATCAAGTAAGAAGTGATGATTATACATTACGTTTAGCAAATCATTTAATCAAAGACTGTAAGCAAAATGAAATATGTGAAGTCCAAAAAATCTTAGACTTTGTTACAGCAATTCCTTATAAAGTAAATGAAAGTGTTGCTAGAAGTTCAAAACAAGTAGTAAAACAAAACTATGGAGATTGTGATGATAAATCAAATCTTTTAATCTCAATGCTAAATATGAAAGGCTATGAAGCGTATTTCGTATTAGTACCTAAACATATTTTTGTAATAATAAATATGAAAGAAAATAAAATAAACAAAAAAGCACTATTTGTAAACAATAAACCTTTTTACATACTAGAATCTACAGCAACAAACTCGAAAATAGGTTTTAGATTAAAATATAAGTTTGATGAAATACAAGCTATTATTGACCCTTTTAAAAATAAACAATTAGTAGTGAATTCTTTAGAATATAGATAATAGTAATTTGACAATAAATATAATAAACAATATAATAAACAATATTAAAGGAGTTTATTATGTATAAAACAGTTAAACCAACAACTTTTACACTATCTTTAGAATTATTAGAAGATTTAGATCTTATGTCTAAAGAGATGGGAAAGAAGAAAACAGCCATAGTTTCAGAAGCACTTGAAATGTACATGGACTATCAAGACATAAAACTAGCAAAGACAAGATTAGATGAAAGTACAGGAACAATTAAAGCAGATGATTTTTTTAAAGAGTTAGGCGTATAGTTGTACTCTTTAGAATTTGAGAAACCTGTTAAAAAAGACTTAAAAAAAATAAATATATCTGATATTCGATTTATAAAAGAATCTTTATATACTTTTGTAGAAAACTTTTCTTCTGATTATGAGATGGAACTTCTAAAAATAGGAAGAATAAAAAAACTTCAAGGTTTAAATGAGGAAGTATATAGATTAAAACTTAGAACCTATAGAGTTATTTATAAAAAAGAAAATGACAAACTAATAATACTCGTTGTTAGTGTAAAATCTAGAGAAAATTCTTATAAGAAATAAGGACAAAATGAAAAATATATCAATCCTAGGAACATCTTCTGATGCTGGAAAATCAACTATAACATTTGTAATAGCAAAAATACTTCAAGACTTAAATTATAGCGTTGCACCATTTAAAGCACAAAACGTATCAAATAACTCCCATGTATGTGATGATGGAAGTGAGATAGCAATTGCCCAATATTTTCAATCTGAAGTATTAGAAGTACTAACATCTTATCATTTAAATCCAGTTTTGCTTAAATCTGGTCGTGGTAGTTCAGCTTCACTTATTGTTGAAGGTAAAGTAGTAGCTAATAAGCATGTACTAGAATATTATAGAGATTTAGATTTATTAAAACCAGCAGTTAAAAGATGCTATGAATATTTAGATTCAAAATATGACTGTATTGTAAACGAAGGAGCTGGAAGTCCTGTTGAGTTAAATCTAATGGATAAAGACCTTTCAAATATTTTTATAGCTAACGAATATGATACAAAAATCATTTTAGTAGCAGACATTGAAAAAGGCGGAGTATTTGCTTCTATTTATGGTGTATATCATTTATTACCAGAAAAACTTCGTAATAATATAATAGGTGTAATAGTAAACAAATTCAGAGGTGACTTATCCTTATTTGATGAAGGGATTAGAATTATTGAAGAAGATTTCAAAATACCTGTTTTAGGAGTATTACCATATATTCCATTTAATCTGGGATTTGAAGATTCAGCATCTTTGAAAAACTTTGTACAAAATCCTAAAAATAAAAAACTTGATATTGCAGTTATCTCATATCCTTATATGAGTAATTATAATGATATAGAACCTTTAATATGTGATGATGAGGTCTTTGTTGAATTTGTAGATTATAATATTTCTCTAGAAAAGTTTGACTTAGTAATCCTTCCTGGTTCAAAGCTTGTAATAAAAGATTTAAAATGGATGAAAGACAATGGTTTATTTGAGCAAATTAAAAACTACAAAAAAGATATATGCTGTATATGTGGTGGATATGAAATGATGTTCGAAACTTTAGATGATAAGTATGCTTTAGAAAATAGTGAAGCTTTAATAGAAGAAGGCTTTTGTAAAATACCTGCTCATATAATTTTTGAAAAAGAGAAAATACTAGAAAAAAAGACTTATGATTTATTTGATAGTAAAATAGAAGGTTTTGAAATACATCATGGGCTTAGTAAAGAATATCCTTTATCATATGAAAGTAAAAAGTTTAAAGGTACATTTGTTCATGGCATTTTTGATAATAATAAGTTTAGGACTTCATATTTCAAAAAGATACAAGCTACTTATATAGGTTATGATTTCCAAGAGTATAAAAAAAATACAATTAATACTTTTGTAAATACTATGAGAGAAAAACTAGATGTGCAAAGGATAGTAGATAGTGTTTTATAGTATAGCTTTAATAGCATATATTATTGACAATATCTTTGGTGAGTTTGAAAAACTAAAGTTTAAATCACCTTTAAAACATCCAATTGTATATATGGGAAATTATATTTCTTGGTTTGGAAAAAAGTTTTATGAGGACTCAGTTTTAAAAGGTGGAATATTAACAGCTTCTTTACTTTTTATTGTTTATTTTATTACTTCATTTTTAGCTAGTTTTGACAATATAATATTTCAAGGTTTTTTAGCTTCTTTCACACTTGCTTCTAAAATGTTATACGATAGTGTCAAAGATGTAGTAGCAGATTCAAATTTAGAAATAAAAAGAGAAAAAATAGCTATGTTAGTTAGTCGTGATACAAGCTTGATGAATAACTCAGATGTAAATAAAGCTGCAATAGAAACATATGCAGAAAACCTAAGCGATGGAGTTATTGCTCCTTTGTTTTATTTATTATGTTTTGGAATAGTTGGTGCGTATTTATACAAAGCTATTAATACTTTAGATTCAATGGTTGGATATAGAAACAAAAAATACGAAAACTTTGGAAAAGTATCTGCAATACTTGATGATATCGTAAACTATATTCCTTCAAGAATCACAGCTGTTTTAATAGCAATTTTATTTCTAAGTAAAAAAGCATTAAAAGAATTTTATAAATATGGAGCTAAACATGATAGTCCAAATGCAGGACTGCCAATAGCATCTATTGCTTTATGTCTAAATTTAAAACTTGGAGGTCCTACTTCTTATTTTGGGAAAATAAAAGATAAGCCTTTTTTTGGAGTTGGAAAAGAAAATATTGAGAATAGTGATGTTTTAAAGACACTTTTGTTAAAGTATCGCTTAGATATATTTATAATTAGTATATTGATTTTAGGAGTATTATGATGACTTATGACGAATGGTTTATCCAACAGGGAAACCTTCATGCAAATGTAATGAAAAAATTAGAAGATAGAAGTGTTGATGAGGTAATAGAATATTTTAAATTTGAAAACATGGTAAAAAACGAACCTGATTTTTGCCCTTTATATAAAGATAATAAAAAATGCCACGATATGGAAGATTTAAATTGTTATTTATGTGCCTGTCCAAACTTTAGATTTAAAGGTGATGGTTTTGAAAAAACTGAAGATGGTAAAACCTTGTTTTCAGTATGTAGTATAAAATCTCGTGATGGCTCACAATTTATTGGTGATGATTATATTCATCAAAATTGTTCAGGATGTATAGTTCCACATAGAGCAAAATATATAAAAAAACATTTTAACCGTTCTTGGTTTGAAGTTATGAAAGATGTAAGAGGCTAAGCCTTTACATCTTTATAATAAAGTAGTTTTTCTCATTTTCATACTTATATAAAAGTTTGTAACCATGCAGTGTTGCAATCGTTTTTACAATATATAAACCTAATCCAAATCCATCACTTCTTTTTTCTTCTTGTGAAAATGCTTCCGTGTAATAATCCAAATCATACTTTAAAGGCTCTCCTAAAGATATTACTTGTATTTCATCTTTTGAAGCATTTATAATTGCTTTATTGTTAGGTGAAAACTTAATAGCATTATCAATTAAGTTTTTAAGTGCAATTGAAAACATAGATATATCAACAGAAAAATTAAAAGACTTGATTTTGGATGCAATATTTTCAGGATTAACCATTATTATTTCCAAAGTTTTATTATAAATATTAAAAAATGATGTATGTTCTTTATACATCATACTATTATGAGATGTTAGTTTTTCAACAGTCGCAAGTTCTTTGATAATATCATCCATTCTTTTAAATGCACGTTGTAAGTTTTCTCTAGTTTTTTCATTTTCTAAAGTTTCTGCAATAAACATTGCTTTTGTAATTGGAGTTTTAAGTTCATGCATCATATTTCTCATAAATAAATCTTTTGACCTAGTTTGATTATTTATAATATTAATAGCATCATTAAAACTTTTTGCAATAGTTCCAATTTCATCATTACTAACAGCTTGTACTTTTACCTCTTTATTTCCATTTGAGAACTCAATAATTTGTTTATTTAATAGCTTCAATGGTTTTAGTTTTCTTTTTAAAGTCACATATAAAAAAAGTATTGTTACAAGAGAAAGTATAAATGCAGCAATTATTATTACCATACTATAGTTATGATTCCTAACATCCTTGAGCATTAAGTTATAACCATACTGTTGCACATAAATATAGTAAGTTTCATCATATTTATAAACACGATAAGTTCCAAGATAGTTCTGTGTAATTGTAAGCTCTTGAGCATTTTTAATTATTTCAAGTTTTGTATCTCTATCTTCTAAAGGCTTAACTTGAAATTTTTTGAATAACTTAAATAATGACTCAGTAGATGGTAGGTTTTGAAAAGTACTTAAAAAATTCTCAGCAATTAGTTCATATCTATTTTGTTGGGTAATTTCATGTTTTTGTTTATCAAAACTAATAAACAAAGAAAATGTAATTAGTATTGCTACAAAAGCTAATGAAAATATTATATTGATAAATGTCGAAATAGATATATTTCTCATCATATTAATTGATATCCAATACCTCTAACAGATTTAATATATGTCTTACTATCATCAATTTTTGATAACTTTGATCTAATTCTAGAAATAATAACATCAATATTTTTTAAAGATGAATCATCTTCTATACTATCACTTGCATAAATAAAATCTTCTCTTGCAATTACTCCACCATTTCTTTGAATTAGTAATTTTAAAATATCATACTCGGCTAATGTAAGAGTTAAAGAGACATCTTTAAAAGATATCTGCATATCTTCTTCTTTTATAGAAAAAGCAAAATTATGTTCTTCTTTTTTAGCTTCTACAGGTTTATCAATTCTTTTTAATATAGTTTTTATTCTAGCTTGAAGTTCTCTAGGATTATATGGTTTTGGTAAATAATCATCAGCACCACGTTCTAAACCCATAACCTTATCCAAAATATCATCTCGTGCTGAACTAATAATAATAGGGATTTCAGACTTTTCTCTAATTTTTGGAAGTAATTCTAATCCATCAATCTCAGGAAGTGTTAAATCCAAAATCAATAACTGAAAGTCTTTATTAATACTTAACATAGATAGTCCATTATACGGACTATCTGTATTTGTAACATCTATATCAAATGATGATAAATATTCTGTAATAATTTGAGCTAACTCTAAATCATCTTCAATCATTAATACTTTTATAATGGGTAATCCTTTATTTTATAACAAATAGAATAGTTTGTCCATATCTATTTACATAAACTCTTTTATGTTTATTTTTAAACTTAGTTAATGAAACTTCTAAATTCTGGAAATTCTTAATTTCAAGATCTTCAATTTGAATAATAATATCTCCAGCTTGAAATCCAGCTTTCTCAGCTTTACTTTTAGGCTCAACATCAGAAATTAAAACACCTTTTGTATCAGCTGCTAATCTAAATTGTTTTTGCATACTTGCATCAATAACACTTACTTTTAATCCACCTAATACTCTACTATTATTTGATTGGATTTGAACTAAATTTGTTCTATTTCCTAAAACAATATTTAATTCAATATTTTTCTTATCTCTTTCTATATTTAGTACAATTTTTTCATCAGGTTTAAACGATGCAACAACATTTTGTAATGCAGTTCTATCTTTTATATCTTTATTATTAATTGCATAAATTAAATCACCTCTTTTAACTCCATACTTAAAAGCAGGAGTATCAGCAGATACATCTAAAACTAATGCACCTTTTTTATGATTATAAACTTTTGACATTTCATTGTCTAAATCACTAATAGCAACACCTAAGTAACCCCGAGTAACTTTTCCATCTGATACTAATTTCTGAACAACATCTTTAACCATTGCAACAGGAATAGCAAAACCAATTCCATTATTTCCACCACTTTTAGAAATAATTGCTGTACTAATACCAATTAAAGCACCTCGACTATCTACAAGTGCTCCACCTGAATTACCAGGATTTATAGAAGCATCAGTTTGAATATAGTTTTCATATCTATTAATACCAACTTTATTTTTATTTAAAGCTGAAATAATACCTTGTGTAACTGTACTTCCAATACCAAACGGATTTCCAATTGCAAAAATTACATCAGCAATTTCTAACTCTTTAGAATGACCAAATTTTATAGGACTTAAGTTATTAGCTTCAATTTTTATAACTGCTAAATCACTATCAGCATCTTTTCCAATTAATTTTGCATTATACTCAGTTGTATCATTTCCAATAGTAACAGTAATTTCTTCTGCATTATCTATAACATGGCTATTTGTAACAATATATCCATTTTTTGCAATAACTACACCAGATCCAAGTGATCTTTGTACTCTATTTTGTTTAAACTGATTACCAAATTGATCTCCAAAGAATTTTTTGAAAAATGGATCTTTTAACATTTGTAATGGCAGGTTTTCAGTTGATGCATTAACATGTCTTTTTGTTGAAATATTTACAATTGATTTTATTGATTTCTTAATAGCACCATTAAAAGATAAAATTTGATTGTTTGTATTAGGAGCTACTCTTTGTGGATTTTTATCTATCATATTAAAGTTTATTGATTCTGCAAATAATTGACTTGCAATTAAAGTTGAGGCAAATAAAAGTTTTTTCTTCACTATATATCCTTTTGGTTTTTGATTATATAATTATAAGGTATAAGTGTAAACTATTTTTCAATCAATAGTTAATAATTAGTTAATAAAACCAAGGAGAGACCTTGGTTTTAGAAGTTTATGTCTAAAGATCAGTTTTTAACATAGCACCATTACTTGCATTTGTAACAAGTGCTCTATATTGACCTAACCAACTTGAAGTAAGTGGTTTTTTAATTGGAACGAATTTAGCTTTTCTACGTGCTATTTCTTCATCACTTAAATCAACAGATAAAAGGTATGCATCAACATCAATATTGATAATATCTCCATCTTCTAATAATCCAATCATTCCACCTTCAGCAGCTTCAGGTGAAACATGACCAATTGATGCACCTCTTGTAGCTCCTGAGAATCTACCATCAGTAATAAGTGCAACAGTATCACCCATTCCCATTCCCATAATAAGAGAAGTAGGAGCAAGCATTTCTTGCATTCCTGGACCACCTTTTGGACCTTCATATCTAATTACAACAACATCACCATGAGTAACTTTTTTACCAATGATTCCCGCAATTGCTTCAGCTTGACCATTAAAACATACAGCTTTACCACTTAACGCTCTTGCACCTGTGATTCCCGCAGTTTTAATAACCGCACCTTCTTGGGCTAAGTTTCCATAAAGAATCGCTAATCCACCAACATCAGAATAAGGATTATCAATAGTATGAATAATATTTGTATCTTTAATATATGAATCTGCAATTTTCTCTAAAGTAGATTGACCAGTAATAGTAAGGTTATCAAGTAAAATATCATCACCTCTTTTCGTCATCTCTTTCATTACTGCATTTACACCACCAGCTTTATTGATATCTTCCATATGTACAGTAGATAATGATGGAGAAATTTTCGCAATATGAGAAACTTTTTTAGAGATTTTATTGATATCGCCTAAATTGAAATTAACTTTTGCTTCTCTAGCAATTGCTAACATATGTAATACCGTATTAGAAGAACCACCCATTGCCATATCAACAGCAAATGCATTTCTTACTGCATTTTCATTTAAGATATTTCTTAATTTGAATTTTTCTCTAGATGCATTATCTTTTGCAATTTCACAAATTCTTTTTGCAGCTTGTCTATATAATACTTCTCTTTCAGGAGTTAAAGCTAAAATAGTTCCATTTCCAGGAAGTGCAATACCCATAGCTTCCATAAGTGTATTCATAGAGTTTGCTGTAAACATACCAGAACAAGAACCACCACTTGGACATGCATTACATTCAATATCAGTTAATTCTTCTTCAGTAATATCTCCAGCTTCAAATTTACCAACAGCTTCAAAGGCAGTTGCTAAATCAATAGGAGTACCATCTTTAGTATAACCTTTTTCCATTGGTCCACCTGATACAAAGATAGTAGGAACATCAACTCTTAATGCACCCATAATCATACCAGGTACAATTTTGTCACAATTTGGAATTGCAATCATTGCATCTAATTTATGTGCATTCATTACTGTTTCAATTGAATTTGCAATTAATTCTCTTGATGGAAGTGAAAATAACATACCATCATGTCCCATTGCAATACCATCATCAACACCAATTGTATTAAATTCAAATGGAACACAACCATTTGCTTTAATTTCGTCTTTTATAATTTCGGCAACTTTATTTAAAAAGAAATGCCCTGGAATAATTTCAATAAAAGAATTTGCAACCCCAATAAATGGTTTACCAAAATCTTCATCTTGTAATCCAGTTGCTCTTAATAGCGACCGGTGAGGTGCTCTGTCATAACCTTTTTTAACTTCATCACTTCTCAATTTGTATCCTTTATATATATTAATATCTAATAGAATAAGTATACATTTTTTGCTGTTCAAAACTTATTAAAATAAATAAAAAATAAAAAATTTGAAACTTTTTCAAAAACCTCTTGACAAAGTATAATAAATCTATTATAATTCCACTCCAATTTAAGAAACATTGTTTTTTAGATTCTACCAAAATAAATAGTGCGAGTGTGGCGGAATAGGTAGACGCGTTGGACTTAAAATCCAATTCCGGTTTCGGAGTGTCGGTTCGATTCCGACCATTCGCACCACTA
>CALKDR010000005.1 GCA_938084175.1 uncultured Campylobacterales bacterium
TAGATTATTTAGAGTATTATATTCAGTTTATAAAGATTACTTTACAAACTTTTTACATTGTTAAAGATCATCCATTTCAGTTTCACTTGGTGTCACTTAATTTGGACGGGAATTATAGGAGATTATTATCCCTTTGTCAAGTGGTATTGCTTATCTTTTGCTTAAATTTTTGAATTCGTGAATAATTGTATATTAACACTTTTTTAATTATTTTTTTCTTTGTAAATATAAGATGTAATACTTTCAATATTTATTATTCTTTTTTCATTAAATATATCAATTAATTCTATTTTACAATTGTTATTAATTTCATAAGAATCTGAATCATTTGCGATGTTACTTAATTTAGAATATATCTTTCCATTACTTCCAAAACTCAACTGTCCTAATGAAGTAGTATTATTACAAGATACGTTTACAGATTCAATATTAAAATTTTGTGAGATCAATACATATTTACTATTATTTATATTTTCTTTGCAATAATTTGTACTATAGATATTTTTTAAACTCAAGCTATCTTTTAGAGTATCACTTATACTTGGATGACCTGTTGTATTTTTATCACTGTAAATAGAATAATAAATTCCACCTACTTCTTTTCTACATCTAAAAAATTTCAAAGTCCATCTTTTTTTATGCCAAAGATTATTAGTGTCATCATATTTATCATTTATAAATGATTGATATCTAGTTTGTTTTAAATATAAGATTAATCTATTTGTTAATTCATCTATTTTACTTATTTTAGTTTTTGGTAAAAATGCAGTGTAAAGAAAGCCTAAAAGTGAAATTATTAAAATCAGTTCTAAAAGTGAAAAAGATTTCTTCATAAAATTTATTTTATAAAAACTTTAAAAAGTTTTCTATTATAGTAACTAACTGTCATCTTCAATTCATATCCATCAAACTCTTCTAAACTTATAAAGTGTTTCTTGCCTTCATTAATTCCATAAAATTTTAATCTTAATAACAATCGTTCATCATTACTTGAAATCATATCGATATTATTGTTTTTTAATTCTTGAGCTAATTCTTTTATGAAGTGGTATTTATAAACAAAATGTTTTTTTGGATTTGGTAATACTAAATATAAAGGTTTATTTACAATAGTAAAAAAAACATTAATAAAAAGCATCAGTAATACTAAGATTACAGCTATATTATGTTTTTTTCTAAACTCTGTTAATCTAATACGATAAGAGTGTAAAAATACTTTTAGCATTAAAGGAACTGATATAACTACATAAGGTGCAAAATCTTCAATATAAACTCTTTGTCTAAATGAAAAGATGAAAGATAATAGTAAAGCTGTTATTGAAATATACCAAGTTAAGGATTTCTCTTTTTCTTTAAAAGCAACTCTATAAATAGTATAAAAGAAGTATACAAAGAGTAATGGAGAAAAAATTGAAGCATAAATAGCAAAGGTATCTAAAAAGAAACCTCTTGGTTTTCCTGTTGTTGAAAAACCATATATATACATTGATAAACAAAAAAGTAATAATGATACCCAAGGTAATATACTTTTTTTATCTTTTAATGAATAAAAGAATAGTGCTAGAAAAAGTATTGCAAAAGAATTATCAATTAATAAAAAAAAGCATAAAAGAATATAAGAGTGTTTATTTGTTTGCTGATAATAATATAAGTACAATAGAGTTAAAAAAGTTACGATTATTGCACTATTTACTAATAATGATGCACTTAAAACACCTGGTAAGAGCATAAAAATACAAATTGATATCAATCTATCCCGTTCATATGTGAAATATTTATCAGTAATTTTGTACATCAATAAAACACTTAAAATATAAAAAAAGATAAAAGGTAATCGTAGAGCTATATCATTTTGCCCAAATAAATAAAGCGAAGTATTCGTAAGATAAGTTAGAATTGAGTTATTTATAAATACATTTAAAGCCTCTTTATATGAGATGCTAAGTGTATTAGAGACAAACAGTAATACAATTACTAATGATGCTAGTAATAAATAAAAATAGTAATTGTATCTGTTTGTATTTGTCATAATTTTAGAAAATTATCAATCATTTCATATCCATGCTCACTCATAATTGACTCAGGATGAAATTGTACTCCGTAAATTTGCTTATCTTTAATTTCTAATGACATTATTTCATTGTCATCTAAACTTATTGATGTAGCAATTACTATATCTGGCAAGTTTTCTTTATTTACTGTTAAAGAATGATATCTTGTTTCAATAAATTCTTTTGGTAAACCTTTAAATATAACAGTATCTTTTAATACTTTTATTTTTGAAGTTTTTCCATGCATCATTTTTTTTGCTCTTATTACTTCAGCACCAAATACTTGTGCAATACTTTGATGTCCTAAGCAAATACCTAATATTGGTTTTTTATCTGAAAAGTATTTTATTACGTCTAAGCAAACTCCTGCATCATTTGGTGTTGCTGGACCTGGAGATATTATTATCTTTTCAGGATTAAGTTTTTGTATTTCTTCTACTGTTAACTCATCATTTCTTATAATTTTTAAATCTGCGCCTAATTCTAAGCAATATTGAACAATATTATAAGTAAATGAATCATAATTATCTATCATTAAAATCATATTTTATTTTTCCTTTAAATATAGTAGATATCTTATCTAAAAAGAATTTTAAACAAGATGAAAAGTAAAGAGTTCTAAGCTTCAGATTTTTTATCGAACTCTTCTTGATATTTTCTCATACCTGCATTTATTTCTGAGTATTGTTCATCACTTACATTTTTATCTTGAGACCATTTAACTTCATCAATTCGTCCACCATATGTAGAACCTAAGTTTTCAATTTGTTTTGAGAATTCTTCTAAATCATTACAAATTTCAATTTTGTTTATAACTGTATCTGTTAATTCGATAAACCAATCATGTGGTCCATCTCCATTACTTTTTATTTTTGCTTCAAAAACTACGCTCATAATTTGCCTTTTATTTTAATATTCGTATTATAACAAATTACTTTAATAGATTTATAAATCACAAATTATTAAACTTGATAATCATTCTTAATATTAAGAAAGAATAAAGCTTATTTTATCTATCATTCTAATAACAATTATCATTACAGATAAAATGAAAAGGAATATTATGATAAAAAAACTATTATTAAGTGCTTTGGTTTTAACAAGTTCACTAATAGCTAGCAATGAAGTAAATGTATACTCAAGTAGACATTATGATACTGATAAACAATTATTTAAGATGTTTGAAAAAGATACAGGAATAAAAGTAAAAGTTATCCAAGCAAAAGATGATGCTTTAATTAAAAGAATGGAAAGTGAAGGAAAGAACTCACCTGCTGATGTATTTATAACAGTTGATGCAGCAAGAATTCAAAGAGCTACTGATAAAAAATTATTTCAGTCAATAAATTCAGAATTTTTAACTAGTAGTGTTGAAAGTAAATTAAGAGATGTGAATAATCAATGGTTCGCACTTACAAAAAGAGCTAGAATTATTGCTGTTAGAAAAGATAGCAAGTTAGCCAATGGTATTAAAACTTATGAAGAATTAGCAGATCCTAAATATAAAGGACAGATAATGGTTAGATCTTCAAGTAATGTATATAACCAGTCTTTAATGGCTGCAATGATTGCACATCATGGTAATGATTATGCAATTAATTGGGCAAAAGGTGTAGTTTCTAATATGGCAAGAGGTCCTAAAGGAAGCGACAGAGATCAAGCTAAAGGTGTTGCTGCTGGAATTGGGTCAACTGCAATTATGAATACATATTATGTAGGAAAACTAGCATCTAGTAATGAATCTGATAAAGAAGTTATTAGCAAGTTAAATATTTTATTTCCTAAATTTGAAAATGGGGGAACTCATATAAATATCAGTGCAGCAGGAGTTGCTAGATATGCTAAAAACAAAGAAAATGCAATTAAATTTATTGAATTTTTACTTTCTACTCAAGCACAAGAGATTTTTGCAAAAGGAAACTTTGAGTATCCAGTTATAAATAATGCAGAAATTTCTCCATTAGTTAAATCATGGGGGAAAATAAATGATGATAATGTTACAATTAACGACTTAGGTAAATTTAATAAAGATGCTGTAAAAGCTCTTGATATAGCAGGTTGGAAATAACATATTTGAAAAATAAATTCTCTATTACAAAAATAAGTAGTGTTTTAATGACACTACTTATTTCTATTCCTATGATTACATTATTTGTATACTTATTTGTTGCGGACACAGAAAACTGGCAGCACATAAAAGATACCGTATTATTTGAATATATCTATAATACATTATATGTAATGATTGGAGTTGGACTACTAACTACAGTAATAGGATTTACAAGTGCTTATTTAACTTCTTTTTACACTTTTACTTTTTCTAAGTTCTTTGATTACGGACTTATTCTTCCTTTTGCAATTCCAACTTATATAATTGCATTTATGTACAATGGAATGTTTGGAATTACAGGAAATATTACAACTTATATATTAAAACTTTTTGATAAAAACTTAAGTGAAGTGGTTTTTTTTGATATTCAATCAATAGAAGGTGCTATTATTGTTATGTCTTTAGTTTTATATCCTTATGTATATTTAGTATGTAGAACATATTTCAATTTTGAATCTGCTTCAATAATTGAAGCTGCAAAAACTTTTAATTTATCTTCATGGCAAGTTTTGAAAAAAGTAATCTTACCAATTTCAAGACCTGCAATAATAGCAGGTGCGACACTTGCAGTTATGGAAGCTACAGCTGATTTTGGTGTTATGCAATATTTTGGTGTAAATACATTTGTTACAGGAATCTTTAAAACATGGGAAGGAATGGGAAGTATTGAAGATGCTTCAAAACTTGCTAGTATGTTAATGACTTTTCTTTTTATATTAATAATATTAGAGAAATTTCAAAGAAGGAACAAAGTATATAAAAGCTCAGGAAAAGATTATAGACCAATTGTTAAAACACAATTAAAAGGTAGATATAACTTTTTAGCAAGTTTTACATGTTTTATTCCATTTTTCTTTGGTTTCTTATTACCATTTATTCAACTATCATTTTGGTTTTTTCAATCTTATGAAAAAGTTATAGATGAAGATTTTATTGATTTAGTATTAAAAACTTTACAACTTGGAATAGTATCTGCACTTGTAATAACACTTTTAGCTTTATTAATAGTTTATAATTCACGTATAAATAAAGATAAAACTTCAAGCTCATTAACACAAATAACAAAATTAGGTTATTCAATACCTGGTGCTGTTGTTGCAGTTGGTATATTATCGTTTTTTGGAATATTACATAAATATGTACTAGATGTTTTTTCAATTGACTTTTTAATCTCAGGAACTGTAATAGCTGTAATATTTGGTTATATTGTAAGATTTATTGCAATTAGTATAAACAATTTTGAAGCTGGGTTTAATAGAATTCCACAAAGTTATGATGATGCTGCTAAAATATCTGGAATTGGTCATATAAAAACATTTACAAAGGTTTTTATACCTTTAATTAAAAACTCTGCTGCTGCTTCTTTTATAATAATATTCATTGAAGTAGTAAAAGAGTTACCCCTTACAATGGTTTTAAGACCATTTGATTATAACACCTTAGCAATTAGAGCCTTAGAATTAAACGAACAATCTCAAACAATAGAATCATCAGTTCCTTCAATGATTATTGTTTTGATTGGAGTTATATCAGTTTTATTGCTAACAAAAAATTTGAAGAAGGCACAAGATGCTAAGTATTAATAACTTATCAATATCTTTTAATGAAACAAAAATTTTAGATGATATAAATTTTGAAGTAAATCAAGGAGAGATAGTTACTCTTTTAGGTTCAAGTGGTTGTGGTAAAACTACGATATTAAGAGCAATTGCAGGTTTACAAAAAGAGCATGAAGGAAATATTTGTATAGGTGATACTTGTGTTTCTTCAAAAGAAATATTTGAAAAAAATAGAGAAGTTGGATATATATTCCAAGACTATGCTCTATTCCCTCACTTAGATGTAGAAGAAAATATAGCTTTTGCCCTAGATAATTTATCTAAGAAAGATAAGTTAAAAAGAGTAGATGATTTACTTACTCAATTTGATATAACAAGTCATAGAAAAAAACAAATTCATCAACTCTCAGGTGGACAACAACAAAGAGTTGCAATAGCTAGAGCCATGGCAAATAAACCAAAAATACTATTACTTGATGAACCTTTTGCAAATCTTGATTCACAACTTAGATATAAAACAAAAATGTGGCTAAGAAGTATTATTAAAAAATACAATTTATCTGCAGTTTTAGTAACGCATGATAAAAAAGAGGCATTAAGTATCTCAGATAAAATAGGAATTATTCATAATAAAAAATTACTTCAATTTGATAAAACAGAAGTGATTTATAAAAAGCCAGTTAATTATTATATAGCAAATTTCTTATCAGAAATTAATATTTTGCCAAATTCATTAATTAAAAAATTGAATATTAATAAAAAAGAAGACGAAATAGCTATTATTGAAATAACAAAATGTTTAATCTCAAATAAAAAAGATTTAATGCAAGTTGAAATCCTAGATAAGTCATTTTGTGGTGAATATTATGAAGTACTAATAAAAGAAAAAGATATAGAGGAAAGTGAACTAATAATGTTAAAGTCTACACTTGAAAATATAAATTTAGAAGATGATATTTATTTAAATATAGAAGTAAAGGATATAGATATCATATTAAAATAATATAATAATGTATTTATAATATATATTCAAGTATTATTTCTTATGCATTTAAAATATATTTTAATCTTCCTTATTCTACTAATGTCTAATCTTTTAGCAAAAGACAAAGATAAGATTATATTACAATTAGATTGGTTAAATCAATTCCAATTTGCAGGATATTACATTGCAAAAGAAAAAGGTTTTTACAAAGATATTAATCTTGACGTAGAAATAAAAGAATTCAATAACAAAATAAATTTGGTAAATAATGTAATAAATAATGAAAGTACTTACAGTATTGGAAAGTCTTCATTAGTAATTGATAAATTAAATAATAAACAAATTATACTGCTAGCTGCGATTTATCAACAATCACCAATGAATTTAATAAGCTTAAAAAAATCTAATATAAGCACAATTCAAGACCTTAAAAACAAAAATGTAATGTTAACACCCGATGCTAAAGATGCTGTAAATATAAATACAATGATTACATCAAAAAATGTAAAACTAAAAGATATAAATTTTAAAGCTCACTCTTTTGATTTAAATGATTTAATTACAGGAAAAGTAGATGCAATGGGCTGTTATCTATCAAATGAACCTTATATTTTAAAAAATGCAAATATAAAATTTAATGTATTTAATCCTAGTGATTATGGTTTTGATTTTTATGGTGGCATATTATTTACATCAAATAAAGAGCTAAATACAAATCCTAAAAGAGTAAAGAAATTTTATCAAGCAAGTATAAAGGGTTGGAATTATGCTTTTGCTAATATTGAAAAAACTGCACAAATCATTTATCAAAAATATAATACTCAAAATAAAACACTTGATTCATTAATATATGAAGGAAAAATATTAAAAAAACTTGCAATAAAAGAAAAAAATCAAGAAATAGGATTAATAGATAGTAAGAAAATTGAAGAGATAAAAAGACTCTATTTAGCATTAGGATTAAGTAATCATTCAAATACTAAATTAGATAATTTTATCTTTAATCATAAAAAAGTGATATTAAATACTGAAGAAAGCAAATTTATCAAAGATAATGATTTTTCTTTATTAACTAATACGAAAAATATTCCTTATAGTTTTAATCACAATAGTAATATAAAAGGTATAGAATTAGACTTATTAGAACTAATTAGCAAAAAATTTGATATTGATTATAATATAATTGAGAAACCAAAAAACATTAAAATATTTAATAATATAAAAACTCATACCCTAGATTTTTATTTCAATTATTCTACAAAATATATCAATCTTGAAAAGACACTTTACAGTAAACCTATTTTAAATATACCAATGGCTATGGCTACTACAAATAATAAAAATCTAATTCCTAATCTTTCAATATTAAAAGGAGAAAAACTTGCACTATTAAAAGGTTCTGATATTTACCAAAAACTGAAATTAAATTATCCTAATCTTGACTTAGTTTTTGTACAAACAAAAGAAGAAGGATTTGAATTATTAAGAACTGAAGAGATTTTTGGATTTATTGATAATATTTTATCTCTTTCTCATACTATAATTAAAGATGATCTTAGAAATATAAAAATTTCAGCCACACTTCCTTACAATTTAGAAATTAGACTTGCTACAAATAAAGAAAATTCTGTTTTCATTGATATTATTAACAAAGTAATACCTCTAATTAAAAATGAAGAAAAAGAAGAGATACTAAGAAAGTATCAATTGATTTTATTTAAAAATGTTAGCGATTATACTTGGGTTTATAAGTATGTAGTTCCTTTGTTATTTACAATACTAATTGTTTTACTTGTAAATAATAAAATGAGAAAAGAAATACGAAAAAGAAGAAAAGCTGAAAAAGCATTACAGGATTTTGCAAGCAGAGATAGTCTTACAAGTATTTTTAATAGAGGGAAAATTGATTTTTTAATAAAAGAAGAGATACTAAAAACAAAAAATCAAGAAGATACATTTACAATAATATTCTTTGATATTGATGATTTTAAATTAATAAATGATGATTTTGGCCATATTAAAGGTGATGAAGTACTTATAGAAATAAGTAAGATAATCTCTAAAAATATTAGAAATACTGATGTTTTAGGTAGATGGGGAGGAGAAGAGTTTATTATTCTTCTTCCAAAAACAACATCAAATAAAGCATTTATTTTAGCTGATAGTTTAAGACAATTAGTTTCACAATATGATTTTGGAATAAAAAGAAAAATTACAATTAGTTTAGGAATAACACAGTATTCAAAAAAAGATACTAGAGTTGATTTAATACATAGAGCAGATAAAGCTATGTATTTAGTAAAAGAAACAGGTAAAAATGCAGTTAAAACTCTTTAAAAAACAAGATTTATTCTTGTTTTTTAAAGTTATAAAATCAATTACAATTGATTTTTCTTTTTAAATTCTTCACTAATATTAATAATACCACGTTCTTGAAGTGATTCTAAAACACTAGGAGTACAATCAACATCATCAGGCCATGTTCTTTTGTAATTATCAAAAGAATTTTTATTAGTACCATCAATACAAATTGTATTTTGATCAAAATACATATCTCTATTTGAATCGATATTATTAACAACTCTCCAAACTAACATATAAGGATTGTTTACATCATTTTGATGTGATGCATCAATGATGATTAAGATTTTTATATTTTCTAATATAGGTCTCAAATCTTCGAAAAGATACTTTTGTGTTCTAGTTTTATCAACTGTAATAATTGTTACAGGATTTTTAGTATTCGTAAAATATTGTTTTAATTCTTTCACTTCACTTGTAAGTGATTGCATTTTGAATAATAACTCATCATCAGATAAAAGTGTAATTCCAAGTTCTTCAATCTCTTCACCTGTACAATCAAGCCCAAGTTTTCCACCTACTGCAAACTTTGGACTTGAATGGTCAAGGGCATCAACAACACCTTTTGAAATCATCATATCATCAATATTTATTCTATTTAAAATGTGTTCTGCTATTGCCTCATGATCTGTTAAATCAGGTGCATCTTCATTTACAAATAAAGCATGTTTAACGAAACTCATTTGTCCAACACCCCAAAATGCATGCATCATTTGTTGTGCATGTCCTGGATATAAAGTTTTAATTTTTGCTAAAATTAGATTATGAAACACTCCATTTTCAGGCATATAATAATCAATTAAATCAGGTGCTGTTGTTTTTAATAATGGAAGGAAAATTCTCTCTGTTGCGTGTCCCATATATTTATCTTCTAATGGTGGTTTTCCAACAACTGTTGCTAAATATGTAGGTTTAGCTTTACTTGTAATTGCTGTAACTTCCATAAAAGGATAATCTTCTTCAAGTGTATAATACCCTGTATGATCTCCAAATGGTCCTTCAATCTTAACTTTTTCAGGATCAACAAAACCTTCGATTATAAAGTCATTATCTTTAGGAACCCAAATATCATTTGTAATTGATTTAACTAATTGTGCATTTTTGTTTTTTACAAAACCATAAAGCATTAGTTCAAAAATACCTATTGGTAAAGGAGCTTGACCACACCAAATATACATAGGATCTCCACCAATTCCAACAGATACTGGCATTTTTTTACCTGCTTTTTTATACTCATGTAAAAAATGGTTTGAGTCTTTATGTATTTGCCAATGAAGACCTAATGTATTATCAGGGAATACTTGAAGTCTATACATTCCAAGGTTTTTCATTTCACCATTTAGAGATGTTGTATAAACTTGACCCATTGTAATAAAAGGTCCACCATCTTGTTCCCAAGTTGTTAAAACTGGTAAATCAGAAAGTTTTGCATCTTTACCTAGTTTTATTACTTGCTGACACTCACCTTTTCCTCTATTTTTTTTAGGAATTGTATTTTTTAATGCAAATAACTTACCAAAAGTCGTAAGTTTTTCACTTAATGTTGTTGGTGGTTTCATTTTTAATAATGATTCAATCTCAGAACCTATTTTATCACCATCACCAATAAACAGTTTTACTGCTTTTTCATTACAAAATACATTCATTAAAACAGGAATATCAAACTTTTTATTCTTTGCTTTATCTACAACATTTGTAAATAACAATGCTTTTGAGTCTTCACTTTTAACTTCAATATATGCGATATGTGGAATTTCTAGATTAATATCTAATTCATCATCTATGATTCTTAATAAATCATGCTTTTTTAATAGTGCAATTGCTTCTTTCATTTTGTCCCCATTTTTAACCTAATCAGTTAATTAGTATAAATTTTATATCATTTTATCAATAAAATCTAGTTTATGGTAGGAGTTTTATATATGCTTAATAAAAATAAATATAATTTTGATGAGAAAATAAATAGAAAAGGTACAAATTGTGCCAAGTATGATGGATTGAAAAGATATTTTGGTTATGAGGATTTAAATCCTCTTTGGGTGGCAGACATGGATTTTAAAACTCCAAGTTTTATAAATGATGAAATAATAAAAGCGGCTAAAAATTCAACATATGGATATAGTATAGATAGCGATGCTTTATATCAATCAATTATCTCATGGCAAGATAAACGTCATAATTGGAAAATACAACAAGAAGACATTTATATGATTAATGGCGTAGTTCCTGCTTATTCAGCTTGTATTGAAGCTTACAGTGATATCAATGATGAAGTAATAGTTCAAACACCTGTGTACCCTCCTTTATTTAAATGTATTAAAGCAAATAATAGAAAAGTTGTCATAAATGAATTAAAAGAAGAAAATGGTTATTACACAATGGATTTAAAAGATTTAAAATCTAAAATCACTGATAAAACAAAAATTCTTTGTTTATGTTCACCTCATAATCCTGTAGGACGGGTATGGGATAAAGAAGAGTTGGAAGAATTAGCTGAAATTTGTATTGAAAATAATATTATGATTGTTTCAGATGAGATACATTCAGATGTAACTTTTAAAAAGTTCACTCCTCTTGCAAGTATTAGTGAAAAAATTGCAAATATTACAATTACTCTTAATTCAGCAGGAAAAACATTTAATATTGCAGGACTTAACTGCGCTTATGCAATTAGTAAAAATAAAAAAATATTAGATAAATTTAAAATAATTGCACAAAAAAGAGAAATACATTCAATTAATTTCTTTGGATATATTTCAACAAAAGCGGCATATGAAGATGGAGCTGAATTTGTTGATGAACTAAAAAAATATTTGCAAGAAAATATTTTATTTACGAAAAGTTATTTATTAAAAAATTGTCCAAATATCACTTTTATGTTACCAGAAGCCACATATCTATTATGGCTAAATTTTAAAATGACTTCTTTAAAACATGAAGAAATAAAAAATAGACTATTAACTAAGTCAAAGGTGGCTTTAAATGATGGTGTTTCTTTTAGTAGCAATGCAAAGTCATATTTTAGATTAAATGTAGCCTTGAGTAAAGATGCTTTAGAAGAAGCATTAGCCGATATTTCAAAGAGCTTTCAATAGCAAAAGAATAGCAAAGTATTACCTTTTTTCTCACTATTTTAATTATACTTTTGTAAAGCCATAAAAAGCTTTTAAGAAGTATAAAATTAGTGTACAATCCTTAAACGATATTAAAATATAGGATATAAAATGTCAACAGAATTGATTCTTGCATCTGTTATTTTTGTTACAATTGGTTTCATTTTGGCAGCTGTCTTTGTACTTACAAGATATATAGGTCCAAAGAATGAAGAAGCACAGATGAAAAATACAGTATACGAAAGTGGTGTTTCTAATCCTGTTGGAAATACAAATATTAGATTCTCAATAAAATTTTATTTAGTTGCTATTTTATTTGTTCTATTCGATGTGGAGATTATTTTTATGTTTCCTTGGGCTGTAAATATCAAAGAGCTCGGTTATCTTGGACTGTTTGAAATGTTCATGTTTATGGGACTTTTATTTTCAGGACTAATTTATATTTATAAGAAAAAGGCATTATCATGGGATTAGGAGCTGAAGCTGGATTAGGCGATTCTATTGTAACAACAAAACTTGATCATGCTGTAAACTGGGGTAGATCTTATTCATTATGGCCAATGGTTTTTGGAACTGCATGTTGTGGTATTGAGTTTATGAGTGTTGCTGGTGCAAAATATGATTTATCTAGATTTGGAGCTGAAGTTGTTAGATTTTCTCCAAGACAAGCAGATTTATTAATAGTTGCAGGAACAATTTCTTATAAACAAGCTCCTATATTAAAGAAAATTTATGAGCAAATGTGTGAACCTAAATGGGTAATTTCTATGGGTGCATGTGCATGTTCTGGTGGTTTTTATGATAACTATACAACACTTCAAGGAATTGATCAAATAATTCCTGTTGATGAATATGTAGCAGGTTGTCCTCCAAGACCAGAAGCTGTATTAGATGCAATAATGAGAATTCAAGAAAAAGCTAATGACGAATCTATTTTAAAAGATAGAGTTAGCGATTTTAAAGGATTTTTAGATGTTTAAATGTGATATTTTAATTGATTCAAATAAAATCAAAGAAACAATATTAAAACTTAAAACAGAAGAAAACTATGAAATTCTTTTAGATATAACAATTATTGATTATTTAAAGTATCCTGATGTAACACCAAGTAGATTTGCCGTAGTTTACATATTAAGAGATAAAACATTCAAAAAACAAACTTCTATAAAATCATATATTGATGATTCAACATTAACAGTTGATTCGCTTTCAGATATATATAAATCAGCAAATTGGGCTGAAAGAGAAGCATATGATCAATATGGAATAAATTTTAATGGACATCCTAATTTAAAAAGACTTTTAAATCATCATCAATTTGTAGGTCATCCACTTAGAAAAGATTATGAAATTACAAAAGGTCAAATTTGTACTGAAACTGAAGATTTAATGGATGAAATGAACCCATTACTTAATCAAAAAGGTTATACACCTGAAGAGATTAATGACTTAATGCTTTTAAATGTTGGACCATCTCACCCCGCATCACATGGTACTATTAGAAACTTTGTAGCAATGGAAGGTGAAACAATTACAGCATGTGTTACTGAAATTGGATACTTACATAGAGGTTTTGAAAAATCTTGTGAGAACCATACATATTCACAAGTAATTCCTTATACAGATAGATTAAATTACTGTTCAGCTATTTTAAATAATATTGGTTATTCAAAAGCTGTTGAAGAGATGTTAAAAATTGATATCACACAACGTGCTAAATCAATAAGAGTTATTATGGGGGAGCTAAGTAGAATCATTGATCACCTCGTTTGTAATGCTGCAAATATGGTAGATTTGGGAGGATTAACTAACTTTTGGTATTTATTCGCTCCACGTGATACTGCTTATGATTTATTATCAAAACTAACAGGTGCAAGACTTACTAATACATATACAAGAATTGGTGGTTTAGAGTTTGATTTATATGATGGGTTTGCGCAGGATTTGGAAAATGTTTTAAAAGAAGTTGAAAAAGCATGTTCAGATGCATTAAGTTTAATTGCGCATAATAGAATTTTTCAAGATAGAACTCAAGATGTTGGTGTAATTGAATCTGATTTTGCATTAAATGCAGGTATTTCGGGAGTAAATTTAAGAGCTACTGGTGTTCCACATGATTTAAGAAAAGACAAACCTTATTATGGTTATGAAAATTATGACTTTGATATTGTTGTAGGTTCTCATGGTGATGTTTATGACAGAATGATGTGTAGATTTGAAGAAATGGTTCAAAGTACTAAAATTATTAGACAGGCTATGAAAGAATTACCAGATGGTCCTATAAATGTCGATGCTCCTGGAATTTTACTACCATCTAAAAAAGATGTTTATGGAAATATTGAAGGTTTAATGAACCAATTTAAACTTACATTTGAAGGTATAAAAGTACCTAAAGGTGAGTACTATTCATCAACAGAAGGTGGAAATGGTGAACTTGGATTTTTCATTGTAAGTAATGGAGAAGGAAAACCATATAAAGTAAAATGTAGACCACCTTGTTTTTACTCTTTGGGTGCTTACTCACAAATTGTTGAGGGTGGAATGTTAGCAGATGCTGTTGTTACAATGGCAAGTATGAACTTTATTGCTGGGGAGTTTGATAGATAATGAAAACATTTGTATTTACTAAAGAAAACGAAGAAAAATATCAAAAACAATTAAAAAAGTATCCAAATAGCGATGCTATGATGCTACCTTGTTTATGGCTAGTTCAAGAACAAGAAAACTGGATATCTCCAGAAGCTATGATATTTATTGCAAATAAGCTAAAGAAAACTCCTATTCAAGTATATGAAGTAGCTACTTTTTATACTATGTTTAATTTAAAACCAATTGGTACTTATCATATTGAAGTTTGTAAAACATTATCATGTATGTTAATGGGTGCAAATGATTTAATTAAATTTATGAAAGACACAGTTGGAATTGAACCTGGACAAACAAGTGAAGATGGGAAATTTCATTTAAGCACAGTAGAGTGTTTAGGTGCTTGTGGTGGCGCACCGATGTTTGCATTTAATGGTGAGTATAAAGAAAATCAAAGTGTAGAATCATTAAAAAAATTAATTGAGGAGAGTAAATAATGATAGTAAAAGTTGTAAGTAAAAAATTTGATATTCTTAACTATCATACACTAGCTGTTGCAAAGCAAAATGGTGCATACTCTTCAATAGAAAAACTTTTTACAATGACACCTGATGATGTAACAAATGAAGTTGTAAAGTCTGGACTTCGAGGAAAAGGTGGAGGAGGTGCTGCTTGTGGTCCAAAATGGCAACTTATGCCAAAAGATGATCCAAGACCTGCATATTTAATTGTTAATGGAGATGAATCTGAACCAGGAACTTTTAAAGATAGACAAATTTTCCAATATGACCCACACCTTTTAATAGAAGGAATTATATGTTCTTCATATGCAATAAATGCACACCATGCTTATATTTATATAAGAGGAGAATACAAGTTTTTCTCAGACCGAGTAGATGAAGCAATACAAGAAGCTTATGAAGCCGGAATTATTGGTGATACTGTTATGGGACATGATTATAAAATGGAAATAACAGTTCATAGAGGTGCAGGTGCATATATTTGTGGTGAGAAGTCTGCACTTATAGAATCACTTGAAGGTAAACGTGGACATCCAAGACTTAAGCCTCATGGTAAAGAGTGTGAGTGGTTTTTTGATAATCCTGCAACTGTAAACAATGTAGAAACAATTGCAACGGTACCTTTTATTATTGAAAATGGTTATGAAGCTTATACAGCATATGGAACAGAAAAATCACCTGGAACAATGTTATTCGCGATGAGTGGGGCTGTAAAAAACCCAGGAGTTTATGAATTAGCATTTGGAAACAAAATGATTGACTTCTTAAATGAAGTTGGTGGTGGTATGAAAGAAGGTAAAAAGTTAAAAGCAATTATCCCAGGAGGTTCATCATGTCCGATATTAACAGCTAAAGAAGTACAAAGTGCTGTATTGGATTATGAATCTATGTGGGATATTGGTTCAACTTTAGGTACTGGAGGAATGATAGTAATTGACGAAGACATGTGTATGGTTGAAGCTGCTAAAAACTTAATAGAGTTTTATCATCACGAGTCATGTGGACAATGTACACCTTGTAGAGAAGGATGTGGTTGGATTGATGATATATTAGCAAAAATCTTAGCAGGTGATGGATCTAAGAAAGATATTGACACTATACTTGACGTATGTGTGTCATTAAATGGTAAAACAATTTGTGTATTTGCACCAGCTGTTAAAGATATCATTCAAAGCATGGTGCAAAAATTTCCACAAGAATTCGAAGCATATTTTAAAAAATAAAAAAATAAATTTTATACAGGAGAAAACAAATGGCAAAAAATACTTTTACACTAACAGATAATAGAAACGGGAACGCATACGAATATAATGTGATTGATGGAACAAGAGGACCAAGTGTTGTTGATATTTCAACTTTCTACAAAGATTCAGGAATGTTTACTTATGACCCAGGTTATACTTCAACTGCATCTTGTGATTCAAAAATCACATTTATTGATGGTGAGAATTCAGAATTAAGATATAGAGGTTATGATATTGCTGATTTAGCAGGTAAGCACTCTTTCTTAGATGTATGTTACTTACTAATGAGAGGATCTTTACCAACAAAAGAAGCTTCTGAAAATTTCGATTTAGAAATTAGACATAGATCATTTTTAAATGAAGGTTTAATTAGAATTTTTGATGCATTACCAGATGGTGCACATCCAATGGCAACTATGGGAGCTGCAACAATGGCTCTTGCAGCGTTTTATAAAGATCACTTAAACTTAGAAGATGATAAACAATTTAAAATAATGAGAAGAAGAATTGTTGCTAAAATGCCAACAATTGCTGCAATGGCATATAGAAACTCAATTGGTACTCCATTAATTTACCCAGATGTAAATAGATACTTTACTGAAAACTTCTTATATATGTTAAGAGCATATCCAGGTGGAACTATGAAAAGACTTCCAGATGGAACAAATGAAGAAATTAAACAAATTGAAGTTGATGCATTAGATGCAATCTTTACTTTACATGCAGATCATGAACAAAATGCATCTACAACAACAGTTAGAAATGTAGGTTCAACAGAAGCACATCCATATGTTGCAATTTCTTCAGGTATTGCTGCTTTATGGGGATCTGCTCATGGTGGTGCTAATGAAAAAGTTATGGATCAATTAAAAATGATTGGTGATATTAAAAATGTACCTTCTTTCATTGCAAAAGCTAAAGATAGAAATGATCCATTTAGACTTATGGGATTTGGACATAGAGTTTATAAAAACAGAGATCCAAGAGCTGAGTGTTTAAAAGGATTACAAGATGAATTAAAAGTTGCATTAAACTTAGATTCTAAATTATTAGATATTGCTGCTGCTGTTGAAGAAGCTGCATTAAATGATGATTACTTCAAGCAAAGAGGTTTATATCCAAATATTGACTTCTATTCTGGTGTAATTTTAACAGCTCTTAAAATTCCTGTTGAAATGTTTACTCCAATCTTTGTTATTGGTAGAACTCCAGGTTGGATTGCACAATGGTCTGAATTAAAACAAGATCCAAAAAGTAAAATTGCTAGACCTAGACAATTATATACAGGTAACTAGAAATAATTTAAATGAAGTGTAAGGGGTAATTAAATGAGTGAAATGGTAGAATTAACAGTCAATGGAACACAAATGGAGGCTTCTAAAGGAAGCTTGTTAATTGATAAATTATTGGATGAAAATATCCATATTCCTCATTTTTGTTATCACCAAGCTTTAGGTAAAGATGGTAACTGTAGAATGTGTATGGTAGAGATTGAAGGTCAAAAAAGACCACAAATTTCTTGTGATACACCAATTAAAGAAGGAATGATTGTAAGAACTACGGGTGAAAATATCGAGAAAGTTAGACGAGATATTTTAGAACTTGAACTTATAAATCATCCTATTGATTGTCCTACATGTGATCAAGCTGGAGAGTGTAAATTACAAGATTACTATATGGAATCTGGATTTTATGACTCAAGAGTAAATACTGATACAAAAGTTCATGCAAGAAAAAGAGTTGATTTAGGCTCTAATGTAATGCTTGACCAAGAAAGATGTGTACTTTGTACGAGATGTGTAAGATTTTGTTCTCAAATTACAAAAACAAATGAATTAGGTGTAATTAATAGAGCTAATCATTCTGTTATTGGAACTTTTCCAGGACAAGAATTAAGCAATCCATATGCGATGAATGTTATTGATATTTGTCCCGTTGGTGCACTTACAAATAAAGACTTTAGATTTAAACAGAGAGTTTGGTTTTTAGAAACTTTTGATGCCATTTGTAATGGTTGTTCAAAAGGATGTAATATTTATGTTGATCATAGAAAAGAAAAATATAAAGATGACCAAATATTTAGATTTAGACCTCGTGTAAATAATAATGTTAATGGACATTTCATGTGTGATGCAGGAAGATTATCATATGAAAATGAAGCTAATAACAGATTTACTACACCTTTATTAAATAATGCTCAAACAGAAATAAGCAACACAATTACAAATATGTTTAAAGAGTTAACAACACAAAAAAATATTTTATTTGTATTAAGTCCAAATCTTTCTTTAGAAGAAATTCAAAATGTAAATAATCTAGCAGATAAATTAAATGCAAATATTTCAGGATATTCTCCTAATACATTTGATGAAGAATTTAGCGATGATTATTTAAAAACAAATGACAGAACTTCAAATAGAGCTGCATTTAAACAATTAGAAATAAATGAAGATGAATCTTACTTCAATGAAAAAATAAAAACTGCCTCACTTATCATCACAATTGATAATACATATTTTGATGATAATTTAGAATTATTAAAAGATAAAAAAGTGATTTCACTTTTCTCTCATCATTGTCTAACAATTGGTAGCTCAAATATTGCTATTCCAATTGCTTCATTTTATGAAAAATCAGGAACATATATTAATAGTAATGGATTAAAACAAAAAGTTATATCTAAAATGAATAAAGAAAATCCAATGGAATCAATTACTACAATTATTGAACATTTAAAATCTATGATTGAAAAAGGAACGCTATGAGTAGTGCGATTGTAATAGCTGTAAATATAGCTCTTGCTGCATTTTTAGCAGTTGGTCTTACTCCTGTTTTTGTATGGTGGGAGAGAAGAGTATCTGGTTTTATGCAGGATAGAACAGGTCCAAATAGATGTAATATTGGTCCTATTAGACTTGGTGGTCTAATTCAAAGTTTTGCTGATATGTTAAAACTTATGTTTAAAGAAGACTTTACACCCTCACATATAAAATATAGATTCTTCTTCACAATTGCACCTGTAATTGTATTCTTCTGTTCATTTCTTACATTTGCTACTATTCCTTTTGCTGATAATTTAGTAATTGATGGACAATCATTTATTATGTCAGCAATTCCTAATGAGCTTGGGATTATGTGGTTTTTAGCCTTTGCTGGTTTATCTATTTATGGAATTATATTAGGTGGTTATTCATCAAATAGTAAATACGGACTTCTAGGTTCAATCAGAGCAGCAGCACAGGTAATTTCATATGAAGCTGCTTTAGCACTAGCTATTATATCAATGCTTTTATCTTATGGTTCAATTCACTTAACAGATATAGTTAACGCGCAAACGGGAACATTTTTAGGTGTAATTCCAATGTGGGGAATATTTATACAACCTATTGCTTCAATTATATTTATCGTTTGTTGTTTTGCTGAAACAAATAGAGCACCTTTTGATATAGCAGAAGGTGAATCTGAAATTGTTGCAGGTTATCATACAGAGTATTCAGCTATGAGATTTGGACTATTTCAAGTTGGTGAATATGCTGCTATGAGTGCATCGGCTGCTATTATTGTTACACTTGTATTTGGTGGATATCAAATACCATGGTTAGACACAGCTGCAGTTCAAAATAACTTAGACTATATTATGATTGCAATGATTGTAATATTACCTATTAAAGCATATTTTATAACAGCTTGGATGAAGAAAAACAATAAATCAAAAGATGTAAATGATAAATCAAGAGACACTGAAACAAAAATTTTATCAATTGCTTTTTGGGCCTTATCTTTAATAGTTGCTCTTTTACTTGCAACATTTTTAATATTTGGTCTTGGTGAAAATGGTGTTAATATTATAACAGCTGTTCTACAAATTGGAACATTTTTAGTTAAATTCTTTATGATGGCATTTGTATTTATTTGGATTAGATGGACAGTGTTAAGATTTAGATATGACCAATTACAAATGTTAGGGTGGAAAATATTATTACCACTAGCACTTTTAAATATTGTTGTAACTGCTACATTTATTGTAGTTCAAGGGAGCTAAGATGGGAATTAAAGTAGTACCAAGATACGGTAAATCATTAAAAGACAAGTTATATCTTCCAGCAATTTTTGGAGGAATGAAAACAACTTTTTCACACTTTACTAAAAACTTAAAAGATGTAAATCAACTTAAAACAATGCAATATCCAGAAGTTCAACCAACAGATTTGAATGAAAGATATAGAGGTGTTCATAGACTTACAAAATGGGAAGATGAAACTGAAAAATGTGTTGCATGTTATATGTGTGCAACTGCATGTCCGGCTGATTGTATTTTTATTGAAGCAGAAGAGCGATTTGATGAACATGATGAAAAAAGACCAAAAGAGTTCAAAATTGATTTACTTGAATGTGTTTTTTGTGGTTATTGTGTGGAAGCTTGTCCTTGTGATGCAATTAGAATGGATACAGGAATTTTCTCCTTTACAGCTAGTACACGAGAAGAGTTTGTATTAGATAAAAAAGCATTAATGGCAAATGATAGATCAAAGGATTTAAGTGATGATTGATGTTATATTTATAGCCTTAGCTTTTTTAGCAATTGCTGGTGCAATTGCAATGATTGTTTATGCAAATCCTATGTATTCTGCACTTGGTGTTTTAATTTCAATGTTAAGTGTTGCTGGAATGTTTGCACTTTTAAATGCAACTTTTCTTTTTTTAGTTCAAATTATTGTTTATGCAGGTGCAATTATGACTTTAATTTTATTTATTTTAATGTTCTTGAATATTAGAGAAGAAGACTTACCAAAAGAGCCTAGAAAATTTCAATTAATTGCATTAGGTGCAATTATAATGATTCCTTTAAATATTTTAATATTAAAAGCAGTTGCTAAATTACCTGCTAAAGACTTCTCAATTTCTGATACAGATTTTGGAGATATTAAACCAATAGGACTTCAATTATATAATAATTGGTTATTAGCATTTGAGTTAATTTCAATTCTTTTATTAGTAGCACTTATAGGTTCTGTTGTTCTTGCAAAAAAAAGAAACTCAAAAATCAATAATGCCGGAGAAGAATCATGATTTCATTAACATCTTATGCATTTGTAGCAATGATGCTTTTTTCTATTGGAGCAATAGGTGTAATTGCAAGAAGAAATATTTTTGTAATTTATATGTCAATTGAAATGATGTTAAATGGAGTCAACCTATTTTTAGTAACATTTGCACGATATCATTTTAATATGGATCCACAAGTAATTACAGTTATGGTTATTGCAATTGCTGCTGCGGAAGCTGCTATTTTTCTTTCAGTTATCATTCTTTTATATAGATCAAGAAAATCACTTGATACAGATATCTTTAATACTTTAAAACAAGGAGAGAGAACATGAGTACAAACTTATTAGTTTGGATTATATTAGCTCCTCTTCTTGGTGCAATATTAAATGCAGGGTTCTATTTTTATCATATTAAAAAAGAAAAAGTATCTGATTTAACATTTTCAATTATAGGTGCAGGTACTCCACTTATTTCTTTTTTAATCACATTATCTTTATTTTTAAGAATGAATGAAGAGAATATCATATTTAAACAAGATTTATTTACTTGGATTAATATTGATAAACTACATATTGGAATGACACTTTTAGGTGATAATTTATCAATATTTATGTCTATGTTTGTTACTTTTGTGGGATGGTTAATTCACATATATGCAATTGGTTATATGAGAGGTGATAATGGTTTTGGTAAGTTTTTTGCTTACTTTAACTTATTCTTAGCATCTATGCTAATCTTGGTTCTTGCTGATAATCCAATTATTCTTTTTATTGGATGGGAAGGTGTTGGAGTTTGTTCTTACCTTTTAATTAAATTTCATTATGGTAAAGCTGAGAATGTAATTGCTGCTAATAAAGCATTTATAGCAAACAGAGTTGGAGATTTTGGTTTCTTACTTGGAGTTGTAACACTATTCTTTGCACTTGGAGAAGTTGATTTATCATTTGCATCTATTGAAGCAAATACTGCAAATGCAAGCAGTGAACTTTTAGTTCTATCTGGAATCTTACTATTTGTAGGAGCAATGGGTAAATCTGCACAAATTCCTTTATATGTTTGGCTTCCTGATGCAATGGCAGGACCTACTCCAATTTCTGCATTAATTCATGCGGCTACTATGGTAACAGCTGGTGTTTATATGGTTGCAAGATTTCATTTCCTTTATTCAGGAATGGAAGATATTGGATTGTTTATTGCTTATATTGGTGCTTTTTCTGCTCTTTTTGCTGCAATTATTGCAACAAGACAAACAGATATCAAAAAAATCCTTGCTTATTCAACTATGAGTCAATTAGGTTATATGTTTATAGCTGTTGGTCTTGGTTTTTATTCAAGTGGATTATTTCATGTATTCACTCATGCATTTTTCAAAGCCATGTTATTTATGGGTGCAGGTGGAATTATAATTGCAGTTCATCATGAACAAAATATATTTAAAATAGCACAACATAGAGCTACATTACCGATTATTGGATTTACATTTTTAGTTGGTGTAATTGCGATTTCTGGAATTCCTCCATTTTCAGGATTCTTTTCAAAAGATGCAATTTTAGCAGCAGCATTTCAAGAAGGTCAATATTTAATTTGGGCCATTGCTATGTTTACAGCATTTTTGACAGCATTTTATATGTTTAGATTATACTTTATTTTATTTGTAGCACCTACAAAAAGTGAAGTAAAATATGAATACACATCAAGAACGATAACTTTTCCTTTAGCTTTACTAGCAATTGGTGCAATTGGTGCAGGTTTTTTAAACTTCCCAGCAATTTTCGGAGGTGAACATCAAGTTGATACTTGGTTAGCACAATTAAATTCAAAAGTTATTCACATGTCACATACAACTGAATTTGTTTTAATGGCTTTATCTATAATTGTAGCAGCTACAGGAATAATGGCAGCATATGTTAAATATTCTAAATTTGATATATACAAACCTGAAGAAGAAACAGGAATTATTGGAAATAAGTTTTATATTGATGAACTATATGACATACTATTTGTTCAATCAAGTAAAAAATTATCATCATTTATAGACAAGATTCTAGATGATAAAATAATTGATGGATTTATAATGAAATCTTCAGATGGATTTATTAAAATTGGTAAAAAAGTTGGAATGATCCAAAATGCAAATGTAAGATTCTACGCAGCTACTATGCTTGTGGGAATGACTTGCATATTTATTTATTTATATATTAAGTTAGGATTATAGTATGAGTACAGATATACTTTCATTTATCATATTTTTACCTGCGATTGTTGCATTTGGGTTAATGCTTACTACAAAAGATGTTAATACAATTAGAAACATTGCATTTTTAACTACTACAGTAATTCTAGCTTTAGTTCTTAAAATCTATATAGATTTTGAACCAAGTGCAGGAATGCAGTTTGTTACAAATGTAAAATGGATTGAAACATATGGAATAAACTATTATGTTGGTTTAGATGGTTTTTCTTTAACAATTTTAATGATGATTGCGATTTTAATTCCAACTTCATACCTTTTATTATGGGAAGGAAGAACAAAAGGATATTGGTTAAATATGCTTTTAGTTCAAACAGGAGTTACAGGTACACTTTTATCTTTAGATGTTGTTTTATTCTACTTCTTTTGGGAAGTAATGTTATTGCCAGTATTCTTAATGATAGGTTCATACGGATTTGGCAATAAGGTTTTCACGACAATAAAAGTTACTGTTTACACAATGGTAGGTTCTTTGTTAATGTTTATAGCAATTTTATACCTAGGTGTTGCTTACCATTCTGAATTTGGAATTTGGTCTTTTGCTTATAATGATTTAATGCAAATAACAACTTTAGATTATTCAACAAGAGTCTGGCTATTTTTAGCATTCCTTGCAGCTTTTGCAATTAAAATTCCTATTTTCCCGCTTCATACTTGGATTATGGATACATATTCAAATGCTCCTACGGGTGCTGTTTTTCTTTTATCATCTATTATGGCAAAACTTGGTGTTTATGCAATTGTAAGATTTATGATTCCAATATTCCCAGAAATTTATATTGAATTCTCGGTATATTTTGTTGCTATTGGATTATTTGGCTTAGTATATTTTGGAATCGCTGCACTTATGCAAGATGATATAAAAAGAATGTTCGCATACTCTTCAGCATCTCACTTAAGTTTTATAGCTGCTGGTATATTTTCATTAAATGAATATGGAATTAATGGTGCTTTATATTTAATAATTGCACACGCAATTGCAACTGGTGCTTTATTTTTATTAATTGGTTTAATTCACGAGGAAACAGGATTTAAAACAATAAAAGATTTAGGTGGAATTGCTAAACAAGCTCCTATTTTAACTTTCATATTTGCAATTATGTTATTTGCAAATATAGGACTTCCTGGAACTAATGGATTTGTATCAGAACTTTTAATTATTTTTGGAATTTATGAGTTCAATCATACTTTAGGATATATCTCTGCACTTACTGTAATAATTGGAGCTTCTTATATGTTATGGATGTTTCAAAGAGCAATTTTAGAAGATAGAAAAGAAAATGCCCCTATTTTAAAAATGAGAGATTTAAAAATAAAAGAGATAATTGGACTTGCTCCTTGGGTTATCTTAGTATTTTTAATGGGTATTTATCCTGATATTTTCATTGATAAATTTGAACCTACAGTTACTCACTACTTAAGTGATATTTTACATATTGGAGCAGCAAAATGAGTGAATTTATCTATTTAATTCCAGCAATAACTGTATTGATAGGTGCTTTAACACTAATGTTTATGAGTATGTATGAAAAATATTCTGTAAAAAGTTTTATTACTGTTTCGACACTATTTTTACTTATTGCTTTAGGTTTTTCTTTATTAAGGTTTACTGAAATCTATTCTGTTCAGCCATATAATGATTTGTTAAATAATGTTTTAATATTTGATACATTCTCTAATTTTTTTGATATTTTATTAATACTTGGAACAATATTAACACTATTAATTGGTGAGCATTATTTCCAACATAGAGCATACTTTAAAGGTGAGTTTTTCTCAATTTTATTATTTGCATTATTTGGAATGATGTTATTAGGTCATACAAATGAATTAGTAACTGCATATATTGCACTTGAAATTGCCTCATTTTCTGTTTATATTATGGTTGGAGTTAATACAGAAGATTCAAAAAGAGTAGAAGCAATTTTCAAATATCTAGTATTGGGTGCCTTTATTGGTGCGTTTTATTTATTAGGAACTGTTTTAGTTTATGGGGCAACTGCAAGTACAAACTTAACAGAAATAGGAGCATATATTACATCACATTCAGGTGATGATATGATTTTAGTTTATATTGGATTAACATTAATTCTATTTACTTTTCTTTTCAAAATAGCAGCTTTTCCTTTCCAATCATGGGTTTTAGATGTATATAGAGGAGCACCTATGGTGATCACTGCTTATATGGCATCTACATTTAAAATTGCGATATTCTCATTTTTCTTAAGAGCGATATTACAAGATATTGCTCCAATAATAGATTTTTGGGATGGTATTATATCTGTGATTATTGTTTTAACTTTAGTATTTGGTACATGGTTAGCAGTAACTCAAAACATTGTAAAAAGAATGCTGGCAGCTTCTTCAATCGTTCATACAGGATATCTATTATTAGCATTTATAGCACTTTCATACAAAGATGGAGAAATTTTAAATGTTGATTCGGCATATGCAACAATGTTTTATTTAATCGCTTATTTATTATCAGCACTTGGAGCATTTGGATTAGCTTCTCATATTATTTCAGAGACAAATGTAAGAGTTACATATGATGATTTTAAAGGTTTAGCACATGAAAGACCTTTCTTAGCTGCGATGATGACGATTTTTTTATTTTCACTTGCTGGGATTCCATCAACAATTGGATTTATAGGTAAATTTTATGTATTCACAGAAGCTATTAATGCAGGCTACATAGGTCTTACAGTTTTAGCAGTTCTTGCAACAATTGTTTCTGTTTATTACTACTTTAAATTAATTGCTGTAATGTACTTTTATCCTGCACCACTTACTTGTAGTGTTGAAGGATTTAATGATAAAAGAGTTTCAACATATGCTATTGCATTTGTAGCTATTTTAACTATTTTAGGTGGAGTTGGATCTGCAATTGTATTCTTTATTCCAGTTCTTAATATTGATGCTATAATTACATTAAGTCAAACAGCCGTTCAATCTCTATTTATAAAATAGAGTGTGTTAATACGTAACATATAAAATTTTTATTTTTTCTAAAAAATAATAAAAACTTCTATGGAATGAAAGCCCTTTAAATGGGCTTTTCTATTCTCCAATCAATCTAATTCTTATACAAATGTACATTTTTAATACATCCATATATAAACCATACTGAAGTACATCTGCGCTATTATTATGCTATTAAAAAATAAATTAAATCACTGGAAAGGATTGAATATGAGTAACCTAATAGAAGGCTATTTAGGTAAAACTGTTGAGGGGAAGAAAAGTAGATTACCTGCTAAACTTGATTATCTACAGAGTGTTACAGGTGGATTTTTAGCACTTTTCATGTGGGCACATATGCTTTTAGTATCTTCAATATTAATATCAAACGACTTTATGTACACAGTTACAAAACTTTTAGAAGCTAGTTTTATTATTGATGGAGGAAGCCCATTATTAGTAAGTATAACAGCCTTAGTAATATTCATAATATTTATTGCTCATGCAGCATTAGGTATGAGAAAATTACCAGGTAACTTTAAAGAGTATCAAGTAATGAGAGCACATGCAAAACATATGCAACATGATGATACTAAACTATGGTTTACACAAGCAGGAACTGGATTTACAATGTTCTTCTTGGGTTCTGTACACCTTTATATTATTATGACAAATTCAGATGCAATTGGTCCTTATGCAAGTGCTGATAGAATCTGGTCTGAATGGATGTGGCCATTATATATTTTATTATTAATTGCTGTTGAATTACATGGAACAATTGGTCTTTATAGATTATGTGTTAAATGGGGATGGTTTGATGGAGAAAATCCAAAAGCTACAAGAATTGCACTTAAAAAAGTTAAATGGGGACTTACTGTTTTCTTCCTAGCACTAGGATTTGCATCATTAGCTGCTTATATGAAAATTGGTTACGACCATGCAAAAGCTGGAAAAGTTGGTGAAAGATATGTACCAACTGCACAAATTATGGAATATAAAATTCCAAACAAAATTATTGGAGGAATCGCATAATGAAAATTAATTACTGTGATGCATTAGTAATTGGTGGAGGATTAGCAGGTTTAAGAGCTGCTGTTGCTGCACAAAAGAAGGACTTAAATACAGTAGTATTATCATTAGTTCCTGTTAAAAGATCTCATAGTGCTGCCGCTCAAGGTGGTATGCAAGCATCTTTAGGTAACTCTAAGATGTCTGATGGTGATAACGAAGATATGCACTTTGCTGATACTGTTAAAGGTTCGGATTGGGGATGTGATCAAGAAGTTGCAAGAATGTTCGTACATACTGCACCAAAAGCAATTAGAGAACTTTCAGGTTGGGGTGTACCTTGGACTAGAGTTCGTGAGGGTTCAAGAGAAGCTGTAATTAATGCTAAGAAAACAACAATTACTGAAGATGCTGATAGACATGGTTTAATTATGTCAAGAGACTTTGGTGGTACTAAAAAATGGAGAACTTGTTACACAGCTGATGCAACAGGACATACTATGTTATTTGGTGTTGCGAATCAAGCATTAAAATATGATGTTGATATTAGAGATAGAAAAGAAGCATTATCACTAATTCATGAAAATGAAAGATGTTATGGAGCAATCGTAAGAGATTTAATTACAGGTGAATTAGAAGCTTATGTTGCAAAAGGTACTGTAATTGCAACAGGTGGATATGGTAGAGTATTTAAACAAACTACTAATGCCGTTATTTGTGAAGGTATTGGAGCAGCAATTGCAATTGAAACTGGAGTAGCAACTTTAGGAAATATGGAAGCTATTCAATTTCACCCAACACCAATTGTGCCATCAGGAATTTTATTAACTGAAGGTTGTAGAGGTGATGGTGGAATTTTAAGAGATGTTGATGGTCATAGATTTATGCCAGATTACGAACCTGAGAAAAAAGAATTGGCATCAAGAGATGTTGTTTCAAGAAGAATGATTGAACATATTAGAAATGGTAAAGGTGTTCCTTCTCCATACGGTGATCACATTTGGTTAGATATTTCTATCTTAGGTCGTGAGCATATTGAAAAGAACTTAAGAGATGTTCAAGAAATCTGTCAAATCTTTAATGGTATTGATCCAGCAGATGAAGGTAAAAAAGGATGGGCTCCTGTTTTACCAATGCAACATTACTCAATGGGTGGAATTAGAACTAAACCTACAGGTGAATCTCAAAAATTAAGTGGTTTATTTGTTTGTGGTGAAGCTTCTTGTTGGGATATGCATGGATTTAATAGACTTGGTGGAAACTCAGTATCAGAAACAGTTGTTGCTGGTATGATTGTTGGAAACTATTTCGCTGATTACTGTATAGAAAACGATGTTGTAATTGGAACTAAAACTGTTCAAAAATTCATGGATGAGCAAGATGCATATCTTGATGAGATTTTAACATACGAAGGTACTGAAGATATTTTTAGAATTAAAAATAGAATGCAAAACCTTATGGATGAAAAAGTTGGAATTTTTAGAGATGGTAAGGGATTAACTGAAGCTGTAAATGAATTAGAAGATTTACTTAAAAAGACTAAACAAATTAATGTTAAGTCGAAAGAAAGAATTGGTAATCCAGAACTTGAAGAAGCGTATAGAGTTCCTAGAATGCTTAAAATTGCATTATGTGTTGCTAAGGGTGCTTTAGAGAGAACTGAATCTAGAGGTGCACACTACAGAGAAGATTACTTAAAAAGAGATGATGCAAATTGGTTAAATAGAACTTTAACTTCTTGGCCAAATCCAAGTGATACTTTGCCAACAATTACATATGAAGAATTAGACATCATGACGATGGAAATGCCTCCAGCATTTAGAGGTTATGGTGCTAAGGGTATGATTATTGAAAATGAATTATCAGAAAAAAGACAAGCGCAAGTAGATGAAGTAGTAGAAAAAATGCAAGCAGATGGAAAAGATAGACACGAAATCCAACATGCATTAATGCCATTTGATTTACCAATGAACTATAGAGAGAAAAATGAAAGAGTAGGAGACTTATAATGAGTATTGAAAAAGGTAGAGAAATAACTATATCTGTTCTTAAGTTTAATCCAAGAAGCAAGGTTTCAAAGCCTCACTTCGTTGATTATAAACTTGAAGAAACTCCAGGTATGACTCTGTTTATTGCTTTAATGAAAATTAGAGAAGAGTATGATCCAGATTTATCATTTGACTTTGTATGTCGAGCAGGTATTTGTGGTTCATGTGGAATGGTAGTAAATGGTAAACCTGCACTTGCATGTAGAACATTAATTGCAAACTACCCTACTGGTGTTTTACAATTAATGCCTATGCCAGCTTTTGAACTTATCAAAGATTTATCAGTTAACACTGGTAAATGGATGGATGCAATGTCAAAAAAAGTTGAATCATGGATTGTTGATAATGGCGAAGAAAGAGACATTACTAAATTAGAAGAAAGAATGGATCCAGATGTAGCTGATGAAACATTTGAATTAGACAGATGTATCGAATGTGGTATTTGTGTTGCTTCTTGTGGTACTAAACTTATGAGACCAGATTTTGTTGGAGCTGTTGGACTTAACAGAGTTGCAAGATTTGAAGTAGATCCTCGTGATAAAAGAACTGCTGAAGACTTCTATGAATTAATTGGTGATGATGATGGAATCTTTGGTTGTATGTCTTTACTTGCATGTGAAGATCACTGTCCAAAACATTTACCATTACAAAATAAAATTGCTTACTTACGAAGAAAATTAGTAGCTTTAAGATAATTATAAAAGGGTTTAGCCCTTTTATAAATTATTCAAATATAAAAAGTTAAGTATCAAATTTTGATATTTAACTTTTTGTATTTTAGGGAGATTTTATGAGCTTAGCTAATGACTATTTTTTACTTTACCACGGTATAACATTCGAACAAAACTTAGATGTAGAACCAATTGATACTAATATTAACAACGATATCTTTTCAATTTATGCTTTAATTTTAAGTACAACTAGAAAAAACTGTGATAAATATTTACCATTAACATCATTTAAAACATTTTGCCAACAGTTAAATATTAAAACGCCTTCTAATATTAGTGAACTAAATCACTTACAACATAATGTAATAGAAAATATTCATCAAAATAAAACTAATGAATTTATAGATATTTTACATGAATCTTTTGATTATTTAAAAAGTCAAGAAATGTTAAACAATGACGACTATAATAAACTTATTTCATTATTTGATCATAAAGAATTAAATATTAATGAAAATAAAAACAGTCAAAATAGCGAGATTCTAAAAACTAATAAATCATCATTTAAAGAATTAAAATCAATTTTAGAAGATGTAGTTCTTGAAATAAATAAACAAATACAGAATGAACAAACAATTGAAGAAATAAATGAAACAAAAAACTACTTAAACAATCAAAAATTCTCTATAGGTATTACTGGTGTTATGAATGCTGGTAAATCTACAATGTTAAATGCTTTAATGGGAAAAGAAATATTAGGAAGCGCAGTTGTTCCTGAAACAGCAAACTTAACAGTAGTAAAACACAATATTACAGAAAAAGCAAAAGTTTTCTATTGGAATAAACAAGAATGGTCAAAAATTGAAAAAGCTGCTTTAGAACTTGAATCGATGAGAACGTATGTAAATGAAACAATCCAAACTTTTGGAGATGAATTAAATTCATATATACAAGAAAACTCAAGATATGATGAAATTGCTATTGAAGACTTATCATTATACACTTCAGCAGAAGCTAGTAACAAAAAATGTAACCTAGTAAAATATGTTGAATTAGGTTCAAATCTTGATTTTTTATCTGATGGTATAGAAATTGTTGATACTCCAGGTTTAGATGACCCTGTTATTCAAAGAGAAGAAATTACAAAAGAGTATATTAGTCAATGTGATATGATGTTACATTTAATGAATGTATCTCAAAGTGCAACACTAAAAGATGTCGAGTTTATAATTGATGCCTTACTTTATCAAAATATTTCAAAGCTACTTGTTGTAATTACGCGAGCAGATACTGTATCTAAAGAGCAACTTGAAGAAGTAATTTCTTATACAAAATCATCAATTGAAAAACAATTAAAAGCTCAAAATAAAGATTCTCAACTTGACTATATTTTAAAAACAATTAAGTTTATACCAATTTCTGGGAAAATGGCATTATTACATAGAACAGGAAAAGAGCAAGAAGCACTTGATGCTGGCTTTACTTTGGAAGATACAGGTATTTTAGAAATAGAAAACTATTTAAATGAAACACTATTTGGCTCAAGTTCACAAAAAGGTGAGATAATAATTCAATCTGCTAAATCTCAATTAATTAAAACATTAGAAAAAGAGAACTTATCTTTAAATTATGAATTAAAACTATTATCAAAATCTAAAGAAGAACTAGAAAAAGAATTAAAAGATTTTGAAAAAAGAAAAGTAGTAAATAAAAGAATATTTGATGCTATGAGCGAAGATATCGTTTTTTATAAAAATGATGCAAAGTCATATATTCAATCACTTGAAACTTTTTTAGAAAGTGAACTTATAGATTTACAAACAGTTATAAAACAAAGAGTTATATCAGATGTAAGATATAGTTTTGAAAAGACTAAAAAAAGACCTGAGAATACAAGAATTAAAGTAATTGTTGAAACTGCAATTAAAGATGGAATTATTGATGTAATAAGAGATTATAGATATAAATTTATAGTTAAATCACAAAGTATTGGTGAGCAATGTGAGCAAAAATATCAAGATTTTGGTTTTGTAATTGGTCATAAAAATGACAACTTTGATGCAAGAGGTTTTTTCCAAGATGATTTTAAATCAGGTTTTTTAACATCAAATAATGAAATATTAATATCTCAAATAACAGGTGTTGTTTCAAAATCAAAAGCTTCAAAACTAAATGAACTTGATAGAGAAATTGAAACTTTTATAAAAGAGCAATTTGAAGGTATTGAAACAGATATAAAAGCTAAAGCTAAAAAAGTATCAGGCTATTTAATAGAAACATTTTTTGATACATTAAATGCTCCTTTAAATAGAGTAAAACAAAAACTTCAAGATGAAGAAAACATATTACAAAATCAAATAGACTCATTTGAAAACAATGATAAAAATAGAGCAGATATATCAATCAATATTCATAAAAAAATAAAAAACTTAAATCAAATTTCTAATGATATTAAAGGATTAAGATAATGAGTGCTAACTTTAAAATATTAGACAGTTTTATTAATGAATTTAAAGATACATACAAACAAGTTGAAGTTATATATGATGAAGGTTTAATAGGTGATATTAAAAAAATTCAAGATCAACTTTTAGATGAGAAATTCTTTCCTTCAAAACAATTAGAAAGTATTCTAAAAAAACAAATCAGACGTGCAAGATATCCAATGGAAGTTGCAATAACAGGACAATTTTCAGCAGGAAAATCAACTTTTTTAAATGCCCTACTTTCAAAAAATATCTTACCAACAGGAATCACTCCTGTAACTTCAAAAGTAAATTTTATAAATTATGGAGAAGAGTATAAACTAAAAATCACTTATTACTCAGGTGCTCAAGAATATGCTCCAATAGAAGCAATTTCAGATTTTACAGATCAAAGACATGAAGAGATGAAAGATATTAAATATCTTACTTTATATGCTCCAATGGATATTCTAAAAGAGATATCATTTGTTGATACTCCTGGACTTAATTCTCAATCTCAAAGCGATACAGATACTACAAGAAGTGTATTAAGAGATGTTGGTGGAATAATTTGGCTTACATTAATAGATAATGCAGGAAAACAATCTGAAGCAAAAGTTTTAGAAGAGTATATGCAATTATTTAAAGATAAGTCTTTATGTGTATTAAACCAAAAAGACAAGTTTTCAAGTGAACAAGTTGAGACAACAACAAATTATGTAAAAGAAAAATTTGGTAAATATTTTGCTCAAGTTACACCAATTTCTGCAAAAATGGCACTTGATGCAAGAGCTTTACAAAAAACAGTTCTTATTGAAGATTCAATAGATGCAATTTTAAAAGATTTTAAAAAAGAGTTAAATGAAAATTTAGATTCTAAAAAATTAACATTCTTTGAGTCTAAATATAATTCTTTTCAAGATAAATTAATGGAAATCAAATACTCAGATATTACTTCAAATCTTAAATTAATTGAAGAGTCAAATATTCAAGAAGTTTTAGATTTTATTGAACATGAAATGAGACCAAAAGCAGCTGAATCAAAAGAGTATGCAATTAAAAAGGATTTAAGAAGTGTTTGTGATATTTTAATAAAAGAATATGAAACAATTTTAGGTGTATATGATGCATTATGTAATGTTCTTAAATCTTGTGAAGAAGAAGTGCTTAAACAGTTTGATAATATACATAAAAAATACTCAAAAGAACTATTCACAATATATAACTCTTTAGAAAGTATTATGGAAAAAATCGCAAGTGAAACATATAAAAATATTCAAAAGAAAACATCATTTAGATTCGAAGAATCAACAGGTGGCTTTTTAAAATCAGAAAAAATTGAAAAAATTGAGTTTCAAACATATTGGGTAAATGCTGATAATATTTACAAAAGTTTATTTTATGATGATCAAACAGTTGATAAAATGTTTAAAAGATCAATTAAACTTCTTAAAAATATAGAACTAAATACTGATGAAGCTTTTAGGAATGTTTACAGACATATTAAAACTGAAGTAAGAAAATGGCAAGAGCCTTATGAACTTATAAAAAAACACAGAGAAATAGCTTCTGATAGTGAATTTTCAAATACAAGACACTTTGCAGCAAAAATTTATGAAAATGTTTTAAGAACATACCATAGAGCGATATTAGAAAACATATCAGCTCTTAGAAAAAAGTTTGCATATTTTAATGGTGCATTATCTTACTCATATATTCAAACAACTCAAGCTACAATTGCATACTTTGAAGAACAAATTCATGAATCAGAAGAATTATATAAAAAAGAACCAACAAGATTCGCTATTCAGCATCCAAGAGAAGATGAAATACTAGCTAAGCTAAAAGCTAATTTTGCTTTTGAAAAGATTGAAGATTTCTTAACTTCAAGAAGAAATTATTTATTTAAAATTGCTAAGTATTCAAAAGAACAATATTTAGAGTTAAATGAAGATAGAATATCTTTTGTAAATTCTAAAAAAGCAGAATATATGGAGAAAATAGAAAACTTGAAAAAGATCAAAGAGGAAATTTAATTGAAATTTATTTTAATTTTAGCGTTATTTTTTGCATTAAATTTACATGCAGAAAATGGAAAACTTGATACTAAGTTTTTTGGAACACTTGGTGGTGTTTATAATGACAATAGTGATTATACATTTACAAAAGGTCCTCATTCAGGATATGGCTCTTCCAAAGATGTGAACGCTTATATTGATTCTATATTAGGATTACAAGCTACATATGAATTTAATGATAACTTATCTTTTATAGGACAAGGAATAATAAAAAAAGATGATTTTGGAGATATAAATCCCTCTATTGATTGGGGATATTTAAAATATGACTCAAATGAAAACTTCATTTTTAAAATAGGTCGAATCAAACTACCTTATTACAAAAATTCAAATAACAATAATATTGGTTATTCTAAACTTATGATTAGAGAACCTATTGAAGTTTATGGTTTAATGCCATTGCATACATATAATGGTGTAGAATTCATTTATTCTAATATTATCGACAAATATTTCTATACACTTCAAGGAAGTTATGGGCAAGAAAAGTTTGATATTCCAATACAAACTCTAAATGAAAAATTTAAAAATGAAATAAAAGACTTAAAAGCAATAAATTTTACTTTTGGAAATGATGTTATTGAAGCAAGAGCTTCATACTTACATGGAAAGATATCAACAGAAAACCAATTTATAGATGATAATATTTTTAGTTCTCTAAGTCAAAACTTACGAAACAAATATGAAATGAAAGATAAAAATGCGGAATATTTTGGATTAGGTTTATTTATAGATTATAATAATTTTATTTTTTCTAGTGAATATGGAAAAAGAAAAGTTGATTCATTTTACTTAGGTACTTCTGGATATTACACAACATTTGGATATAGGTTTGGGTCAATAATTCCATATTTTACATATGCAAAAGTTAAAATGGATAAGAACACTTCATTAAACACTGTAACCGCAGACAACTTTATGCTAAATGAATTACTAAAAATCCAAAATGTTTCGCAGGATACAAAAACAGTAGGTTTTAAATATCATATAAACCAAAATATGGATTTAAAATTTGAATACCAGAGAATTAGACCTAAAGGTGTTAACGGAGGGTTTAATCTAAATCCTACAGGTGACTATGAGAATTCAAATTCTAATATCTATTCTTTTGTAATAGATTTTGTGTTTTAGGAGTGTATGATGAAATTAATTAATCTATTAATACTATTTATATTCACTACTTTTGCACAAGCACAAGTTGTTCTAGTTACAAATAAAAAATCTGAAATAAATTACTTATCAAAAGATGCAGTTAAATATCTATATCTAGCAAAAGTTAATGTAATAAATGATATTAAAATAAATCCTTTATTATCAGATGACGAAAATTTACATAAAAGATTTGTAAATGAAGTAATTGAAAAAGATATACATCAGTATTCAAGCTATTGGGCTAGACTTGTATTTACAGGAAGAAAAGCAATTCCTAGAAGATTGAATAAAGAAGAAATCCATGGTGCATTAAAAAATTTAAATACAATTATATATATTAAGAAAAAGAATATGAAAAATAATTGGAAGATAATCTATGAAGAATAAAGCTATTGGTCTTTTAAATTTTTTTATAAAATATTATAATTCTTTATCAATATTAAGAAAATTTCTTATTCCATCAATACTTGGATTTATAGTTTTTTCATTATTTTTTGTTTATATATTATCAAGTACAAGTTATATGAAAAAAAATATTGAAAAAATAAATACACAATCTATTCCTTTGTATGAAATTATATTTGATAATGAATTTTTATTACAAAAAATCTCCTTTGAATTGCAAAGTGCAGTGAATGTAAGTGAATTAGATATAATCAAAGATTCTGAAATTTATGCAAAAAAGTTTAGAGAAAATTTAAAAGCAATAGAAAAAAGTGATTTGAAAAGTGAATTATTAAATCTAGAAGAAGCTTTTAATAATTATTATATAGAAGCCTCTAACTTATCTAAAGATATGATAATAAGTAAAAACAATTATGAAAACATTCATATAAAAACATCAATAGTAGTTGAAAAATATAATAAACTACTAGAAATATTAAGAGATTTACGTAAAAAAGCAAAAGAAGCTATTAAAAACAATGTTACAACTGTTTATACAGCTTCTAGTGAAATATTACTAGATAGCAATTATGCATTTATTTTATGGATTTTTTTATCTTCATTAGTACTATTTTATATTTATAAAGATATAAGCTCAAGAATAAATCAAATAGTAAAAGAATCTGAAAGCATTGCTTCAGGAAAAGCTAATTTTCATAAAAGGCTTTCAAGTATTTCATCAGATGAATTAGGACTTGTTATTAATTCTATCAATATTTTCATTTCAAAACTAGAAAAAAATCATCATGAATTAGAAGATGTAAGAGATGATATACAAAGGTTTATTGCAGATACAGTTCATCAAATAAGAACACCACTTTCTAGCATTTTAATGAATGCAGAAATGATTAGAGAGCAAACAGATGATTCATTAAATATGTTTGTAGATTCAATTGATGCATCTGTTAGTATGTTGTCAAACTCTTATGAAGACTTAGCATATATAACTTCATATGACTCTATAGAATATAAGCCAACTTTTATATGCCTTAGTGACTTATTACAATCAAGAATAGATTTTTTTGGAACTATTTGTAGAATGAATTTAAAAGAAATAAACTCAAATATTGTTGAAGATGTTGATATATATATTAATACTCTTGAGTGTGAAAGAATAATAGATAATAATATTTCAAATGCAATAAAATATGCAAATATAGAAAAACCAATAAGTATTAATCTATCTTATTTAGAAGATACAAATAAAATCATTTTAGAGTTTAGAAGTTATGCAAAAGAGATACAGAATAAAAATAAAATATTTGAAAAAAATTATAGAGAAGAAGATTCAAAAAAAGGTTTAGGTTTAGGACTAAATATTGTAAAGAATATTTGCGATAAATACGATATTATTTATGTCGTAAGTTATAAAGATAATCAAAATATTTTTACCTATACTTTTGAAGAAATTTAAAGAAAGCAAAATAATCATGAAATACATAGAGCACTATCCACAAAATATACAAGATCAAATTCAAAAACTTGTTGATAATAATAAGTTAACATCCTATTTAAAAAATAAATATCCAAAAGAGAACAATTATAAAACTGATAAAGCATTGTACTCGTATGTTATGGGTTTTAAAAATGACTATTTTAAAAAGTATCAACTTTCAAAAGTAATTTACGATGGAAAAATAAATGTTATAAATAATGCCTTAGGACTTCATACAATAATATCAAGAGTTCAAGGAAATAAATTAAAATCAAAAAATGAAATACGTGTTGCATCAATATTTAAAAATGCTCCAGAAAAATTTCTTGAGATGATTGTTGTTCATGAATTATCTCATTTAAAAGAGAAAGAACATAATAAAGCTTTTTATAGTTTGTGTACTTTTATACAAGATGATTATCATCAAATAGAGTTTGATTTAAGAGTTTATTTATTACATTTAGATTTATATGGAAAGCTTTACTAAGCTTCCATATAATATTTTTACTTTTCTAATTCAACTGTATTTAAATAATTTCTAAAAGAATCTTGACCTAAATTATCTGTCTTATAAGAAGATATTAAATCACTTACAAAACCTACTAGTTTTGAAGCTTCAACTTTTACACCACTTTTATGTGCAATTCTACTGCCACTTGCTCCATGAAGTTGTCCACCTAATAATACGTCATAACCTTCAACTCTATTACCTTCTTCATCTCTTACTTTAGTTCCAACAAAACCAATATCAGAAATTTGAGGGTGCGAACATCCATTTCCACATCCAGAAATTGCAATCATAACACTTTCTTTAAAGTCAGGATTCTTTTCTTCTAATTCAAGTACAACTTTTTTTGCATACTCTTTTGTTTCTGTAATTCCAAATTTACAGAACTCTTTTCCTGTACATGATTGTAGTCTTGCTCTAAATGTTGATGGTTCATAAGGATAACCTAAATCGTTAATCTCATTTGCTAGACTTAATGCATCTTCATTTTTAATTCCATAAATAATAAAGTTTTGAGTAGAAGTTAAAGCCATACCACCTGCATTATATTTTTTACAAATATCACTTATTAATTTGAAATCATTTCCATTAACTCTGCCTGAATTAGTAGCAAACTCTACAAATGATTCACCCTCTTGTTTTGACTTATGAATACCAAAATGGTTTCTATTTTCTAAAGGAGTAATTGTAGGTTCTGTTAATCCATCTTGTAATTCATATCCAATTACTTTTTCAATTTCATCAACAAACTTTTCTAAACCCCACTCATTTACAAGGTGTCTAACTCTTGCTTTATTCCTATTTGTTCTATTTCCATAATCTCTAAAAATTTCCGCACAAGCAACTGCTACATCTTTAACTTGCTCAGGCTTAACATACTTATTAGCTCTTAAAGCAATTTGCTTAGATTTAGAAAGTCCACCTGCAAGTGTTAAATCAAAGAATACATCGCTATTTTCATCTTTAAATGCTGTAAAAGCAACATCTTGAATTTCATGTGCAGCTGCATGTCGTGAACATCCTGAGATTCCAATTTTATATTTTCTAGGAAAATTACAGAATCTATCTTCATTTTCATCAAAATAAGTATCAACTTCACGTGCAAGAGCACCAGCATCAATAATTTCATCAGCATCAATTCCACCAACAGGTGAAGTCATAATTGGTCTTGGACCATCTCCTGATGCCATTCTTGAAGTTAAACCAACAGAATCTAAAAGTTTGAAAATTGCAGGAATATCTTTTATTTGAATATAATGAAATTGAATATTTTGTCTATCTGTAATATCTACTAAACCTTGAGCATACTCAAGTCCAATTTTTGACATTACATCTAACTGAGCTAAATTCATCTTAGTATCAGTTAGTTTGATTCTTTTCATAAAATATTTTTTATCTTCAGTTTCATCTGTGTTAATATGTGGATACATACCATACCATTTTAATAAACCTATATATTCATCACTTAAAGGTATTCCTTCTTGTGCTTCTTTATATACATCATCAATAACTCTTAATGGGTTTCTTGATGCTTTTAGTATTTCAACTGTTGATAATTCTTTTTCTGCCATGCTAACTCCTAAATAGTTCATATTTTGTTTTTATGTATTATTTACTTTAATTTTTGTGATTATAACATATATAATTAAAAATATCTTTAATTTAATACATTACTATTTTAATCAACTTAATAAAAGTCTCTTAAAAATGGGTTTTAAAAATTAAAATAATTACAAGTAAATTACTATAGTATTTCTGTTTATTTATTTTGTTTTATATTTTTGGATTTAAGATATAATACGATTAAGGATAAAAATGACACAAATTAGCAATAACATTTACTGTTCAGATTTTCTAATATCACTTAATATAGAAACAAAATTTTTACCTAATCCATATTATGACTATCCATATTTAATTATTGAAAATTTTATAAGTGATAAAGCATGTCAAGAAATCAATTCTTTAATCAAGAAAGATAGAAATTACCAAAAAGCAAAAGTAAAAATCAAAAAAAATGTAATACTTAGTAAGACTAATGAATCAATTAGAAAAACAAATATCTATAAATTAAACAAAAAATATTTAACAATATATAAAAATAGTTTTAGAAAGAATCAATCTTTAATTGAAGACTTTTTTAAAATGCCTATTACAAAATCTACTAAAGTTCAAACTTTAGAGTATTTAAAAGACTTTTTCTACAAAATGCATAGTGATGATTCAAGCATGGTATATAAAGATGATGAACTTGTTGGTTTTTTAACAGTAAGTAGTGAAAGAAAGTTATCAAGTGTTTTATTTACAACTTCATATGATGAAAAAGTAGGAGATAATAGTTTTACAGGTGGGGAACTATTGTTTAATTATTTATATGATGAAAATGAAGAACAAATAAAAATAAAAGCAAAAGTAGGAATGATGATTATATTTCCAAGTAATCCATTTTTTACACATGAAGTTTTAAAAGTAAAAGAAGGTAGAAGAATATCTTTAGTTCAATGGCATAATACTTTATAAACAAAGAAATATAATTTATATTTCTTTGTTATATTTTAAGTAAATATTAATAGCTTAAATTTTGATATTCAGTGTTTAATAAACCTTTTGCTACATCCATTGGTTTAGCAACTGTAATACCATCTAATAAAACAGAAGCATCCTTACCTGCATTTGGTAAATATAGAGGACAAACTTGTACTTTTGCACCTTTTTTCATAATTGCTTGTAACATCATCTTTGGACTTTTATCCATTGGTTTTAAAACTGTACTTTTCATACCCTTAACAGCTAAATCTCCTGCACTAGAACATAAAGTCATATTAACTTCTTTCTTTTGTTTTAATGTCATCATTGATAAAACCATTGCCATTTGTTGTGTTTGAGCATCAGATGATGTAACTACAACATTAAGACCTTTTGCCAAGTTTGCACTTAGTAAATTTGGAATAAATAGCATAGTAGCTAAAGTGATTGCGAATATTTTTTTCATATAATTTTCCTTATAAAAATATTTTAGTTAACAACTAAATTAGGAAATTATATTATCTATATTCTTATGTTATAATTAATTATAATAATAGTTTTATAAGATATACTTATTATATTGCAAATTAAAGAAAGAAGTTTCAAGCTCCTTCTTTCCTTTGAGTAAAATATTTTACCTTGAAATAAAATTTCTTGATTATAAAGCTCCAGAACTTAAATAATAATTAATATTATAAATAAAATTTATTATTGAATAATCAAAGAAAAATAGAATTTCCACTATAATATAACAAACCAATAACATTAAGAGAAAAAAATGAAACTATCAAATGAACAATTAGAACAATTCAATTCAAGCGGTTATCTAATATTAAGAAACTTTTTAAATGAAGAAATATGTGATGAAATTCTAGAAAAAGCAAAAGAACACTTAAAAAGAAAAGAAGCTCCAATTGAGAGTGAACAAGAGTATATGAATGTTAATGAAGAAAAAATTACTGTTAGAAGATTAAGACAGGTATACGATAGAGAAGAAATATTTAAAAATTGGATGGAAAATGAAAAAATAAGACCAATTTTAAAACAAATTTTAAATGATACTCCTGTTCTTACATTAGCTCATCATAATTCAATTATGACTAAGTTACCACATGAAAGCACAAGAACTTATTGGCATCAAGATAGAAGATATTGGCATTTTAAAAATGATGACTTAGTTTCAGTATGGCTTAGTTTAGGAGATGAATATTTAGAAAACGGTCTTTTAGAATTTATTCCAAAATCTCATAAAATCAATTTCTCAAAAGATAGATTTGATGAAAATTCAAATTTTCTAGATGAAAATAAAGAGAATCAAGAATTAATACTTACAAAAACTTCTCAGGATTTAAAAAAAGGTGATGTTGTATTATTTCATTGTAAAACTTTACACCACGCAAGTAAAAATAAAAGTGATCATGCAAAGATTTCTTTTGTTTATACCGCACGTGCAAAATCAAATATTCCAATTAAAAACACAAGAAGTGATTTTAAGGAATTAGTACTTGAGTAATGATTTAACACAAGATTT
>CALKDR010000006.1 GCA_938084175.1 uncultured Campylobacterales bacterium
TTAAATAATATTAGAACTGCCATGAAAAACTTAAATACAACAGTTGGTGTATTACAAGATATTTCAGGACCGAAGGTTCGAGTAGGGGATTTAAAAGAACCTTTTGAATTATTACGTGGTGATGAAATTACATTTTTAAAAGATGAAATTGTTGGATATAAAAAAGAAGATAAAAAATATGTAGTTTCTATTAATTATCCTGATATTTTAGAAAAAGTTAAAATAGATGAATATATTTATCTTTATGATGGAACTATTAGAGCTAAAGTAATTCAAATAGAAGGTGAAGTAATTGCTCGTATTGAAAACCACGGAATACTATCTTCTAAAAAAGGTGTCAACTTTCCTAACACTGTAATTGATATTAATGTAATTACTAAAAAAGATGAAAAAGATATCGCTTGGGGTGTAGCAAATAATGTAGATTACTTCGCAATCTCATTTGTGCAAAATGGTAATGATATGAAAAGAGCTAGAAAACTATTAAATGGCTATAAAGGAAAACTAATAGCTAAAATAGAAAAGTTTGATGCTGTTGAAAATATTGATGATATTATTAAACACTCAGATGGTCTAATGGTAGCACGTGGTGATTTAGGTATTGAAGTACCTTACTATGATGTACCAACTATTCAAAAAATGCTAATTAAAAAAGCAAATAATGTAGGAATGCCTGTAATCACAGCAACACAAATGCTTCTTTCAATGACTGAAAATGAAAGAGCAACAAGAGCAGAAATATCAGATGTAGCAAACGCAGTGTTAGATGGAACAGATGTTGTAATGTTAAGTGAAGAGAGTGCAGTAGGTGAGGATCCTGTTAATGTAGTAGATACTATGAGTAATATTATCTCAAGAACAGAAGATATCTATAACTATAATAAACAAAATAAATTTGATTACTTAGATGAATTTGATGTAATACAAGCAACTGTAGTAAAATTAGCAGATGATTTAAATGCAAAAGGTATTTTAGCACTAACAAGTTCAGGAAAATCAGCTATTAAAATGTCAAGATATAGACCAAAAACACCTATTTTAACTTTTACACATAAAAAGAAAATACTAAACTCATTAACAGCAGTTTGGGGAGTTAAACCAATAGGAACTATAAAAGAAGCACACGCATCTAAAATGTTTCAAAAAATGCTAGTGTCTTTAGAGCAAAAAGGATTACTGCAAAAAGAAGGACCATATGTAGCAACAGTAGGATATCCTGTAGGAATGCCTGGAAGTACAAATACAATTAAGATATTAACACAGTCTGAGATTGAGTATTATTTGAATTTTAAGGATAAGAAGTAAATATTATATTTAGTAAAGAGTTAAATCTTTTGATTTAACTCTTTTTTTTTGTACTTTTTTTGTACTTTTTAGATTCTAATTTAATTTTGCATAAACACTTAATAATTCAATTTGTTTATCAATTTTATAAGTTTTTAAATCAAGTGCTTTGATTTTTTGAGAATTCTCTAATGTATCTAAATCACTTTGAGTTTTCAATTGTGCTTCTTTTTCTTCATAAATAATATTTAAAATAGATTCATAAATGCTTAAATCTTCTTTTGTTACATTTATTCTATCTTCAATCATACTAATTTTTTCAAGCTTTGATTTAAAGTATGTTTTTTCATCTGTAATTTTATTTTGTAAGTCTACTTTTGATTTTAAATAATCTAGCTTTTTACTTTCAATATCATTAAAAGTCCGAGAATCAAAAGGTACAGTAACTCTTAAACCATAAACTTGTGAATTATTGTCTAAAGATGATATCCCATCTTTGAAATGATTGTTAGTATAAGTATAAAAAGCATTTACACTAGGCAAATAATTAGCTCTTGTTACACCTTTAAAATGATCTTTCTTATTAATATCTACTTGAGCTTTTTTAATTTCAATATTATTTTCTAAATACTCTTTTTCATTAAATATTTTTAAAGTTGGTAGAGTAAAATTTGTATATTCTTTTGAAGATATATTACTAAAATTATTTATTAATTCTTGTTTTTGGTATTTTAAATCAATTAAAGAATGCTTTGCTGTATTTTGTGTTAAAAGAGCATTATCTAAGTATGAACTATCTAAAAAGCCATTTAATACTTGTTCTTTCTTTCTATTTACATCTATTTTTGCATTCATTAAAGAAAGCTTTGCTTTTTGAATATTTAAGTCAGTTTTCTTTATTAAAAAAAGATAGTTTGTTGCTGTATGTATTAATGTTTTTCTTTGTTGTGATATTTCAAGATCTGAATATTTTTGTGTTGAATTGGCATAGTTAATTGCCTCATAAATTCCGCCACTTCTAAAAATTGCTTGGTCTATTGAAATTACTGATTTTTCATTTTTATACTCTTCACCAAAATTTTTAGTATATTTATAAGTAATTGGATTTATCCAATCTTTTTTTAGTTTTGAACTATCTTCATTTGACTTTTCTTGTGATAAATCAAAACTTTTTTGTCTTGTATCTGACAAAATATCTTGATTATTTAAAGAAAACTCATTTGCAAATAAATTTAATGATATTAAAGAACATAATAGTAGTTTAATATTACTTGATTTTTGAAAGTGCATTTTCTAACCTTTTAAATCCTTCATTAATTTCTTCTTTTGAAATTGTTAAAGGAGGTAATAATCTTAATGTATGTTTTCCAGCTTTTAAAACTAAAACACCTTCATCAAATGATTCGTTTATAATTTGAGTTAATGTATCTGCATCTTTTACTCTTAATCCTCTCATTAAACCAAGTCCTACTTCTTTTGTAAATAAGTTCGTATGATTTTTATATATTTGGCTTAGTTTATTTTGAAAATAAATAATAGTTTCATCTAAAGCACCTGAGTCTTTAGTCTCTTCTAAAATATCTAACACTTCTAAAGCAGCTCTTGTACTTAAGAAGTTTCCACCAAATGTTGAACCATGATCTCCAAAAGTTAAGATATCTTTATGCGTAGTTAAAATTGCACCAATAGGAACTCCACCACCTAAACCTTTTGCCATTGTTATAATATCTGGTTGTATTTCATATACATTTGAAGCTAGAAATTCACCTGTTCTAAAAGCACCTGTTTGAACTTCATCAACTATAAGAAGTATTTCTTTTTCTTTTAAGAATTTAGCTAATTTTTGAACTTCTTCTTTATCTAGAGGTTGAACTCCACCTTCACCTTGAACAAGCTCAATCATAACAGCAGCAGTTTCATTATCAATAGCATTATAAACATCTTCTATTGAATGGTTATACGAAAATCCATCAGGATATGGTGCAAAGTTTGGTGTATGCATTGACTCTTGTCCTGTTGCTTTTACTGTTGTAATTGTTCTTCCGTGAAAAGAGTGTGTTAAAGTTATAATCTTATATCTTTTATTCTCAAAATTAGTTTCACCATATTTTCTAGCAATTTTAATAGCACCTTCATTTGCTTCAGCTCCAGAGTTTGAGAAAAATACTCCAAGTTCCATATTTGAAAGTTCAGCAATTTTTTTAGCAAGAAGTGCTTGTGGTTCAATTGCATAAAGATTTGATATATGAGTAATATTGCTTACTTGATTATAAATAGCGTCTGCAACTCTCTTGTTTCCATGTCCTACAGAAACTACAGCAATTCCAGATGTGAAATCAATATAATCTTTTTCATTTTCATCAAAAAGTGTTGCATTTACACCTTTCTTGAAATTTACATAGTTTCTTGCATAAGTTTGAAGTACGTATTGTTTATCTATTTGTTCAATCATTTTATTTCCTAAATTTTATATACTTAATTATATTTATATATTGTATTACTTTTTAATATCACGATTATATCAAAAAAATTTAAACGATTTATTAATATACTATTGATTAACTGCTTTACTTATATATCTATTTAAATCCATTAACCCATAATGTAAACTATTTTGTCTTTTAAATTCATTATTAAACCAATCAAAGCTTTTCCAAAAATTTGGATTTGCTCTATTAATAACATATTTTAAAATCTCTTTTTTGTGTTCTTTACTATGATTATAACTTTTTAGAAGATTAAAGAATTCTTTTAAATCATTTTGCTTAACCTCTACAAAAGCGTTTGGATAAGAACCTACAAAACCTTTTATATAATTAACTGTATCTTTTGATGCGTCTAGTCTTGAATCTTCTGAAAATAGTAATGCAACATTTTTATGCCATCTATTAATCACCATTGTATAAACTAGATTTTCTCCATTATTCATTTTGATTCTAATGTGTGCAAGGTTTGATTTAGAGCCTGTAAAAGTTTCTATTAATTTTGAAGAATTTGGCAAAGTTAAGGTTTTAAATGTTTCTTCAATTTCTTCTTTTTTAGTATATGTATCTTTTATTTTTGACTCAATATATCCTTTATTGATAAAGTTAATAGAATCTTTTTGTAAACCTGTATAAGCAAATACATCTTCAATAAACTCTTGTTTATAGTCTTCTGTTTTGTATTTTATAGCACTTTGCACTTGTGATGGAATATAAACACTTAACTGTGATGCTAACCATCCTTGATACCATGAATTGAAATAATCTGTTCTAGAGTCTTTTGGAAGGTATTCTAAGAAGTTACTCTCTCCTTCAATTCTAAGTCTATCCA
>CALKDR010000007.1 GCA_938084175.1 uncultured Campylobacterales bacterium
GGTAAGTTTAATGAATTATATAAAAAATACGGTGTTGAAGATATGCCACTTTTAGTATCAGATAGTGTAGTAACATCAAATGGCAAGCTTTTAAGAAAAGCAAAAGATGAAAAAGATGCAAGAAGAATGTTAGAGTTACAAAGTGGAAATAAAACTTCAGTAATTACATGTATGATTTATAAATCAAAAAATAAAGAGTTAATTGATATTTCAATAACAACTTATGAGTTTGAGAAGTTTAAAAAAGATGCTGTTGAAGAATATATAAAATCAGGCGAATGCTTTGGAAAAGCAGGTGCTATAATGGTTGAAGGCTTTTGTAAACCTTATATAAAAAGTGTAAAAGGATACGAAAGTACAGCTATGGGACTTTGTGTTGAAAAATTAAAGATTTTTATGGATTAAAGGATATTTATGGATACTTATTTATATATATTAAAAGAGAAAGCTAAAAAAATTAATGCAAATATTCAAGATTGTGGAAATGACAAAGATTGCATAAAAGATGTCTTAGCTTTAAAAGTTAGAGAAAACATGCAAGATGAAGATATAAAAACAATACAAGAAAAAGCACTTCAAATTAAAGCTGATATTTCAAAATGCAGTGATGATAAAAACTGCATTTTGAATATAATTGAGCAAAGAGTTAAAGAAGTTTTAGAAGAAGAAAATGAACTTATTTTAAGTATAAATTCACAAGATAATTTCAAGCCTTTATATCTTGATGGAAATCCTCACGCACTTTCTGATTTAGGATAAAATAAATCAAGATATTCATTAATTTGCTTATCTAATGATGTGTGTTGTTCTAATTGCTTATATAAATCTTCATCAAAACTATTTGATGCTAATCCTACAATTGTTCCTAAAACAGAACCTCTATGAGCATTTTCCCCTCCTAAATTTGTATTAGTTAATAAGGCTTTTTTAGGATCTTTAAAATACTTACAAGCTAAATAACAAACACTAGGCCATGAATCAGTAATATAACAAGCAAGAGAATAAGTTCGTCCAACTACATATGAGTCTTCTTTATCTTTTTCAAGAAGCTTTTTCAATTTTGTACCAGGAATTACACTTGAAGCTTTTATAATTTCATCTTCAACACATTCTTTGCTATCACGATTAAGTAAAATATACAAAAGATTTACATAAGCATCAACTACAAACATCAAACCTTTATCAGGATGAGTTAAAAATACATGCTTTTTACACTGCTCTTGCGTTTGCTCTAAAGACATTATGGTAAATAAAGCCAAGGCTAGTGGTGTTACACTAACTAATGCTCCCATGGAAGGTGTGTCATGAGTTACAGCTCCACATTTTTCTAAATCTTTTCCTAATATATAGTTTGAAAAGAATTCTCTATGACAACTTTCTGCATAAGTATCAGGATGATTAGGTTTTTCATCTGTAATAAGGCTCACATACTCTTTTATCCAAACTTTTGAATCATAGCTTTTATATCGTATTAGGCTATTCATAAGCCATCTAGCACACCATGCATTTAGTGTATTTTCACCAGCTTGAAGTCCATGATGATAATGTCCATTTGAAATACCCCATAAATGAGCTTTACCTTTTAGAATAACATCACCTACAATCTCTTTTTCATTTAAGTTTTTTTTACTCTTTCTTCCTCCACTTGAAGTAGAATGAAGATTCATAATAGAACTAGGATGATGTTTTGGTGCTGCTTGCATTTTTGTAATTCCATTAGAAGGAAAAGCTTTTATAATGTCAAAAGGATTGTAAAACCAATGAACAGGCATTGATAATGCATCGCCTATGAAAAGATTTGTTAATGCAGCTTTTACTCTGGATCTTTTTTCTTCATTTGATATAAAATTTGTTTGATTTTTATTTATTGTACTCATAAAATTTGCCTTAAATATTTTTTTAATTAATTACAATATTTTAACTAAAATATACAATTAACACTAACAATTTTATAAAATAAGAAAACTGTTTACTATTTTATTATATACTCTCAATAAAATAATCTATATGGATTAATAATGAAAATAACAAATATCATCAGCTCAATAACTCTACTTATACTAATAAGTGGATGTGCTAGTAAAAGTGTAGAAGAAAATAAAACGCTTATAAATAAAAATAATAACATATTAAATACTTCGCCAAAAGTTCAAAATATAAAAATAAAAAAACAAATTGAAATAAAAGAAGTAAAAAAATTAAGTTCAAATGAAGAGGAATTTTTAAATATACTTAAAAATGATAAATATGCATCTTTATGTGCTCAAAAAAATGCATATCTAAATATCTTAAATTTAGAAAATAGTGATGATATGTCAGAAAAAATTGAAGAACTATTTTATAACTATACAAAAAATTTAAGTAATTCATGTATTAATCAAAGCGCTTTTAAAAAGAAACTAAAACAAAGAAAATATATAGATGCTAATCAAGATTATGAGGTATATAATGTAGATATTGATAAAGAAAAACTATTAAATAAATTTTCTTTAAATAAACAAAGTGTAGATTCAATATTAGAAACTTATACACCAAAACACCCACAATTTTTTGCACTTATTAAAGAGCTTAAAAACACTTCTTTATCAGAAAAAAAACTTTTTAAATTAAGACTAAATATTGAAAGACTAAAACTTCTTAAATATGCGAATAATTACAATTTTATCCAATTAAATATACCTACATATAATTTTGCTTTTTATGAAAGTGGTAAAAAAACTAAAAGTTTTGGAACTGTTGTTGGTGCTGTTGATGCACAAACTCCAATACTATCTAGTAAATTATCATATTTCATAGTAAATCCAACGTGGAATATTCCTGATTCTATTGTAAAAAGTAGTATTATTCCAAAAGCTTTAAAAGATAAAAACTATTTAAGAAAAAAGAATATAGTAATCAGAAAAAACTACAAATTTGATTCTAAAAAAATTAAATTCAATGATGTTAAGTGGAAAAAGTATTTAAAGAAAAATGCAAAATATATTCCATACAAATTTACCCAACTTCCTTCAAATAGAAATGGAATGGGAAGAATGAAATTTATTTTTCCAAATGATTATACAGTTTATATGCATGATACAATTGGTACTTGGAGATTTAAATCAAATAGACAAAAAATTAGATTTGTAAGTCATGGTTGTATAAGATTAGAGCATCCTGTTAGTTTAATGAAATACTTATCAACAAACTATACTAAATATTCTTATAAAAAAATAAGAGGTATATATGATAGTCAAAGAACAAGTACCGTAAGACTTAATAAAAAGTTAGCTATTCATTTAACATATCAAACAATACAAGTTAATAATGGTAAATTATCATTTTATAATGATATTTATGGATATGATAAAATTCAGAAACTAAACTTTACATTCTAGTTCTGAATTATTTATCTTATTTTTTCTACTAATTGACTTGGTAATAAACCTAAACTTTCTTCAATAAGTTTTGTATCACCGTGTTCAATAAAAGCATCTTCATATTCAAAAGATGTAAGTTTCACATTTGATATATTTTCTTCACTTAAAAATTCTAAAATAGCAGATCCAACTCCAGCTTGTTTTTGTGAATCAGAAAAAATATACCATTCATCATATTTTGAAGATAATTGTTTTAAACATTTAGTATCTAAAGGTTTTACAAATCTTAAATCAACAACTGCAATATCGTCTTTATGTAATTTTGCAGTTTCACAAGCTCGACCAACAGCAGAACCGTAAGCTATAAATACTTTTGAAGATGTACCCTCTTTTAATACTTCAGCTTTCCCCAATTCAAATGGACTTGAAGGAAAATCAATAGCAGTAAAAGCACCTCTTGGATACCTAATAGCACTAGGACTTGTTAGTGTATATGCAAACTCTAAACCATACTCTAATGTTTCATTATCTCTTGGAGCAAATACAATCATATTAGGAATAAATCTTAAATAAGAAATGTCAAAAGCACCTTGATGTGTTTCTCCATCATTTCCTACAGTTCCTGCTCTATCTATTGCGAAAACAACAGGTAAATCCATAATACAAACATCGTGTATTATTTGGTCATACCCTCGTTGTAAAAATGTTGAATAAATTGTAATAAAGGGTTTAAAACCTTCTTTTGCCATAGCTGCCATTGAAGTAACTGCATGTTGTTCAGCAATTGCTACATCCCAAAATCTTGTTGGGAATTTTTCCATAAGTTTGTTAATTCCTGTTCCACTTGGCATTGCAGCTGTAACGCCAACCACATTTTCATGCTTGCTTGCAAGTTTTATTAAAGCATCAGCAAATACTGCAGTCGCAGCTTTTGGAGCATCTTTTTTAACAAAAACACCATCCTTAACATTAAAAGGACCTACTCCATGCCAACATTCGTGTTGACCTTCAGCTATTTCATAACCCTTACCTTTTACAGTTCGTGCATGAACAATTACAGGTTTACCCATATCTTTTGCAAGTTGTAAAGTATCAATTACTTCTTTTAAATTATGCCCATCAATTGGTCCAATATAGTCAATACCCATTTCTTCAAATAAAATTCCTGGAGTTATAAGCTTTAATGCTTCTTCCATTCTTTTTGCTATATAAGTAGTACCTTCTGGCATATTTTTTTCTATAAATGTACTAACTTTTCCTTTGAAACCTTGATAAGTTTTACCAGCAAGAAGTTTTGATAAATGCTTTGAAATTGCTCCAATTGGTTTTGCAATTGACATTTCATTATCATTTAAAATAATTACAATAGGAAGTTTTATATCGCCTAATTCATTTAAAGCTTCATAAACCATTCCAGCAGTCATAGAACCATCGCCTATCATAACAACAGGAACTCTATCTTCTTCTCTTAATTTTATAGCCTTAGCAGCTCCAACAGCTAATGAAATAGAAGTTGAGCTATGTCCTGCTATAAAATAATCAGCATCAGATTCATTTGGTTTTGTGAAACCACTTAATCCACCAAATTGTCTGATTGTTTCAAATTCATCCCATCTTCCTGTAAGCAATTTATGAGGGTAACATTGATGAGAAACATCGAATATAAAAGGGTCACTATATGCATCAAAAATTTTATGCATACCTACAGTTAATTCAACAGCACCCAAAGTTGAAGAAAAGTGTCCACCTTTTCTTGATACAACATCGATAATTCTATCTCTGATATCTTGAGATACTTTTTCTAACTCTTCTAGTGATTTATCTTTTATATTCATGTTATTTTCCAAAGTTTATTTTAACTTTTCTAATACTTCATCTAATACTTTAAAAACTTTTGTATTTTGTTCTTTTGAACCAATAGTAATTCTTATAGCATTTACTCCATATCCTGTTAAATCTCTCACAATTACACCACGCTGTAATAACTCTTGAGCTACAGCTTTTGATGAATATGAATCTCCAACTTTTAATGTAATAAAATTAGTATATGAATCAATATAATCAAAGCCTTTTTGCTTTGCATACTCTTCATATCTTCTCATTTCTTCAAAGTTTAAAGCAATACAAGAATCAACAAATTCTTCATCTTTAAGTGCTTCAATAGCGGCTGCAAGTGTTAAAGTAGTGATATTAAAAGGTGCTCGAAGTTTATATAAAGCCTCAATAATACCATCTTGAGCAATTCCATAACCAACTCTCATACCACCTAAGGCATAAGCTTTTGAAAATGTTCCTAAATAAATACAATTAGGAAAAGTATCAATTAAATCTTTTGGATTAATTTTTTTCTTAGGATCTTTAAAAGATGCATATTCTTGATAAGCACCATCTACAATTACTAAAGTGTCTTTGTCAACTGTTTCTAAAAAAGCATAAACATCATCTTTATTTAAACATTCACCTAAAGGATTATTAGGTAAACAAAGAAAGATAATATCAGCTCCATGTTCTTTATACATTTCAGAGAACTGCTCTAAGTTATGTTCATCGTCAACTGTTTTAATAATTGTAGAACCTGTTTGTTTTGCATAAATTTCATACATTGCAAATGTAGTTTTACTCATTAATACTTTTGAATTATCATCACATTTTGCATGTACACAAAATTCTAAAACTTGATCACTTCCTGAACCTACTATAATATTTGAAGGTTTTACTTCAAATTTTGAAGCTAAAGCATCTTTTAATTCATACATTGAATCATCAGGATATACAAACATATTTCCTGCAATTTCTTGTATTTTTTTTGTAACTTTTGGTGAAGTTCCATAAGGGTTTTCATTTGATGCTAATTTTATAATATCTTTTGGATTAATTCCATATTCTCGAACTACTAATTCGATTGGTTTACCTGCTTCATAAATTGAAACATTGTCTAATACTTTATTAAAATTCATTTTTTTTCCTGTATTTATATAATCTATTAAATATCATTTATTTCTTTAACGTATGAACCTAAAATTTTTACGTTATCTTTATATTTTTCTAATACATCTTTAACATTATCATCATCTTTATGTCCATCAAAATCAATAAAAAAGATTGAATTTCCTTCAACAATATGTGATTTAATCTTTGTTAAATTAATATTTACTTTATTAAAATCTGTTAAAAATTCTACTAATGCTCCTTGTTTATCTGAAAGCGTAACTAAAATAGAAGTTTTGTCATTTCCACTTTGTGCATTTTCGAAGTTACTTATTATAAAGAATCTTGTTTTATTATTGTCTTTATCTTCAATATTTTCAAACAAAATTGGAAGATTATGCAGTTTTGCACCAACATGAGGACAAATTGCTGCACTTCCTGCTTCATTAAATGCAATTTTTGCAGCTTTAGTAGTTGATTCAATTGGAATATGTTCAATTTCATCTAGTCCAAAATTTGTTAAAAATTTTCTACATTGTTCAAAAGCAATATCTTTTGAATAAATTCTTTTTATATCTTCAATTTTATCACAAGTTGATGCTAATGTATGATGAATATCAAGAACAACTTCTGCAATAATTTTTAAATTATATGTATTTAAACAATTAATTGTATCTGTTACTATACCATTTGATGAGTTTTCAATAGGAACAACTCCAAATCTAGCTTTTTTAGTATCAACTTCTCTAAAAATACCTTTTATAGAAGAAATAGAAACATATGAACTCATTGCACCAAATCTAGCTTCAGCTGCTTGATGTGTGAAACTTCCTTCAGGTCCTAAATATGCTACATTTTCAGGTAATTCAAGGTTTCTAGAAATAGCAAATATTTCTAGAAAAAGTGCTTCAATTGCTGCTCTATTTAATTTACCTGTATTTAAAGATTCAAGTCTATCAATAATAGATTTTTCTCTCTCAGGTCTATATATTGCACCACCACTATGAGCTTTTACAACTCCTACTTGGTGTACAATTTCCATTCTTTCATTGATTAATTTTAATACTTCATTATCAATATTGTCAAGTTTTTCTCTTAAAGCGTCTAATCCTACTTCATTCATACTAATCCTTTTTTGATAATGCTTATTTAATAAATTCTTCTTCTAAAGCAATTATATCTTCAAAAGTTTCTCTTTTTCTAATTAATCTATCTTGTCCATTTTCTACAGCAATTTCAGCAACTTTTCCTCTTGTATTATAGTTACTAGCCATTGTAAAACAATATGCACCTGCACTATATAAAACAACTAAATCATTATGTTGTGTTTGTGGTAAATCAATATTTTTAGCAAAGAAATCTCCACTTTCACAAATTGGACCAACTAAGTTACAATCTGTAAATTCTTGATTATCATTTAACACTTCAACTTTATGAGATGCATTATAAAGTGCTGGTCTAATTAAATCATTCATAGCTCCATCAACAATTACAAACCTTTTTGAACCATTTACTTTTTCATATAATACTCTACTTACAAAAGCTCCACTATTCCCAACTAATGAACGTCCAGGCTCACATACAATTGTAATATCAAGTCCAAACATTGTTTCTAATACACTTTGAGCATATTCATTTACATCGATTAAAACTTCATCATCATAAACAATACCTAAACCACCACCAATATCAATAAATGATAAATCAATATTAATAGCTGCAAGATTTCTTACTAAATCAGCAACAATCTTTACTGATTCTTTAATAGGATTAAGTTCAGTTAACTGTGAACCTATATGACAATGAACTCCAACAGGGTCTAAGTTATCAGAGTTTTTACATTGAATATACATTCTTTTTGCAGTATCTAAATCTACTCCAAATTTATTTTCATGTAAACCTGTTGAAATATATGGATGCGTTTTAGGATCAATATTTGGATTTACTCTTATTGAAATTCTAGCTTTCTTATCAAGCTCTTTTGCAATTGTTTCAACTCTACTTAACTCAGCTGCACTCTCTACATTTATCATTAAAATATCTAATTCTAATGCTTCATGAATTTCTGAATCAATTTTTCCAACACCCGAAAAAATGATTTTATAAGGAGCAATTCCAACTTTTAATGCACGTTTAACTTCACCAATTGATACACAATCAGCCCCAGCTCCAAGTTGTGCTAAATGCTTAATAACTGAAAGGTTTGAGTTTGCTTTAACTGCATATGCAATAAGTGATTTTCTTGCTTTAAAAGCACCCTTTAAAGATTCATATTGTTCTGTAATATGATCAAAATCATATACATAGTACGGTGTTTGATATTTGTTTGCTAATTCTTTAAAATTAATGTTCATTTTTATAATTTTCCTATTTTCTTTTTAATTAAAATTTTAATTTAAAATTCTAAAAATTCTAAATTAAAACTTCCACTTTATAAATAAGTATTTAGAAAGTGTAAGATTTTGTACAAGACCAAGGCGGAGAGAAAATTCAAAGCAAGAGCATACTAAAGTATGTGACTGTTTTGAATTTTCTAGACAACGTAGGTATTGTGCGAAAGCTTAGGCTTTCTACTTATTTCCGTCCCAGGCAATTGTCTGTTTACCTTCTTCATCAAAAGAAACAGCAGGCATACCCATAATATTGTAACCACAATCAACATAGTGAATTTCACCTGTTACTGCTGAACTTAAATCTGAAAGTAAATACATTCCAGAGTTTCCAACTTCAGTAGTTGTTACATTTTTCTTTAAAGGAGAATGAGCTTCATTCCATTTAAGCATAAATCTAAACTCACCAATTCCAGCTGCTGCTAGAGTTTTAATTGGACCTGCAGAAATAGCATTTACTCTAATTCCATCACGACCTAAATCTTCTGCTAAATATTTTGTAGTCATTTCTAAAGCTGCTTTTGCAACACCCATTAAATTATAGTTTGGAATATATTTAACTCCACCATAATAAGATAATGTTAATACAGAACAGTTATCACTCATAATTGGTTTTAATTCTCGAACTACTTCAATTAATGAGTAAACAGAAACATCCATTGCAATATCAAATGAAGCTTTTGGAATATCATAAAATCTTCCTGTTAATCCATCTTTTGGAGCAAATGCAATTGAGTGAACAATAAAATCAATTTGACCCATATCTTTTTCTAAAGATTCTTTTAAAGCTTTGATTTCATCTGGATTTGATACATCACATGGATATACTAAATCAGAACTTCCAAACTCACTAGCAATTGGTTCAACTCTTTTCTTTAAAGAATCATTCAAATAAGTAAATGCAATTTGCGCACCTTGATCAGCACATGCTTTTGCAATTCCATAAGCTATTGACTTATTATTTGCAACTCCTAAAATTACACCTTTTTTACCTTTCATAAACATCTATAAATCCTTTGTATTTTCAATAATTTGTTTAAAATCTTCTACTTTCCAAGAAGCAGTTCCAATTAATGCACCATCAACACCATCTAAGGCACAAATTTCAGCAACATTTGCTACTTTAACACTTCCACCGTATAAAAGTGGTTTTGATATTTTAGACTTAATAACTGAATGAATAGATGTAATATCAGTGTTACTTGCAGTAACTCCCGTACCAATTGCCCAAACAGGTTCATAAGCTAAAATTAAATTTTCATAATTTGTATCAATTCCTACAAACTGCTCATAAACATACTCTAAAGTTTGTTCAATTCCTTGTTGTTTTACTTCTAAAGGCTCACCAATACAATAAATTATTTTATATCCAAGTTCACTATAAAAAGTAAACTTTTTTGCTGTTTCTTCTTGAGATTCACCTAAAACATGGCGTCTCTCGCTGTGACCTATTAAAATAGTTTTAATAGCAAATTCATCTAATTGTTCTGTTCCAATTTCACCTGTAAAAGAGCCTTTTGCTGTTGCATAAGCATTTTGAGCTCCAAGTGTTAAATTAGAAACAGTATTAAAACTATCAAAAGATGTAGATGAAGGGAAAACATATACTTCACTTTTAATAGCACTTGAATTTAAGTAATCATTTACATTATTTATAAAACTAGCAGTTGATTTTCTAGTATGATTTGTTTTAAAATTAGAAGCAATAATTGCCATAATTATTCCTCAATTACAAGTGCTTTAACACCTGGTAATATTTTTCCTTCTATTAATTCTAAAGAAGCTCCACCACCAGTTGAAATAAAAGTCATTTCATCTTCATCACCTGTAACTCTAACTAAGTCAGCAGTATCACCACCACCAACTACAGTAGTTGCAAATGAAGATGCAACTGCATGAGAAAGTTTAGTACTTCCTTTTGCAAATTTGTCCATTTCATAAACACCCATTGGACCATTCCATAAAATAGTATTTGCATCTCTTAGTGCAAGTGAGAAAAGTTGAGCAGTAGCAGGTCCAATATCAAGCCCCATCCAATTTTTTGGTATTTCTTGAACTGTTACATGCTTAGCAATTGCTTCTGCATCAAAAGCTTCAGCTGCTACAACGTCTACAGGAAGGTATAATTTAACACCTAGTTTTTTTGCTTCTTCCATGATTCTTAGTGCTTCAGGAATTAAATTCTCTTCAACTAATGAATTTCCAACTTCATGTCCTAGTGCTTTTAAGAAAGTAAAAGCCATTCCTCCACCAATTAAAATCTTATCAACTTTTGGAACTAAATTATATAAGGCTTCAAGTTTTCCTGATACCTTTGAACCACCTACAATAGAAACAAATGGACGTTTTGGTTCATGAACAATATGATGGAAGAATTTAATCTCTTTAGCTAGTAAAAAACCTGCTGCTTTATGCTCAATATCAAAATGTTTTGCAATACCTTCAACTGATGCATGAGCTCTGTGTGAAACACCAAAAGCGTCATTTACAAATACATCTGCCATTGAAGCTAATTTTCCAGCAAATTCAGGATCATTTGTTTTTTCACCATCGTTGTATCTAAGATTTTCTAATAATAATATTTCACCTGGTTTAAGAGCTTTTGCCATATCAAGAGTTTCTTGTCTCACAATATGCTCGGCCATTTTAATGTCTTGTTTTAAAAGTGTATGTAATCTTTTTGCAACAGGCTTTAATGAAAACTCAGGGTCAAACTTTTCTTTTGGTCTACCAAAATGTGATGCTAAAATAATTGAACAGTCATTGTCAATACAATATCTAATTGTGTTTAATGCAGATCTGATTCTTCTATCATCAGTTATGTTGTTGTATTCATCCATTGGTACGTTAAAGTCACATCTAATAAATACTCTTTTTCCTGATATATCAATATTTTTAAGCTCTTGTAATTTCATTTATATTTTCCCTTTATTAAAATTTCTTATTAGTTACTTGCTACGTGTACACCCATGTCTACAAGTCTAGTTGAATAACCCCACTCATTGTCATACCATGAAAGAACTTTTACCATATTTCCATCAATTACTTGAATCGTATCTAAAGGAACTACAGTTGATAAAGATTCGCCAATGAAATCTGAACTAACTCTACACTCTTCATCAATTCCTAAAATTCCTTTTAAAGAACCCTTGGCTGCACTTGAGAACTTTTCACATACTTCTTCTAAACTTGTATCTTTTTTAAGAGTAACTGTTAAATCTACCATTGAAACATTTGGAGTTGGAATTCTAATTGCTTGACCATTTAATTTACCTTTTAAATGTGGCATTACTTTTGCAATGGCTTTTGCAGCTCCTGTTGATGCAGGAATTAAGTTTGTAGCTCCTGCTCTTCCTTTTCTTGGATCTTTTTTATCTTTACCATCTAAAATTGGTTGAGATGAAGTGTATGAGTGAATTGTAGTCATTAAACCTTTTTCAATTCCAAAAGCATCATCTAATACTCGTGCAACTGGTGCTAAACCATTTGTAGTACAAGAAGCATTTGAAACAATAGCTTCACCTGCATAAGTATTTTCATTTGCTCCCATTACAAAAGTTGGTGTATCATCTTTTGCAGGTGCGCTCATAACTACTTTTTTTACACCATTATCTATGTATGCTTGAACTGATTCTTGTGTTAAAAATGCACCAGTACATTCTAAAACTACATCTGCACCATAAGCTGCAAAATCTAATTTTGCAGGATCTCTTTGAGCAAGAAGTTTAGCTTTGTCATTTCCAATAGTAATAAAACCATCTTCAACTTTTATATCTTGGTTATTTCCATGAACTGTGTCATATCTTAGGTTGTATTGAATCATTTCTTCACTACCACTAGCATTAACTGCCACTAATTCAACATCATTTCTTGAAGCAACTATCTTTGCTACACATCTTCCAATTCTTCCTAATCCATTAATTGCAACTTTAACAGCCATAATTTCCCTTTATATAAATCTTAATTGTAGATATTTTATCCAAAAATTGCTATAATGTTATTTAAGTATATAAAAAAGGTATTAATTAGGTGCAACTTGCAATATTTGGTGGTAGTTTTGACCCTGTTCATATAGGACATGAAGCGATTGTACACAATGCATTAAATAAATTAGATATTGATAAACTAGTTGTAGTTCCTACATATTTAAATCCCTTTAAAAATAGCTTTCATTTAGAACCAAATTTAAGATATGAATTATTAAAAAAAGTTTTTGATAATTTAGAAAAAGTCGAAATTTGTGATTATGAAATAAAACAAGCAAAACCTGTATATTCAATCCAAACAGTTAAGTATTTGAAAAACTTATATAATGCATCTAAAATTTATTTGATTATTGGTGCTGATAATTTTGAAAACTTGCATAAATGGTACAAAATTGATGAGCTTGATTCGCTAGTAGAATTTGTAATTGCCTCAAGAGATGGTTATGTTAATAAACAACTTCAAGGTTTTAAAACATTGAAAGTAGATATTGATATTAGTTCTTCGCAACTAAGAAATGAAATTGACTTAAATTTTATACCAATAAAAATAAAAGAAGATATTAAAAACTTCAAAAAGGTAAATTCTTGAATAGATTAGAAACTATTAAATCGCTTTTAGATGAGAAAAAAGCAGAAGATATTGAGGTTATTGATTTAACATCAAAAGATTATATTGTTGATTATGTAGTAATTGCAACTACTTTAAATTCAAAACATGCTTATGCACTATTAAACTACTTAAAAGAAGTTTTAAAGCCAATGGGTGAAGAATTTTTAAGAGCTAATGAAGATGACAACTGGACTGTTATTGATTTAGGCGATATGTTTATTCACTTAATGAGTGATGAATATAGAAAAAAATATACAATGGAAGATTTCTTAAATAAATTAGATAATAAAGAAGTATAAATCTAGGTATAAAAATAAGTAAAGAAAATTTCTTTACTTATCTTAAGAACTTTATTGAGCTGGTCTCATAACCTTGTTATAATTTCCCGTAGCTTTTGAAGCTCCACCCATATTTCCTGTGTAAATAGCAATTCCAACTACAACCGCTAATATAATTAAAAACCATTTAATTACATTTTATCCTTAGCTTTTATTCCTAATAAACTTAATCCAACTCTTATACTAAGAGCGGACATACTTAAAGCTTTTAGGTACATATTTTGTTCATCACTTCCTACTACTTTATGATCGTTATAAAACTTATGTATAGAAGCAGCAAGTGAAGTTAAATATTCAGTAATTTTTTGCATTTCTCTTTTTGCAAATGCTTCATTAAGTACTGAACCTAATAATAAAGATTCATATATTAAATTTAATCCATCTTGATTTAAATTATCAAAGCTTTCATCTTTAATATCATTAAAAGTAAGCTCAGCTTTTTTAAATACTTGATTAATTCTTGCATGTGCATAATTAATATAAAAAATTGGGTTTGAGCTATCTTGATTAGTTAATCTATCTAAATCAAACTCCAAATGAGTATCACTTTTTTTAGTTAAAAATACAAATCTTAATGCATCAGAACCGATTTCATTTGTTATATCTGACATTAAGATTACATTTCCAGCACGCTTAGACATTTTATATGGTTCCCCACCTTTTAAAAGTGAAACCATTTGAGATAAAAGTACTTCAAGTTTAGAAGAATCATTTCCTAAAAACTCAATAGCTGCTTTTACTCTTTTAATATACCCATGATGATCAGCGCCCCAAATATTAATATATTCGTCAAAACCTCTATCATACTTATTTTTATGGTAAATAATATCACCTGCAAGATATGTAGGAATTCCATTATCTCTTACAACTACTCTATCAACATCATCACCAATATTAGTAGAACGAATCCAAACTTTATCATCTTTTGTATAAAGTGAATCATTATTTTCAAGCACTTTTCTAGTATCATCCCAAGCAGAATAAAGAGATTTTTCAGATACAAAAGTATCAAATTCAATACCTAAATCTTTTAAATCACTAGTGATAATATTCATAACTAAATCTTTTGCAAAAAAAGCTATTTCTTTGTATTTACTTTCATCATAAATAGTATCTTTCCCAAACTTTTCAATTACAAGAGGTGCAATATCTAATAAATAATCACCTCTGTAATATGTTTCAGGATATTCAACATCTTCTTTATAAATAAATTCACGTGCGGCTAAACAAATAGAAAGACCTAACATATCCATTTGTGAACCTGCATCATTTATGTAATACTCAGTTGTAATATCAAAACCTAAGTATCTTCCAACTCGGGCAATTGTATCACCTTGAATAGCTCCACGTGCATGACCTATATGTAAAGGACCAGTAGGATTTGCAGAAACGTATTCTAAAAGAATTTTTTCATCTTTTTTGTTTTCTTTTGCAAACTCTTGTGTTCCGCTTAATGCATCATCAACAAGATTTTGTAAGAATTTTGTTGAAAGTTTAAAGTTTATAAAACCTTTTATAGCTTCAACACTTTCAAACATTTCTGAATCATCAAATTTAGATGCTAAATCATCTGCTATTATCATAGGTGATTTTCTTAGCTCTTTTGCAAGAGAAAAAGCAACAGGCGTTGCATAGTGACCAAAAGAAATATCTTTTGGTTTTTCTAGTACCACACTAGTTTCTAGTATGTCTTCAATATATTTTTTTACTAAATTTTGCAATATCTACTCTTATACTGTTTTAGTTTCGTTTTTGTCTTCTACTTTAGCATCAGCTTTTTTTTCGATTTCATCATTTTTGTTTTCAGCAACATCATTTACTTCATCATCTTTAACAGCTTTTTTGAAGTTTTTAATTCCAGAACCAAGACCTTTAGCCAATTCAGGTATTTTTTTACCTCCAAATAATAGTAATACTACTAAAGCTATTAATATCCATTCCATTCCGCCAGGCATTCCCATGACTAATCCTTGTGTTAATTTGTGATTATTATAACTTTTTAATGCTTAAAAATTTTGTGTAATTTATTTTAAAAAAAATTGAACTAGTCTGTAACCTGAACCTGCAGCTATTATTGTTCCAAATACATTTAAAAATACATTAGTAATAGCAAGATATATAGAAGTTCCAAAGAGTAAATATGATTCAATAGCAAAAGTTGAATAGGTAGTTAAAGCACCTAAAAAGCCTGTAGTTAAAAAAGCTTTTACTGTATCAGAGACTGTAATATGTGCAAAATAAGCAAAAAGTAAACCTATTATAAATGAACCAATAATATTTACTATTAATATTCCAACAGGAATATCAAAAGGAATATATTTGTTGGATAAATGAACACTATAAGCTCTTGCAATTGCACCTAGAAAACCTCCAGCTCCAATTGCTAAAATAGTTTGCCAACTAAGAGACATGATTTTTCATTTCTTTATTAAATGTTTCTTTCATAGCTATTTCTGTATCTTCAAACCAAGAAGTTGTTTTATCAGCTTGAACTGCATCTAAATATATGATTTTAACAGTTCCTGGATTTGCAGTTAATTTTTTAGAGTCAACTATATTTCTAGTATTTATTAAAATAACAGGCTGCACTTTTAATTTAAATTTATTAGCTACCATTTTTGCACCTGCTTTAAATTTAAGTATTTTTGTACCATCAGATCTTGTACCTTCAGGGAACATTGCAATTGGTCGATCTTTTGATAATCTGTCTTTTACTTCTTTAAATAAATGTATAAGACCAGCTTTATTTTCTCTATCAATAGATATCATTCTTGGAGCTTTTATAATATGTCCAAAAAAGAATAAATCTGAAATTTCTTTTTTTGCAACCCATGCTAAATCTCTATGATGCATATGTTCCATTACAATTATATCTAGTAAAGATTGGTGATTCATTAAAATTAAATTACAAGACCCATCTATTTTTCCAACAGTTTGTATATTTATACCTAAAAGTTTTATTTGTATTTTCATCCAAATTTTTATAACTTTATGTGTATGATTTCTAAATAAATACATAGCACAAACTGTAATAGCAACAGTTATTGTAAACTGTAATAAAAGTATTATTCCTCTAATTCTTCCCAAGATTCTCTTCCTTTATCCAACCTATAAATTTATTTTCAATTCCCATTACTTTAATAAATTCTCTTTTTTGATTTAAGATTTCAACTCTCTCTTCATTTTTTAATTTAAAGAAAATAGTAGATTTATCAGTTGGTAATATATAAATATATGAATCTTTTTTTACTATTCCTATTTTATTTGGCATTAAATAAATAATAGAAATTATTAGTAATACTATTGAAATAGCAAGATAAATTTTATTTCTTTTCCAAATATAAACTAGTACGAATAATATTAACAATACTACTAGTGCCATTTTTTTATATTTCTCAAAACTAGAATCGTTAGGATTCAAATCAGTTTGAGTACTTACTAATTCATTTTGTAAAATTAAAGGAACTGTAATATTTACAAAGCTTTTTGATAAAGTATTGTAATAAGTGAATTCTATTTTCTTTTTATGTATAGGTAATACAAGATAATATATTAAATTTTGATTTGTATAGTTATCATTTAGTTTTGAAGAACCCTGCTCTTTTATATCATGAATATAAAAATCTTCTAGGTTGGATTTTTTTGCGTCTATATCTATAATTGTTAAAGATTCTTTATTATTATACTGTTTTGTTTTATAAGCTTTTAGTTTAAAATCTTCTGCAATAACATTTGAGAATCTTTTATTACCACTTGCAATATCTGAATAACTTATATTTTCTGAAGCTAAAACACTAGTTTCAATAACATTATTTGAAGAATGAAGTTTTACAGAAAAGCTTGGTAGTTTAAAACTTCCATTATCAGCTTTAAATAAAAATTTTACTTCATAATGAGCATTTGCACTTTTAATCCATTCGCTATTAGGGTTTAATACCTTTATATTTTTTGAATTAGAAAATGATGTTGAAATATAATCGAAGTTTTTAGTTGTAACTAATGCTTTTAGTGTAATTTCGAATTTTTGATTTTTGTAGACTTTTTTTGGAATATCTTTATAAGAAACATACAGATTTTTTGCAGCAAATAAATTTACTGATAGTAAAATACTTACTAAAATTATTAGAGATAATATCTTTTTCATAATTTGCTTTTAATTAGTAAAAACATAGCCGAAGCTATATTTTTATTGTAAAAAACCCTTAAGCATTCTAACTCCATCATCACCGCCAAGTAAATCTTCCATAGCACGTTCAGGATGAGGCATTAAACCAAATACATTTTTTTCTTTATTACAAATTCCTGCAATATTAGAAACAGAACCGTTAATATTTTCAAAGTTTCCATTTTCATCACAGTATTTTAATAAAATTTGATTATTCTGCTCAAGTTCTTTTAAACCTTGATCATCAATAAAGTAATTACCATCATGATGAGCAACAGGAATATTTACAAGTTCATCTTTTTTTAATAATGAAAGGAATGTGTTATCATTATTAACTGTTCTTAAATTATGGAATTTTGATATGAAATGTAATGAATCATTTCTTTTCATAGCTCCTGGTAATAAACCGGCTTCTAGTAAAATCTGGAAACCATTACAAATTCCTAAAATCTTACCACCTTTTGCAGCATAAGCTTGAACAGAATCCATAATATTAGCAAATCTAGCAATTGCTCCTGATCTTAAGTAATCTCCATAAGAAAATCCACCAGGAATTACTAAAAGATCTGTATCTTCTGGAATATTCTTCTCTTTATGCCAAACAATCTCAACGCTAGCACCTAATTTTTCAAAAGCATATTGTGTGTCATACTCACAATTTGTTCCTGGAAATTGTAATACTGAAACTTTCATACTAACCTACTATTTCGATATCGTAATCTTCAATAACAGTATTAGCAAGAAGTTTTTCACACATTTTTACAACTTCTGCTTTTGCATCTGTTTCATTAGAAGAGTTAAGTTCAATAATAATTTGTTTACCAATTCTTACATCTTTTACGGTTTCTTTAAATCCTAAAGTATCTAATGCATGATGAGTTGCTTTACCTTGATCGTCAAGAACACCTTGTTTTAATGCTACGTTTACAATTGCTTTCATTTATTACCTTTTTAATTTATATTTTGCGATTATATCTAAAATTATCTTATATGAGTTATTTCTTATTTACTTAAACTTTTATATATTCTACTATAACCATCTAAAATTGTCTTTTTAATAGAATCTGGAACATTAACTTCTAGTTTTTCACTAGCTTTTAATTCTTTAGCTTTTTCTTTCCAATTATCTTCTTTACCGAAGTTTCTAAGGATTTGTTTATCCATTGAAATAAATGCACCCTTGTCAAAATCTTCACTAGCTATAAATCTTGAACTCTCTGGAGTTAAAATTTCATCACCTAAAATCCATTCACCTTTTGCATTTACAAATGCTTCAAATTTTGTATCAACAATAATGATTCCATTATCACTTGCAAATTTTGTATAGTCTTTAAATAAATTTTCTAAGCTTGTAATAATATCAGGGAAAATTTCTCTTACTTTTTGAGTATTTAAAGGAATATCTTTTGTACCTTTTGTAGTTGGTGTAAAAATCGGAGTTTCAAATTTATGCCATTGCTCTAAATCTTTTCCTAAGTCTAAACCATATGGATCATTTCCATTTTGACAAGCTTCATAAAGTGAACCTGTTAAATAATTTCTAAAAATAAATTCAAATTGAACTAATTCTCCATCAATTGATGCTTCTAATGGCTTACATAATTCCATAAGCTGACATCTTGGAGCTATTTCTAAAGATTGATCAATTTGTTCTTCTAGAATTGCAGTAGAAATTCCAGCTTTTCTTGCAAATGCAGCACCTGAATTTGAGATAGCAGTTTGAGAAACACCTTTTCCTTCAATTTCAAGATTCAATGGAATATCAAAAACTGAACATCTATCACTTCTTACTAATAATACTTTTGCATCTTTTCCAGGACAAGTGTAAAGGTCTGCATTTTTACCAATATAAAATAAGTTATATCCTAGGTCTTCAAGTTCAGAAAGACCTTTTTGTGATGTTGTTTTTTTTGATTGTGGCCATAGACCAAGTGCTGTAATCTCACTTATATTCATTTATTCTCCTACTGTTTATTTAAACTTATTTAACATTATTTATGATGATTAATGATTTTAAAATACCAACTGATGTGTTTAGTTGATTATCTTTTAAAATATCTTCATTTGAAATAATTTTCTTATTTTCTTCTTCTTTTTCTTCTTTTTTAACTTTTTTATCAACTTTTTCTAATTCACCTTTTAAGTGTTTTTTTAAGTCAGCTTCTTTTATTTTAAATTCAGACTCTTCACCTGCAGTTACTTTCCCAGCAAAAGCAGTAACATCAGGAGTAACTCCTGTAGCTTGAATAGTTCTTCCACTTGGTAAATAGTATTTTGCAATTGTAAGTTTAATAGTTTCTGATCTATCTTGAGTTATTGGTAAAATAGCTTGAACAGAACCTTTTCCAAAAGTCTTTTCACCAATTATAATTGCTCTTTTGTGATCTTGAAGTGCACCACTTACAATTTCAGAAGCAGATGCTGAACCACCATTTACAAGTACAACCATTGGAAGTTTTGAAACAGTGTTTGAAGATGTAGCTTCAAATTTTTCTTCATCTTGAACATCTCTCCCTTTTTGAGAAACAATTACACCTTCGTCAACGAAAAGATCAACAACTCCAATTGCTTGAGAAAGTAATCCACCTGGATTATTTCTTAAATCAAGAACTAAACCTTTTACTTTTGGATTTTCTTTAATTGCTTTTTCTAAACCATCTACTACTTTTCTATCAAAGCTTGAAACTCTTAAATATAATAAATCTTCTTTTTCAAAAGTTTTTGAAAATACTGATTGTATTTTAATAATATCTCTAGTAATAGTTATCTTAACTGGTTTATTCTCACCTTTTCTAACAACTGTGATTAAAATATCAGTTTTTGGTTTACCACGCATTAAAGAAACTGCTTCATCTAGTGTCATATTTAATGTTGATTTATCATCTATTTTTAGAATAATATCTGAAGCTTTTACACCTGCTTTAAAAGCTGGAGTATCATCAATTGGAGAGATTACTGTCAAAGCTCCATCTCTCATTCCAACAGTGATTCCTAAACCGCCAAACTCACCTTTTGTTTGGATATTCATCTCTTTTGAAGACTTAGTATCTAAAAAAGTTGAATGTGCATCAAGCTCTTGCATAAGGCCTTTGAGTGCTTTATTTACAATCTCTTCTAGCTCTATATCATCTACATAATATTTTTCAACAGTGCCAATTACTTTAGTTAATTTTGATAATGATTCGAATCTTGTTTTTTCACTAACTTCTTCTTTTGCAAAAACTGATTGAGTTAATAATAATGCAATAGATGAAGCGATTAATAATTTCTTCATATGTATATAACCTTTAAAATTTATAAAGATAAATTATACAAAAAAGTTTATAAAAGTAAGGTTTTATCAAAAGTTTTGTACTATATCATCTAGTTTTAAAAAAGGTTTATAAATATGAGTATGAAAGAAAATGTAGATTTTGTAAAAGAAGAATTAAACAGTGAAGAAAAATTCTTAGAAGGTACAGTAAAAGTTGAAAGATTTTTTAAAAAATTCAAGGCTTTAATCTTAGGACTTGGTACAATTTTAATAGTTGCACTAATTGCTTATAATGTAAATAATTATAATAATGAGCAAAATGCAATAGCTGCTAATATCGCTTTTGACAAAGTAATTGCAGATCCAAGCGATAAAGATGCTCTTAATACTTTAAAAGAATCAAATAACAAACTTTATGAAGTTGCTTTATATTTACAAGCAAAGAAAGATGGAGTTTATCCTGAAACAAATATTCCTTATTTAAAGGAATTAACACAATACCAAAAAGCATTATCAAGTAGTAATGTTGAGCAATTGAATACTTTATCAATGCAAAATGATTTTTTATTAAAAGAGTTTGCAATATTTAATAAAGCATTAATTTTAGTTAATCAAGGTAAATACAAAGAAGCAAAAATTGCACTTAATTTAATTCAAAAGTCATCAAAAGCAGCCGAATTATCAAATTTATTACAACATCATTTACTTACAAAATAAGGAAATACAATGAAGCACTTATTAATTTTATTAGCAACTTTGTTTTTATTAACAGCTTGTGGAAGTAAAAAATATTTTGAACCAGAGGATGTAAAAAATTCTCTAAGTGTTGAAGAATCTTCTTTACCCTCAGCTATTGTTTCTATGAATAGAGATGGTGCAACACTTGAAGATGGAACTATTATTACAAGAGATGGTGTTTCAAAATTTAAACTTCCTGAAAACTTTCAATTTTTAAATGTTAGTAACACAGGAAAAGTTCTTGCTACAAATTATAAAGATAAATTATTAATTGGAAATGAAGAACTTGATGTTAAAAATATTGTTGTAGCTGCTTCTTTAAAAGATAATAAACTTGCATTAGTTTATTCAGATAATTCAATTGAATTATTTGATGCTAATACAAAGAAAACTTTATTTAAAGAGTATTTATCAATATCTTTGGCAAATGATACAAGAATAGCAAATCCACACTTTATGGGTAATCTAATATTATTTCCTACATTAAATGGAAAAGTTGTTATTATTTCTACTAAAACAAACAAGTCAGTAAAAAATATATCTGTTGATTTAGACAGTCAATTTAACAATATCATATTTTTAAAAGTAATTGAAGATAAACAAACTTTAATAGCGGCAACTGCAAATAAGATTGTTACTATTTCTACAAAAAATATTCTTTCAAAAGATTATGAAATAAGAGATATCATAAGTAGCGGTGAAAACATTTACCTTGCTACAATTGATGGTAGATTAATCAAATTAGACTTAGCTCTAGAAGAGATTGCTAGTAAAAAATATAAATATTCAAAAATACATGCTTTAGCATTTACTGATTCTTTATATGCAATTGAATCTCAAAGCTTTATTATTAATATAAATAATGACTTTACAGAAGATAGAGTTTATGATTTTGATTTTGACAATGAAGAAAGATTAATTGTTATTGATAACAAAATCTATACTAATTCAAGAGAAATAACACTTCCATAATAATATAAAAGTAATAAAATAAAAGCTATTAGATATTTCTAATAGCTTTTTTTTATACTACTTAATTTAGATTCTTATTTCCTAATTTCTCAATTAATACTGTTGCGTAAGAACCTTTTGGCAATGAAAACTCTAAGGTACAAGTTTTATCAGCACTATTATATTTACAAGTAATATCTTTTGGGAATACAATAGCTTCTCTTCTATAGCCTTTTTCTTGAATATACATATCATCATACATCTCTTCAATAACTCTTGCTTCACCAATGGCTCTGAATACTTTACGACCTGGTAAAAGTCCTGTAGGAGATACTTTTTGATTTTGAAAATCTTTTAAGATTTGATCTGTTATTTTTTTAGGAGTAAAAAGTTTTTCTCTTTTAAATTCATTAAATATATCGCCATCAAATAATTTGAAATCTTCTTCATTAGACTTAATTCTATTTGCTAGCCATTCATTAAAAAAACTACTTTGATAAGCAGCTATTAGCATTTTCGATAATTTTTTATCTTTAATAATTGTCTCACCATAAACAAGGTCTTTTGCTTTTTGAAAATTTTCTTCAACTTCTTTACCAAAACGTTGATAACCAAAATAATTAGGCATACCTTTTTTTGATATTTGTTTTATTACTTTTTGAATCTGATTAAGCTCAATTATTTCTACATTATGAAGATTAATTTTAAATCTATTACCTTCTAAATCACCAATATTTAATTTTTGATTATGTAAAGTAGAATTAAGAATCTTAATTTTTGAACTTTTAAAAGCTTTCATTTCTTTTGAGTATTTTTTTGGGATTGAGATATATTGGCTAGTTGTAGCTCTTTTATCTTTTAGTCCAGCATAACCAATTTCATTAGAATAAACTCCTAAATAATCTGAGAATCTTTCTATTAATTCCCAAGTATCCATATTTGACTTTTCTACTTGGAAAATAATAAAGTTACCATGACCAGAAAATTTTAAAGGTAACTCTGTAACAATAAAATCTTCATCATTTTGAACAAATTTAAAGTTTAATTTTTCATTTGATGAAGAGTAAAATCTTTCAATCACTTATAAGCTCTTTTTACTTTGTTCATTTTCATAAACTTCTCTACATTCTGTACAAAATTTTGCAAATGGTTTTGCTTTTAATCTTCCAATTGGAATAGTCACAGAACACATTGCACAAGTTCCATATGAACCATCTTCTATTTTTTTGATAGCTTCTTCTATTTGTTTTAATTCATCTAATTGATGATTAGCAATCATACCTTCTGTAAAAGAATCACTAACAAGCTCTGCGTAATCTAGATCATCTTTAATTTCTTGATCTTTTAATTGATCAATATTATCTCTACTTCCATTTATATTTTTTAGAATAGTTTCTTTTCTTAGAATTAATATAGTCTTTAATTCATCAATTTGTTGTCTATTTGGCATTAAGTGCTCCTTATTTCTGCGTGATTATATACTTTTTAATATATAAATTATATAAGAGTTCTTATACTAGCTATTCCTAGGCACTTACTAAGATAAATAAATAGTTTCAAATATTGAAATTTAACACTTATTTAATGAATAAAAGATAAAATACTTCTATATTAAATAGGAGTTTTACATCACAAAGCTATCTAGAAATTTTTCAATAATTATTACTATAATATTTTCTATATTTATATTTTTTTTATTCATTCATTCAAAAATAAATAGTGAATATTATACTTTTACAAAAACAGTTTCAAGTATTACAACTTTGCCAGGACTTACAAATTCAAACTCAATTTTTGAGCCAAGAATTAGGTTTTATAAAGATTATTCACATACTTTCTACCCCGAACAAAAAAAAATAGATTATCAGGATTTTGTATATGAGAAATAGTACTTTTTTAAATTTTTTATTTTTATTAATTTATAAACATAAATCAAAGCATATTGCGATTTCTTTAATATCAATACTTATTGTATTTTTGATATCTTCAGTACTTTTTATCTCATCTTCTATACAAAAAGAATTGTTTCAAACCTTAGATGCTCAAAGTGATTTTGTAATTCAAAGAATGAATCAAGGTAAGATAGTAAACACACCAAACTCTTGGATAGAAGACTTCTCTTCAATAAATGGAATTAAAAATATTCAACAAAGAGTTTATGGTCAATACTACTTTGAACCTTCTAATAAATACTTTACTATTGTTGGTGTTGATTTATTTGAAGAGGCTGTAAATGAAAATATTAAAAAACTTTTATCACAAATGAATATTTCAAGTTTTCTAGAAAAAGATTCAATGATTATAGGAAATGGCGTTAGAAAAGTTCTAGATGAGCTTTATTATTCTGATACTTATTCTTTTAAACTATATAATAGAGAAAGTAAAAAAGTATCTATTTTCAAAGATTTACCCAAATCTTCTAACTTAATAGCAAATGACTTAATCATAATGGATATTTCATTAGCAAAACAAATACTAAATATAAATGAAGATGAATCAACAGATATAATTCTTAATGTTCCAAATGATTTAGAGCGTTCAAATATAAAAGTAGAATTGATTTTAAAACATTTAGATATAAGAGTTATTCAAAAAGAAGATATTAAAAAAGCCTATGAAAACTTATATAACTACAAAGGTGGAATATTTTTAATTTTATTTATTATAGTTATGATTACATTTGTTTTAATTTTATACCAAAGATATACAATGGTAAGTTCTTCTGATAAAAAAGAAATTGGAATTTTAAAAGCAGTTGGATGGAGTATAAAAGATATTATAAAACTAAAAATTTCTGAGACTTTTATAGTAGCTTTATTAGCATTTTTAATAGGAATAATTTTTGCTTATATATTTGTATTTATTTTAAATGCTCCATTTTTAAACAATATTTTTTTAGGATTTAACAATATGGAAAATAGTGTTATATTAAGTGCTAATATTAGTTTTTCAAATATTGTAACTCTGTTTATATTTTTTATAATTCCTTTTATATCTGCGGTTTTAATTCCTGTTTGGAAAATTGCAGTAATTGATGCAAGTGAGAGTATGAAATGATAAAAATCAACAAATTAAACAAAATATTTAATCAAAATAGCAAAAAAGAGTTTCACGCACTTAAAGATATAAATATTCAAATACAAAGATCATCTTGTGTGATTCTAAAAGGTGTAAGTGGTAGTGGAAAATCAACCCTGCTTTCAATTTTAGGAACTCTTTCTAAACCTTCTAGTGGTGATATTATTGTAAACGATGATAGCATTGCTAAGTTACCTGATTTACATGCTTCAGAATATAGAGCAAGAAACTTAGGATTTATTTTCCAATCATATAATCTTTTTAATGAATTAGATGTAGCTCAAAATGTATCTATTCCTTTAATTCCTTTAGGATTTACTCAAAAGCAAATAGATGAAAAAGTTATGATTGCTTTAAAATTAGCAAATATTGAACATAAAAAATATGAAACTGTTTCGAATCTTTCAGGAGGAGAGAAACAAAGAACTGCAATTGCAAGAGCTTTGGTTAATAATCCTGATATTATTCTATGTGATGAACCTACTGCAAACTTAGATACGGATAATTCACTAAAATTTATACAAGCAATGAGAGAATTAAAAGTTTTAAATAAAACAATCATAATAGCAACTCATGATCCGATTTTTGATAATCTTGATTTTGTAGATGATATTATAAATATAAAAGATGGAGAAATTGCGTGAATAATGTACTTTTATCAAATGAAATCATTGTATTTTTATTTACTCAAGTAACACTTCTAATTTTATTATGTATCTCTTTTTTTTATTCTATTTTTATTATAAAAAATTGGGATTATTCAAAAACAACACAAACACAATATAAGCTAGAAAAACGTTCGTATTTGGTGATTTTAATCATTACATTTACAATGATTATCAAAATATTTCTCATGCCCTATTTTGCTTATAGTGTTGATATTCTCTCTAACATTGTTCCAGGTGCTATGTGTGCTGCTGGAGTAATTGATGCAAATAAATATGGTCAGCCTCTTTTAGCTTTTAAAGTTTTTTTACTGTTTTTTATAGGAATTTGGATGATTTTAAATACTCTTGATTTAAAAGAGAAAACCTATCCATATACAAAGAAAAAGTTTTGGTTTTTTATATTTATTTTCTTGCTTGTAATTATTGAAATAAGTTTAGATATTTTATATCTAACAAATATTTCCACACAAGAACCTGTTTTATGTTGTTCTGTGATTTTTGGAGCTAGTTCTACGGGTGGACAAATACCATTTAATCTTGATATTCCTATGCTTTTAGTGATTTTTTACTTACTTTATTTTTTAACAATATTTGTAAATATTCAAAAAAATGCTTATTTAAATGTTCTTGTAAATATACTATTTTTATATATTTCTTATTATGCAGTTACATACTTTTTTGGAACATATATTTATGAACTTCCTACACATCAGTGTCCATTTTGTATGTTACAGCATGAGTATTTTTATATTGGATATTTTATATGGGGAACTTTGTTTTTAGGAGTATTTTTTGCATTTGCTAATTCAGCTTTAAAGCTTTTAGTAAATAGACCTCTTGAATATACTTTAAAATATTCTCTTATTTTTAATGCATTATTTGTATTTATTTGTACTTTTTATGTACTTAAGTATTATTTAGTAAATGGAGTTTTACTATAAATAGTAAAACTCTTTAAGTACTTTTTGATCTCTTATAAATTTTTGTACCCAAATATCTATTGCAATTTGTCTTGAAGCTATTTTAAAGATTTACTCTTAAATTTTCAAGAACTATATGTTTTAACTCCTTACTAACATAGAAAAAAGTATTAAACTAAACTAATTCACAATCTTAGTAAACTCCTCATATAACTTATCATCAAGAGGAACTTCTAATTTTAAAGTAGTTGATATTGGTTTGTTTCCTTCATATTTTATAGTATTTGCTAAGCCTAAATATATAAAGCCTTGAGTTTTTTTATCAACTTGTACATATTTTCTCACAAAGATATGTAGTTTTACATTTAGTTTTTTATTGTTTATTAGTTTATTTCCATCAACACTTATTTGTGCAGTACTTGGTTTACTTTGGTAAGTAAAGGTGTCTTTTGATAAAAAGGCATTATCATAATATGAAGCTTTTGAAAACTTCTCTTTTTCTAGGTTTATAAATAAGAAAAAATCATCTTGATACTTTAAAAAACCACTTCCTCTAAAAGATGAATGTATTTTATTAAAGTTACAAAGTTGTGCTATGTTTAGCATATTGTATTTTTGATATATTTTTAAAAATGGTAGTCCATAATCGTAAACTCCAAACTGTTTTTCATAGTGAATAACTCCATAATCAATACTATCTTCAAAAACTTCTTTGTATTTTTCATTTTTTAAAAGAGCTTCAAACTCTTTTGTTTTTACTAGTTTTTTATCTTCAAAACTTACAAGTTTTTGATATCTTGAAATCTGTCCTTTATCAAAATAGTTTTGATTTAAAAAGTTAAAACTATGAGTAATTGTTTCTTTGTTTATTTTGTCTAAATATTTATTTAGTATTTTAAAAGCTATTTTTTCATTTATACTTTCATTTGTAAGTAAATACTTTAAAATCACAAACTCATAAACTCTTTTTACAGGAAGTAAATAATCTATAAACCTAATAGCCTTTATAAATACCTCATCATTGCACATTTCTTTTAACTCTTTTTCTTCTTCAACTATTGCTAAAAATTCAATATATGACTTAGAATGGCTTATAAAACTCAAAGGAGAAATACTCTGCTCATAATGTAGAAAATCTAGTAACTTAGGTTTTTTCTTACCTAATATGTCTTTAAACTTATAGTATTGTTCTTTTAAATATTTTACGTGATTAAAGTTTTCACTATTGATTTGTTCTAATATTCTTTGCTTTGAGATTTCATCCATTTTAATAAATACATTTTGCATATTTGCAAAGTTATTCTCTACAGATATTTTGATACTCTCTTTATCAATAGCTTTTTGTCCTACTAAAGCAAGAGCAATTAAATAAGCCTTATTATGATTACCAATAAAATCTAAAACTGTTAAAAACTCTTTGTTTTTGTATTTACGTAATCCACGTCCAAGTTGCTGTATAAAAATAATTGGTGAAGATGTAGGACGAAGCATTAAAACGGTATTTATAGAAGGGATATCAATACCTTCATTGAAAATATCAACTGTGAAAATCACTTCTAAAGAGTTTGTATCATCTTCTAAGTTTTTAATTGCTTCTTCTCTTTGCGTAATTGTATTATTACTTACAAGATATGTTGAGTTTATTCCTTTTTTATTAAACTGCTCACTCATATAAATACAATGCTCTTTTGAAACACAAAACGCTATTACTTTTCTTTTTAATCCACTGTGAGAGTAAAAGTTCATTTTTTCTATTATGTATTCAACTCTTTTATTTACTTTTAAAATTTTACTTACTTCATCTATCTTTGATATATCAATATTTGAATAATCAATACTATTAATATCTGTAATTCCAAAATAATGAAAGGGAGCAACTAGTTTATTTTGTAAAGCATCATCAAGTGTTATATCACAAGCAATATTTTCATCAAAGACTTTATAAATTGAAGCTCCGTCCATTCTACTTGAAGTTGCAGTTAAACCTAGTAAAAATTTGCTTTTAAAATAGTTTATTACTTTCATATAAGAGTTTGAAACAACATGATGTGCTTCATCAACTATGATATAATCAAAGTCATCTTTTCTAAAGTTTTCATAGTTTAAACTAATAGTTTGAATAGTTGAGAAAAGATAGTTTTTATCTAATTCTTTTTTGTTTCCTGTATATAAACCACATGAGAACTTTTTATCAATTATTTCTTCAAAACTTTGCTTTGCTTTTATTAGAATATTTTCTCTATGAACTATAAAAAGCAATCTTTTGGGTTTTACTTTTTTTACATCAAAAGCTGCTAAATATGTTTTTCCTGTACCTGTTGCTGCTAAAACTAAAGCTTTGTTTTCATCTTTTTCTCTTAAGTTTTCTAGTCTTTCAAGTGCTTGATTTTGCATATGATTGGTATTTAGTTTGTTTGTGTTGTTTGACTTGCTTGGATTAAAACTTTTTACAAATTCTTGATTTTTCAAACTTTGCTTAAACTCTTTATACTCTTGTAGAAACTGATTGTTCACATCATATGATTTATTCCATAAAGACTTAAATTCATTTAACACATCATTTAAAAACCTATCTTCATGCTTTGATATAGTTTTTATATTCCATTCAATATTTGTTTTAAAAGCACTTGCTGTTATATTTGATGAGCCTAATAAAACTTCATAATCTTCGTCAAACTCAAAAATATATGCTTTACTATGAAAGCCTATATTTGTTTGTGAGCTATCATATATTTTAAGCTCGATATTTTTAAACTCTTTTATTTTTTCTAAAGCTTCTACTTGTGTAAAATTTAGATATGTTGAAGTTAAAATCTTTCCTTTGATACCTTTTTTCTCTAAGTGTTTAAAAGTATCTAAAAGTAATTGTAATCCAGAGAAGTTAATAAATGCAACATTAAAAATAAAACTATTGCAAGTATTAAGAGCTTGTTCTAAATGATTATAAAAGTTTGTTGTTTGATTGTTTGTAATTAGTGTATTCAAAAAAAGCCTTATGATTATTGTTTATTATAATTAAACGAAACGTAATATATGCTAAAATCCTTTATTATTGAAAGCTTTTGAGCTTGATAGAGCAACAGGTATTGAAGAAAGAAATAATATCAAAACCTTAAGCACTTATGATTTAACAGAAGATTATCCATTATTAATTTAAGAAATGTAGATTTAATACTCGACAATGAAATAGAAGCTTTATTTATAGAAAATTATTCTATGGAATTAAAAGTATTAGATAGCACAGATAATTATAAATGGGTGAAAACATTCTGTACAGGTGTCAAAGATGAAGAAACAGGACAAGTTAGAAAAATAATAAACACAATTGTAGATATAGAGAAGTAGTATATAGACAAATAATAAATCAATTAACATTTTATCTATACTAAAAAACAAAAAAGCTTTGTATAATCAAGGATTAAAATTAAGGATTTATTATGAAACTAGGTATTTCTTCTTGCCTTCTAGGTACAATGTGTAGATATGATGGGGGACACTCAAAAGATAAGTTTATCTTAGACCAACTAGGAAAATATTTTGACTTTGTTCCTTTTTGTCCTGAAAAAATGATTTTTACAACTCCTCGAGAAACAATAAGACTTACAACAAAAGATTCACAAATTAGAGTAACAACTTCAAATACAAATGTTGATGTTACTGATAAATTAGAAAACATCTCTCAAGAACTAGTAGATGATATTCAAGAAAAACAATTATGTGGATTCATTTTCAAGTCAAAATCACCAACTTGTGGAATGTCTAGAGTAAAAATATATCCTGAAAAAAGAGGTGGTCAGAGTGAAAACTCTGGTGTTGGTATTTTTGCAAATAAAGTAATGCAAAAACACCCTCTTCTTCCAACAGAAGAAGAAGGAAGACTAAACGACGCCTGGCTTCGAGAAAACTTTCTTATGCAAATTTTTGCATATAAGCATATGTATAAATTTTTAGATACAAATCCATCTTTTAATGAACTAGTTGCATTCCATACTTCTTATAAATACCTAATTTATGCAAAATCACATGAAGCATATAAAGAATTGGGACATATTGTTGCAAATCATGATAAAAAAGATTTAGAAGTAGTTTTAAATCAATATAAATACTGTTTTTTAAAAGCAATTTCAAAAAGAGGAACAATCTCAAATACATATAATGTAGTTTTACATATTTATGGATATTTTAAAAAACTTATTACAACTGAAGAAAAAGAAGAATTATTAGAAGCATTTCAAGAGTTTAAAGATGAAATAATTCCTTTTATTGCAATAATCAAACTATTAAATCTTTATACAAAAAGATTTAATATTGAGTATTTAAAATCACAAAAGTTCTTAAATCCTTACCCAAAAGAGCTTGCTTTAAGATCAACAGTATTGGCTTATAAATGAGTCAAATACTCTGGTTTAGAAGAGATTTAAGAATAAGCGATAATGCAATACTTTGTAATGCTAAAGAAAAAGTATTGCCTATTTTTATTTTTGATAAAAATATTTTACAATCACTTCCAAAAGATGATACAAGAGTTACTTTTCTTTATAAATCTGTATTAAAACTAAAAAATCAATTAAAAAGTATTGGCTTAGATTTAGCAATATTTTATGATGAACCTTTAAATGTATTTAAAGATTTAAAACAAAAAGGTTTTGATGAAGTTTTATGTTCTGTTGATTTTGATTCTTATGCAAAAAAAAGAGATGAGCAAATTGAACAAGTATTGCCTTTAAGAAGATTTCTTGATTCTTTTATTTTAAATCCAAACGAGCACTTGAAAAAAGATGGAACTCCTTATAAAGTGTTTACGCCTTTTTATAAATCACTAAAAATGATTACAAGTTCAAGTAGTATAGAAGCTTTGAAAACAAATGAGAAATTAGAAAAAGTAGCTTTTGATTATGAGAAAACTCCAAGTTTAGAACAAATAGGATTTGAAGCTCAAAATCTTCCTGATTTTTTAAAAAAAGATGCTTTTGATTTATTAGATGATTTTAAGAAAAAAATTCATAATTATAAAGTAGATAGAGATTTTTTTCATATAAATGCAACATCAAATATATCAACTCACTTAAGATTTGGTTTAATATCACCAAAGCAAATATTTAACTATTTTAAAGCTTTTAATGACGAAAATAGTGAATTTTTTATAAGAGAAATATTTTGGAGAGAGTTTTATAATTATATTTTAGTTCATTATCCATACTCACAAACATCAAATTTTAACAAACTTGAAATGACATGGAATGAAAATGAAGATGATTTCCAAAAATGGTGTGAGGGAAAAACAGGTGTTCCTATTATTGATGCTGCTATGATTCACTTAAATAACACAGGAACTATGCATAATAGATTAAGAATGGTAGTAGCTTCTTTTTTAACAAAAAACCTTTTTGTTGATTGGAAAAAAGGGGAGAAATACTTTGCATTAAAACTTCTAGATTATGAAGCTTCTTCAAATATTGGAGGTTGGCAATGGGGTGCTAGTACAGGAGCTGATGCAAGCCCATACTTTAGAGTTTTTAATCCATATATTCAATCTAAAAAATTTGATAAAGATGGAATATTTATAAAAAGCGTTCTTCCTCAATTAAAAGAAATGGATGCAAAACTTTTTCATATAGAAAATGGTGCATCTTCAAATTTATTTGTAGATTATCCAAAAAGTATTGTTGATATTTCACAATCAAGAAAACAAGCAATTGAAAAATTCAAAAGAGCAAAAAATGAAAACATCTGAAATTAGAGATATAGCAGTTATTGGTTCAGGAATTGGTGGATCGTTAATAAGTGCATTAAATAAAGATAAAAATATAATACTTTTTGAAAAAGACAAAAACCTTGGTGGATGTGCAAGTACTTTTAAAAAGAATGGAAGATATTACAACGCAGGAGCTACAACTTTTGTAGGATATGAAGAAAATCACCCTATAAAAAAGATATTTGATCACGCTGGATATATTCCTGATATCAAAAAAAGCGAAGTAGCTATTAGAATAATCCAAAACAATAAAGTCCTAGATAGAGTGAAAGACTTTGATGCTTTCTTAGAAAACCTAAATGAAGTACATCCTCATAAAAATAACAAGATTTTTTGGAATAAAATAAGAGATATGGATGCAAGATTTTGGGAATTTAAAAATCTATATTTTGCAAAACATTCCTTAGATGCTTATATCAAAACAATTACTTCTAATATGCAACTTTTCACTATTTTTGGTTTTGATATTATTAAAAATGCAGACTCATACATAAATGAAGTTTTAACAGATATTTCACAAGATTATAAGAACTTTATTAATTCTCAGTTATTAATAACACTACAAACTACATCAAATAATGTTTCTTTAATATCTTTAGCACTTGGATTATCTTATCCATTTCATGATGTATTTTATGTAAATGGCGGAATGGGAAGCTTATTTGATGGTTTGTTAAAAGATATTGATGTTAAAGCTAAGGAAGAGATATTAAACATTAAAAAAGAGAAAGATTTTTTTAGAATCATTTCAAATAAAAATGAATACAAATCAAAAAAAGTGATTTTAAATAGTTCTACTTATGATAGTGCTGCTTTATTTGATGATGAAAGAATTAAAAAATATTATAATAGTTTTTCTTTTTCAGATCAAAGTGCTTTTGTAATTTATCTAAGCTTAGATAAAAAAAGTTTAAAAGAAGACTTTTTGCACCATTACCAAATAATATTAAATGAAAATATTCCAAATAGTATTTCAAACTCCTTTTTCATATCTTTTTCAAGTTTAAATGATGAAAAAATGACAAATGATTGTTATAGTATTACAATTTCAACACATTCAAAAGCTCTTTTTTGGAAAAATCTTCCACAAGAAAGTTATGAAAAACAAAAGAAAATCACTGAAGACTATATAATAAATGAGTTTTTAAAAAACTTCCAAAGTATTCAAAAAGAAGATATAAAAACTTGTATGAGTGGTACATCTAAAACCTTTAAAAGATATATAAATAGATATAATTGCGGTGGAAAAGCAATAACTATAAAAAATATTCTTCAAACAGCTTCTTGTAACACACCTTTTGAAGGTTTACATAATATTGGAGATACAGTATTTGCAGGTCAAGGATGGCCTGGAATTGCTTTAGGTGTTGAAGTTTTAAATAAGGAATTAAATGACAAGTGTTAAATTAAAAATATCAAAACTTGATTGGTTATATATTATAATAATTGGTGCATTTTTTGGTTTTTTCATTTCTTTGTTTTTATTTTTAATAAATAGTAATTTAAAAGAATTTTCAACAATATTTTATGGAACAAGCAGTGCTATATGTATATCTCTTAGTGCTTTTATTTTTATTACTATTTCAAACGATTTTATACTTCCAAAAATAAATGAAAAGTTTTGGTATATTATTAGTTTTACATTTTCATTTCTTTCAGGTTTTTTAGGCTTTGTAAGCTCCTACTTATTATTTTCCTTTTCAGATTATGCAATAATTGATTTTATAAGACCTATATGGTTTTATATTGCTATTATTATTGGATTTTTTACAGTTTTAATAGGACTTATTCTTCATCAGTTTATCTCAATGAAATATAAAAATGAATCAATTAAAAGTGAAGTACTTGAATCGAAAATAAAAGCTTTGGAAAATGAGCTTAATCCTCATTTTTTATTTAATGCTTTAAACTCAATTTCAGAGCTAATTTATCAAGACCAGAAAAAAGCCGAAAAAGCTACTCTTGATTTATCTGTATTTCTTAGAAATGCAATTACAAAAGATACTTTAATTACTTTAGATAGTGAAATCAAAATGGTTCAAACATATTTAACTATTGAAAATATCAGATTTGAAGATAATATCAAAATGACTTTAGATATAAATAGCGATGATTTAAATATTATGGTTCCAAAGTTTTCTATTCAACTTTTAGTAGAAAATGCAATAAAACATGGTTACTTACAAAAAGAATTAAATGTAAATGTCTTAGTTAAAAATAATACAATAGAAGTTAGTAACGATGGATTAATATCACAAAGTATCAAATTTGGTACAGGTTTGAGTAATTTATCCACAAGATTAAAACTTTTAAAGATTGGATATTTGGATAAAAGAGTAGAAGATGATAAAATGATTTTCATTATAAAATTAGAAGATTAAAAAATTAAAGGATTAGATTGAAAGTACTTATCGTAGATGATGAAAAACTAGCACTAAGCAGATTAAAAAGAATACTAAATGAAGAAGGTATTTCAAATATTACAGATTGTAATAATCCAATTGATGCAGTAAAAGAAGCTACAAAAACAAAATTTGATGTAGCATTTTTAGATATTTCAATGCCAACAATGAGTGGACTTGAACTTGCAAATATAATTTTGGAAATGAACCCAAATACTTTTATTGTATTTCAAACTGCTTTTGATGAGTATGCCTTAGAAGCTTTTAAAACAGGTGGTTTAGATTATTTATTAAAACCTATATCTAATGAAAGTATTTCTAAATCTTTACAAAAAATAGAAAAATTTATGAAAAAATCTCCACGAGAAACAAAAGAAACTTCTAAAAAAATTGTAGCAAAAAGAGGTTCAAAAATATATATGATTGATATTGACGATATTTATTATATAAAAGCTGATTTAGATGAAGTAATTATAAGAACAAAAGAAACAGATGCTTATGTAAGAAAAAAAATGCAAGATATGCAAGAGTTATTAAAAAACAAAAACTTTTTTAGAGTTCATAGATCATATATTGTAAATGTAGATAAGATTAAATCTATGAAAAGTGTTGAACAATCTAAATTAGAAATATCATTTATAAATATTGACGATATTGTAACAAGTTCAAAAGATGGGGCAAAAGAGTTTAGAGAATATATAGAAGAGAGAACAGTTTAAAGGCATTAACAAGATTAAATAACATTTTATATATAAATGAATTTATTAATTACAAAAAAAGAAAAACAATTAGATACAGAGTACAAAGAACACCTATTTATTGTTTTAATATCCTCACTTTTGATTACATTGATTTTTTTAATATAAGGAAAAACTTTTAGAAAAAGAAGTTATTAAATTTGAAGAAATGATGGAAGAATTAAACCTTATTTTGGATAACTTACCAATGATGATGATCTTTAAATATCTAAACTAACATAAAACTACTACTAGTAATTCATACTTGTACTATACTTTAACAAATAAAAATGACTTTAAGGAGTAATCCATGAAAACAATAGCAATATCAGGTTCAAGTGGATTTGTTGGTACAAATTTAAAAAGAGTATTTGAATCTAAAGGTTTTAAAGTTCTTGGAATAAAAAGAGAAGAGTTACAAGATATAAAAAAGCTAACATCAATTATGGATGAAGCGGATATTCTTATAAATCTAAGTGGTGCGAATATTATAAATAGATGGACGAATAAGTACAAAAAACTTTTAAAAAGCAGTAGATTAGATACTACAAAAGCATTAGTAAAAGCTATGCAAAATGCACAAAATAAACCTGAGCTTTTTATATCTACATCAGCTGTTGGTATTTATAAAAATGATGCTTGCTATGATGAAGAAGATTATAAATATGAAGAAGACTTTTTATCAAATCTTTGTAAAGAATGGGAAGATGAAGCATTAAAAGCTAAGAACTCTGATATTAGAACCGTGATTTTTAGATTTGGAATTGTTTTAGGTGATGGAGGAGCAATGCAAAAAATGATGACACCATTTAAATTAGGACTTGGTGGAATTATTGGTAATGGTAAACAAGATTTTTCTTTTATACATATTGATGATTTAACAAATGCTTATGAACATGTATACAAAAATAGTGATTGTGAGGGGATTTATAACCTAACAGCTCCAAATCCTACAGATAACTATAGATTTACAAAAGCATTAGGAAAAGCACTTAAAAGACCAACTGTATTACCTATTCCTGAGTTTGTGTTTAATCTAATATTTAGTGAAGGTGCAAAAGTTTTAACACAAGGACAATGTGTTCATCCTAAAAGGTTGCAAAAAAGTGGTTTTAAATTTAAATTTGAAACTATAAACGAAGCTGTTTTAAACATAGTAAAAAAGGACTAGATGTGAGAACATTTGAAAAAACTACACTTATAAATTGTGAAATACAAAAGCTTTTTGATTTTCATACAAATATGAAAAACTTAGAAGCTATAACACCTTTAAATGTAGATATAGAATTATTAAATAAAGACTTTGTTCCCCATGAAGGCGGAGTTATTAAAATAAAAACTGTTAAAAATTTTATCCCTACAACATGGGAAGTTAAGATTGAAAAATTGCAAAGTCCAAATCTTCTTGTTGATATTGCATTAAAATCTCCTTTTAAATTTTGGGAGCATTCTCATATTTTTACAAAGAAAGGTTCATTGTGTGAATTAAAGGATGTAGTAAGATATAAGTTACCTTTTGGTAAATTTGGAGAGTTATTTGATTTTCTTATACAAAAAGAGCTAAAGGGTATGTTTGATTATAGACATAAAATTACAAAAGGCCTTTTAGAAGAGAAAAAAATATAAAACAACAAATTTACCATACAAACAAACTTGGTAAATAAATATAATACTAATAAAAAAAGGAATATTTTGAAAAAAGCAGTTGTACTAATGAATATGGGTGGTCCAAATAACATAGATGAAGTTGAAGTTTTTTTGAAAAATATGTTTAATGATAAATATATTATTGGTGCACCGCAACCAATTCGTGCAATGATTGGATTATTAATCACTACTCTAAGAAAAAAAGAAGCAAAAGAAGGTTACTCAGAACTTGGCGGAATGTCTCCAATTGTTGGTCATACAAAAAGATTAGTTAGACGACTGAATAAAACTCTTGATGCAGATGTTTTTTACAAAATGAGATATACACCACCTTATGCAAAAGATGTTTTAGAAGATTTACGAGATTATGATGAGATTTATGCAATTCCAATGTATCCTCATTATTCATTAACTACAACAAAATCATCAATTGAAGAGCTTCAAAAATGGGCTAAAAAATTAAAAATTAAAGCTAAGATTAAAACACTAGATTCTTTTTATGACAATGAAGATTTAAATAAAGCAATAGTTGAGAGAATTAAAGAGCAAATAAGTGATGTAGACAGCGAAGAATATGAGTTATTATTTTCAGCTCACGGATTACCTCAAAGAAATATTGATAAAGGTGATCCATATAAGGATCATATTTTAAAAAATGTTGAATGTGCAAAAAAAGAGCTTGAAAAGCAAGGTATTAAATTCAAAAAAATTCATGTGGCTTACCAATCTAGACTAGGACCAGTTGAATGGATGAAACCTTATATGGATGTTACACTTCAAGCAATGAAAGGTAAAAAAGTACTTGTTTACCCTCTTTCATTTACAGTTGATAACTCAGAGACTGAATATGAACTTTCAATTGAATATAAAGAGATTGCTGAGGAAGTAGGAATTGCTGATTATAGAGTTGCAAAAGCTCCAAATCATGGTGAATATTTTATGAAAACAATTAAACATTTATATGAAAATGAATGTAATATAGAAGTAAGTTAAAAGTACAAAGGTATTAAATGAAAAAGATTAATCTAGCTTTAGAATGGTTTTTAAATCCAGACCATTTGCCTATGATTGTAGGTTTACAAAAAGGTGAATATAAAAAAGCGAATATAGACTTAAACATAATTGTTCCAAAAGAACATTATGATGGTTTTGAAGAGTTAAGCAAATGCACAATTGATATTCACTGTAATGAACCTATTCATCTTTTTGAACACTATTTTGAGGGAATCAAATCACTTGGTTGTTTCTTTGAAACAAGAGGTGGTGTTATGATTAGAAAAACTAGTATTATGAAGTTAATTAATAATGAAAAAATAAAAATCACAACACCTGCTGCTAATGAAATAACAAATAAAATTGGCTTTGAAATACTAAAAAGATATGCAAAAAAAGAAGGCTTTGCCTTGAAAAGAGAAAATGTTGAATTTATAGAAACTGATTTCTGGCATATTCAAAATATGAAGAATAATAATAGTTTTGATGGAGCTTGGTTATGTTTTTATAATTTTGAAGGAATCGAAGCTGAGCATGAAAATTTTGAGAATCTATTTATTGATCAAAACCTTTCTCCTTATCCTAATTTCTCAGCTTTAGAATTTATTACAAGTTCTAAAATTATGGAAGAAAAAGGTGATGAACTTTCAAACTTTATAAAAATTACAGAAGAAATGTCAAAATATTGTAAAGAAAATATTGAAGAAGCTAAAGACATATATTACGAGTATTCAAAAGAAGAAAAAAGTGAATTAATGGATAAAATCATCGAAGATACAATTCCTAGATTAAAAAATGAAATTAGTCCCAATAGAGATAAATGGTTAAAGCTATCACACTTCCTAGAAGAACTTAAAGTGATAAAATTAAACAAAGAAAACTATAATAATATTTGGTAAGAATATGAATATATTTATTCTTTACCCACACCAACTTTTTGAAAACATAGAAAAATTAAGAGGCTTCAAGGTTTTACTAATTGAAGAGCCTCTTTTTTTCACACAGTATAAATTCCATATTCAAAAACTAGTAATGCATAGAGCTTCTATGAAGTTTTATGTAGATTATTTAATAGAAAATAATATTGATATTGAGTATTTTGAAGATGAATCTTATCTTGCAAAATATAAACAAAATAATATTACAATTTATGATGTAGTTGATAACTGGCTATTTAAAAAAATCTCTAAAAACTTCGAGCATCTTACTGTTTTAGATAATCCATCTTTTTTAAATCCAAAAGATGAAAATAAATTTTTTCATAAATACTATATAAATAGAAGAAAAGACTTAAATCTTTTTATTGAAAATAATAAACCTCAAGGTGGGAAGTGGAGTTTTGATCAAGAGAATAGAAAGAAAATGCCCAAAGATGAGTTTTTACCATTAAAACTACTATTTGAAAACAAGTATGTACTTGAAGCAAAACAATACTGTAAAAAGTTTGAAAGCTTTGGTTGTGATGAAGAGTTTTATTATCCTGTAACATTTGATGAAGCAAAAGCAAACTTTGGGTACTTCTTAGAAAACAAGTTTTCAAAATATGGAACATATCAAGATTCAATAGTAAAAGATGGAAAGTTTTTATTTCATTCAAATATTTCATCGAGTTTAAATACAGGACTTTTAGATTTATCATATGTAATAGAACAATCTTCTCAAGGAGATGTACCTTTTAATGCAAAAGAAGGCTTTATAAGACAAGTTATTGGTTGGAGAGAGTTTATGCTAACAACGTATAAATCTTCTCATGTAGGATTACGTACAACTAATTATTTTGGATTTAATAATAAGATGCCAAAAAAGATTTTTAAAGCAAAAAGTTTAATAACTCCGCTTGATGATGCAATAAAAAAACTTGATAAAACATCATACAATCACCATATTGAAAGACTTATGATTTTAGGAAATATTTTCTTACTTCTAGAAATACATCCTGATGAAGTATATGAATTTTTTATGAGTTCATATATTGATGCTTATGACTGGGTTATGGTAGGAAATGTGTATGGAATGAGTGGTTTTAGTGATGGTGGAAGTATTACAACAAAACCATATATAAGTTCAAGTAACTATATAATCAAAATGTCAAATGATTATAAAAAAAGTGAGCCTTGGTGTAAAATTATGGATGGGCTTTATTGGAGATTTTTAAACAAACACAAAGAGCTTTTCAAAAGTAATATTAGAATGAGAATGCAATTAGCAATTTTAGAAAAAATGGATGATGATAAACTCCAAAACCATATACAAACAGCTGAAATTTATTTAAAAGAGTTATATGATGAATAATGAAAAATTAAATATAGTAGTTTTTAGAAATAATCTTAGAATTGATGATAATTATGCTTTATTTAATGCTTTAGAAAACAAAGAAAATGTACTTTGTCTTTACCCTTTAGAGATCTTAGAAGGTACAAACTTAGGTTTTAAAAGATGTGGTAATTTTAGAAAAAAACTAATATTTCAAGCAATAACGCAACTAAAAGAATCACTAAATGAAAAAAATATTCCGTTTTATTGTGTAAAAGATATAAGTTCAAGTTTAAAAGCACTTTTTTCTGATTATTCTATTAAAATATTTTATGAAAAAGAAGTAGGTACGCAAGAGTTGCAGTTTGAGCAAAAACTTGAAAACTTTCATTATGAATCTTTTTATAAGCAAACAATGATTGAAGCGTTTGATATTGATGTTAGTAAAAGTTTTAGTAACTTTAGAAACAAAGTTGAAAAAGCGTTGAAAACAAATAAAATGCAAATACAAAATCCTTTAGAGTTTGAAATACAAGAACAAAAAGAAACACTAAACCTTAAGATTGACGATGAAAAACTAGAAGTCTTAAGTGAAAACTTAATACTAAATGGTGGAGAAAAAGAAGCTTTTAAAAGAGTAGATGAGTATTTATCAAAATATATTCATAAATATTTTGATACAAGAAGTTTAGTTGATGGTTTTGATAACTCTACGAAGTTTTCTATTTATTTAAGTATAGGTTGTATTAGTGCAAGAAGAGTATATCAAAAGTTAAAAGAGTATGAAAGCAAAAGTTATGAGTCAAAGTCTTCTTATTGGATATTCTTTGAGCTTTTATGGCGTGATTATTTTCATTTAATTATGAAACAAAGTTCTAATAAACTGTTTTTAAAAACAGGTCTTATGGAAAATGAAAGCTATGATTTTAGTACAAACAAACAAAAACTACAAGAGTTTTTTGATGCAAAAACAGGTATTGATATTATTGATGCGGGTGTAGTTGAACTTAAGACTACAGGATGGGTTTCAAATAGATTAAGACAATTATTAGCAAGCTATTTTGTAAAAAACTTAGGCTTAGATTTCAGATACGGAGCTGCTTTTTTTCAAGAATATTTATTAGATTTTTCATGTGCATCAAACTATGGAAATTGGGCATATCAAGCTGGTGTTGGAAATGATAAAAAATATAGAGTTTTTGATCCTGTTAAGCAATCAAAAGTATATAAAGGAAAAGTTTATATCAAAAATTTTTTAAATAAAGAAGAAACTCTTCCTAGTTTTGATTATGCTAAAATGGCTTTAAAAGTTAAAGAAGAAATATTTAAAAACAAGGACTAAGATGAGAAAAACTATTATAAATAAATCTATTCTAAAAAGTGTATTATTTTCAACAGCAGTGTTATTTACAGTTGGTTGTAGCACGAAGCATGCAAATCTTCCTACAAGTAATAGTGTTGATTTAAATAGCTATAAAGGTACTTGGTATGAAGTTGCTAGGTTTGAGCACTTCTTTGAAAAGGGATGTAAAAATGTTAGTGCTACATATAACATTTTAAAAGACGACAAAATCCAAGTTATTAACAGATGTACTAAAATAGACACAAATAAAAGTTCAAGCGTAACAGGTGTTGCTTATGCTACTGATGATACAAACTCAAAGTTAAAGGTGAGTTTTTTTAGACCTTTTTATGGTGATTATTGGATAATTGATGTTGATAAGGATTATAAAACTGCACTTGTTGGAGCACCTTCGCGTGAGTATTTATGGATTTTAAGTAGAAGCAAAACTATTGATGAGAAAACAAAACAAAGATTACTTTTAAAAGCCTCTTCTTTTGGCTTTGATACAAATAAATTTGTTTGGACTATTCAAGACTAAGTTTTTTTAAACCTAAAAAACCTTGGTAATATATTTTACCAAGGTCCTTGAAATCTAATTGGTTTGTAATCAACTTTCTTTGCATGTTTTGTTTTCCTATTATGAACTCTTTTTCTCCATCTGTTGTAAGCAGGTTTTGTAATCAAAGTTCTCATAATATTTTTTACTTGATTTTCACTCAAGCCAAACTCTTTTTGTATTGCATCAAAAGTAGTTCTATCTTGCCATGCCATTTGTATTAATCTGTTTCTATCATCTTCGTTTAATTCTAATTTTAATTTTTTCATCTATAAAGCAACCTTCCAAATCCTAATAAGAAAAGAACAATCGACACTTCTTTTGGTTCAAATCCATATAATAAGTAAAAAATAGAAGAAAATATTAGTCCCAAAGATATTGCATATGATTTTGCAAGTTTTTTTGCACTATTTGTTATAAACTCCAATTGATTACTAGATAACTCAACTTCAAGAGTACCTTCACTAGCTTTTCTAATAACTGTTTTTAAATCTTTTACTATAAAGGGTAAATCTTTCATTTCATCAACAATTGTTTCAGATATTGACTCTTTAGCACCAAGTGCTTTAGGAAGATTTTTTGTTAATATTGGCAAAATATCCTTTACTCCATTAAAGTTTTCAATATAAGTAGTACCTAAACCTTCTATAATTGCACTCACCCTTAAAATATAAATAGCATCACTTGGAAGTTTAAAAGGTAAATCTCTTGTACTTTCTAAAACTTCAAATGCAAGTTTTTGCATTGATTCACTATCAAGATTGTTATTTGAAAAGATATCAAACATCTTTGCTGTAAATTGTGCTAATTCACTCGTTGGAGCTTCATAAGCAATTGTTCCTAGTCTTTTACTTGCACTGATATAAGTTTCATAATCTTGCTCATTAGCAGCCTTTATAAGCTCAATAATTGCTATTCTTTTATCATTTGGAACTGTCTTAACCATCCCAAAGTCAAGTAAGATAAGCTCACCTTTTTTATTAACTAATAAATTACCAGGATGTGGGTCTGCATGGAAATACCCATTTATCAACATTTGAGTAGTATAAAAATCTACAAGGTTTGCAATAATGGCTTTAAAATCAATATTATTCCCTAAAATATTTTCTTTATCATCAAATCTAAAACCCTCTTCAAAACTCATAATCAAAGCATCATCACAAGAGTGTTTTGCATATCCTTTTGGAAATCTAATATTTTGATCTTTATATGTTTTTTTGAATGTTTTTAGATTTGTCATTTCTTGATTTAAACTAACTTCTTCAACAATCATTTTTGAAAATTCTGAAATTACGGCTTCAATTGAGTTTTTAGTATAAGAAGAAAACAAAGGTTTAAAAAGTGCATTGAAAAAACTGATAATTTTAATATCTGCTAAAACCTGTTCTTTTATTCCTTTTCTTCTTATTTTAACTGCAACTTTTTTGCCATTTTTTAAATAGGCTTTATGCACTTGCCCAATAGACGCAGATGCAATAGGAGTATCATCAAAACTTGAGAAAATATCTTTATCTTTAAAAGCTATGTTATAAATTTCTTTGAAATCTTTTTGCTGCATTGCTGGAATTTGATCATGAAGACCTTTTAATTCATCTAAGTAATCTTCTGAAAAAAAATCCGACCTTGTAGCTAGTACTTGAGCCAATTTAATAAAACTAGCTCCAAGTTTAACAATAGTGCTTTTAAGTTTTTTAGGCTTAAGAGGTGTAATAAAAAGAAAACTGTTTTTTTTCTTGATAACCAAATAAATAGTTAATAAAAAAGTGAAAACTCTATAAACTCTTAATAGTGAATAATATTTAATAATTTATCCTTTTTGCTTTTTGGGCTTTTCTAGTTTTTGTGTGCTTTTGTAAGTTTTTTTTCTAATCTTTTTAAATCTTTTTTACTAACAATTCCTAGCTCGTTTACAATTTGCTTCATCATTGATCTTATATGTTTTTTAAGCTCTTTGTGTTCTTCTTCACCTTTTTTTTCTAAGGCTTTGATATGTTTTTTAACATCACACTTTTTCATCTTGCCATCTTTGTGTAATTTCTTCATATCTTCTTTCATTTTCTCTTTTGCCATTGCTTTTGCACCAAGTACTGTGTTCATTAATTCTGTTAACATTTTTTATCCTTTTTATAAATTGAATTTATTTCATCTGCTGTTTCTTTTGAGCTTTTATACGCAGCTTCTAAATTAACAGCATTGAAATAATCGCCACAAATCGCATATGCTTTATTTTCATTTATTATAAAATCTTTTTTTATAAAATCTTTTACAAAAGCATATTTCCATAAATGCTCAATCACAACAAAGTCATCTTTTAAATCAAGGTTAAACTCTTGTTTGATTTTTTTATGAACAAGTTTGAAAATTTCATCCTTACACAAAGAAATATTTTCTTGAACAAAATCTTTATTTAAATGAAAAACATAACTTTTAAACTCTTCATATTTATATTTAGATGAATTATTTATAACTTTAAAAAACATATCATTTTTTTCAAACTCTGAAAAGGAGAAAGTACATTTCTTTTCTCTATGACAAATTAAAGTTGCCATTGCATCATAAGTTACATTTTTCAAATCTTCTTTTGTTTGTTCTTCTAAGTCAAAATCATTTTCTAAAATTTGAGTAGCTGGAATTGTGTAAACAATAAAATCAAAACCTTCATAAGTTTTATTATTTTCGTCAAACAATGTCCATGAATTATTTATAAATTTTGTTTTTATGATTCTTGTATTTTTCACTAAATCTTCTTTATTTATTAAAGAAGAACATAGTTTATTAATACCATTTGTAGGATAGTAATTATTGTTAATTTTACTCAGAATATTTTCATTTGATTTATCATCTAAAAATTTTGATAAAGCAGAGTTATTTGTATTTATATATGGCGTTCCATGATCTATGAACTTATCACCTATATATTTTGTACTAAGACGGCCGCCTGTTCCTCTGGCTTTTTCAAAGATAGTTATTTGGAACTTTTCTTTGTTTAAATTTTTGTAAAGATTACAAGAACTTAAACCAGCTCCAATAATTGCTATTTTCATTTTCCTACTTTTTTATTTTATTTTATAACTTTTCTTTGAAAGTTAGTAGTAGAAAAATGTTAGTTTGTAAGATATTACTTAGATAAAAGTTTAAATACTCAAAGTTTCAAATCCAGTTTTATGTGCTATTGGACCTTTACCTTTTCCTAAATTAGGGGCATTTTTAATAGCTTTATAAATAAATTCATTTGAAATACTTATTGATTCTTCTAAACTCTTTCCTAAAGCTAAGTTTGCAGCAATCGCACTACTAAAACTACAACCTGTTCCATGAGTATTTCGAGATTCTAAATATGGTGTTTCGTATATTTTTATTTCGTTATTTGAGTATAAAATGTCAATACTTTTGTCAAAACTAATATTGTTTTTGATAATTGTTGCACATTTTAATTTTTTGATGCTTTCAATAGCTTCATCATTTTCATTATTTTCATTCTCTTTATAATTAAATAAAGCTTTTGCTTCAAATTGGTTTGGAGTTAGTATAGTTGCGTAAGGAAATAGTGTTTTCATATTAGTAATTGCATCATCGCTTAAAAGCATAGAACCAGCTTTGGAAATAAAAACAGGATCCAATACAATAGGAATATTCAAATTTTTTATAAATTCTCTAACTGTATCAATTATTTCATTTGAAAAAAGCATACCAATTTTAATAACACAAACATCAAAATCTTCAAATACCATTTCAAGTTGTTCTTTCACAAAAGAAGCATCTATTTCTCTAATACTTTTTACACCTGTGGTATTTTGTGCTGTTAAAACAGTTAAAACAGAACATCCAAAAACTCCAAATGCTTCAAATGTTTTTAAATCAGCCTGAATTCCTGCACCACCACTACTATCACTTCCTGCAATACTTAAAACTACTTTCATTTAATACCTTTGTTAAACTTTTATAATCAACACTTTAGTATTTTTAATCTTTAATTATAGTAATAACAAGCTCACCCACAGTAAATCCAAACTTTTTCATTTTTGAGTGGTTAATTATTACTCCATCTTCCTGTAAATGAAGCCAATCTTTTACTGAAATATTTATAGTGCTATCATTATATGGTACTTCCATTACATAGTCAATCATTACAGTATTCCCATTTGCTTGCATTTTTGCAGTGCCAACTATATCACCCGCGCTTGCATCAAAAGTTTTCTTTCCTGTTGGTTTTAACTTCCACACTCTAGTTAATTTTTCACCATCATCATAAACAAACTTTTCATCTAAAGTTCCAATACCATTTTCGTCCCATGAACCAACTAGTTCACCTTTGAATGTTCTGATTATTTTTCCACTTCTATCTTTCACTAAGCCATAAGCTCGTAAGCTTCCATTGAAATATTCTTGTGGAATAAATTCTGGACCTTTATTTTCGAAATCTTCTATTTGCATTTTTGAACATCCTGTAAAAATTAAAAATATAAAGCTTAAAAGTAGAAGTTTTACACTCATGCTACTAAACCAGAGTTTAATGCCGTGTTTTGGTATCTTGTAAATGCAACTTGAACAAGGTTTATATTTCTTGTTAAAAATGCTGCTTCACAATAACAAAGGTACATTTTCCACATTCTAATAAAATAGTCATCAAAACCTAAGTTTTTAACATGTTCTATTTTTGCATTAAAGTTTTCATGCCAAATATTTAATGTTTTTGCATAATGCTCTGTAAACTCCTCCATATGAAGAAGATTTAATTTTGTATTTTTGCTTGTAACATCTAGAATTTTTCCAACACTAGGAAGGTGTCCACCTGGGAAAATATACTTTTGAATAAAATCTGTTCCCTTACAATATGCACTATATCTTTGGTCTGGCATTGTGATTATTTGCATTACTAAAACTCCACTTGGCTTTAGTAACTCCTCACATTTTTTAAAGAATACATCAAAATACTCACGTCCAACAGCTTCAAACATTTCAACTGCAATTACTGCATCAAACTGTCCTTGCATATCTCTATAATCTTTCAATAAAACATTTACAGATTCTTCAATATTATGCTCTTTAAATCTACCTTCACAAAGCTTCTTTTGCTCTTTTGATAGTGTTAAAGTAGTAACTTCACATCCATATTCTTTTACTAAATGCATAGCCATAGCACCCCAACCTGAGCCAATTTCAAGTACTTTTGAACCTTTTTTAAGATTTAGTTTTTTTGCTAAGATATCTATTTTTCTTTTTTGAGCTTCATATAAAGGCTCATCTGGATTTTCAAATACAGCTGAAGAGTACATCATTGTATCATCTAAAAATAATTCGAAGAAATCATTTGATAAATCATAATGTTCTTGAATATTTTTTTGTGAACGAGTTTTTGAATTTTTTCGCAAAGAGTGCTTTAATTTATTGGCCATTGGAAATAAATTATGTAAAGAGAACTTTTTAGCATCTTCACTTTTTGTTTCTAAAGCTTGAGAGTTCATAATTCCTATTTTGATTAATGCAGTTAAATCATCACATTCAAAATCTTTATCCATATAAGATTCAGCAAATCCAATATCACCGTATAATGTTAATCTTCTAAACAAATCTGCATTATTTAATACAAGCTTTGCCTTTGGTTCTTGATTATTTCCATATACTTTTTTTGTGCCATCACTAAAAGTTACGTCCAATGTTCCTTCTGTGATTTTTGATAAATATTGATCACCTAATTTATTCCATAAAGTCTTCATAATTATGCCCTCCTTACTTGGTCTTGCTCTGTTGGCTTATTCCATTTTAAGCCTTTTAATTTAAGTTTTAAACTTTGCCATATTGTTCTTGTAACCACTAATATTGTTAATAAAAAATGTCTAAAAAACAGTCTTTGTACATTTGATTCATTAAATTCCAATGACTTTCCAACTAGTGTTGTTGTTAACATTTTTATATCTTTTTCAAAAAGAACAATTCCTAATGAAAAATTATCTTCTTCATATTTTAGTGAAAAATCGTATCTTCCAACAGATTCGAAAAAAGGTGAAACATACATATCTTTTTCGCCTATTCCTTTATAATGTATATTGTCTTTTGTTTCCAATTTCACACAATAAACAATTCTTCCTCCATTATAATTATGAACCTCAGCTAACATATAATTAGGCTTGCCTTCTTTAAAAAGAATCAACATACTAATAGGGTTAAATACAAAACCTACAATACTAGGTAGTGTGATAAATCTCGTTTTATTTGTTTCTTCTATTTCATACTTTTTTAGTAAGTCTTTTATATTTTTCCTAAAGTCCCTACTCTCTCCAAAATGATCTTTTGTATTAAAAGAAAAAAGATTAAAACTATTTTTTGAAAAGTACTTATTTTCAAGTTCCTCAAATGAATTCATATCAATATCGAGCATAAAAAATTTATATTTGAAATCGTGCTTTTTAGGGCTTACTCTTTTGTGATATATCATTCCTTCTTGGAACTTATGACTCACAATTCACATCCAAACTCTTGTGCAATTGTATTTGCAGAATATAGTCCATCTTCATGAAAACCATATCTCCAATAAGCGCCTGCAAAATATGTGTTATTTTTTCCATTTATAACAGATCTTTTGCTTTGTGCTTCAATTGCCTTCCTATCAAACTGTGGATGCTCATATGAAATTTTTTCTATTACTTCATTTACTTCTTGCGTTTCATTTAAAGAGACAAAATAGTCTTTTTGTGATTTTAAATTTTGTAATCTATTAATCCAATAAGACAAAGTTACATTTTCATCGTTTTTATTATCATTAGAATTAGTTTTATAATTCCAAGCTGCATATACATCTTTATCTGGATATAAAGCATTTTTATCTGTGTGCAATAGTGCTTTGTTTTCTTTATATTCAAAATTTGATAATATATTTAATTCATCAATTGTTGGTTCATCAAGTAGTTGTAAAGCATCAGGTGCATGCATGGCAAAAATAACTTTGTCATAAATAGTTCTAGTATTGTCATTATGTACTAACATAACTTTATCATCTTCTCTCTCTACATTTATAACATCACTATTTTTTATAATATTACCTGAAATTCTCTTTGATATTTTATTAACATAGTTTATTGAACCACCGCTTACTGTTAACCATTGGTGTTGTGTATCAATTCCTAATAATCCATGATTTTTAAAAAAGTGTAAGAATGTACGTGCGGGAAAATCATTCATTTTATCACTAGGAGTTGACCATATAGAAGCACCCATTGGAATAATATATCTTTGTATAAAGTAAGACGAATAGTCTTTTAAATATTCACCCAAAGATAAATCTAAATCTGTGCTGTTTGTATCTAAATCGTTATTTGCTTTTTTATTAAATTTTAAAATATCACTAATCATTTTCAGATGAGAATAAGATAATAGATTTTTCTTTTGAAAAAACATCCCTTTTAAAGATTCTCCATTATAAGCTAGATTTGTTTTTTGGTTCCAAAAAGCAAAACTCATATCACTATTTTCTATTTTTACATTAAGTTCTTCAAAAAGTTTTGTCAATAGTGGATATGTTTCATGATTAAAAACTAGGAAGCCTGTGTCTACTCCAAAAGTATTATTATTTTCTGTAATTTGAGTAGTTCTTGCATGGCCACCTAGTCTGTTTTCTTTTTCGTATAAATCAACATCATGTTTTTTACTCAATAAGTAAGCTGAACCTAATCCGCTTATTCCTGCGCCTAAAACAGCAATTTTCAATTTTTTCTCATTTTTCATTTATATATTCCTTGCTTATCTTGTGGCGTGTAAATTAATTTTGATGTATCCATGTATTTTTTTAAAAACACAACAATGTTATCAAGCTTTTCTTTTTTCATAAAAGGTTTTCTGTGCATGATCCAAACTGTCTCAAAGTTTGTATCAACTAACACTGCTGTTTCGTATTGTTCATTTTGTTCATCTAAATAAATTATTTTATATTCTTTTGTAAATATCCAGAAATATGTCATATCAAGTTCTGACATGTTATTTCCATTTGATGCTATGGCTGTACCATTAAACTGGATTAATTTGCCATCCATCGTTTTATCAAAACATCTGTTCTTGATGTCATACTTGAAAGGTTCTATAAGTGTGTATTCAACACTTGCTGCTACACAGTCTTTTTCAAAACTGTTATATGTTCTTGCAATTTCATACCATAAGCCACTAAATTTTTTAGCATTTGTATAATCAACGGGCTTAGGTGATGAAGCGTATACAAGAGAAGTTTGAGCTATAACCATGGTAATAAAAAAAGATAGTATATTTAATTTCATCTCAAACTCCTTCTAATGTCATTTTATATTTATTTGAAGAATTTTAGTAGGATAAAAATGTTGCTTTATCAAAAAAACATAAGAAGTTTATGATTTTTGGTCTTTATATTTGTTAATAAAATATATAGAAACAATCTTTAGACAAACAGGGATAAAGCCATAAAATAACGATAATACAAATAAGGAGCTAGAACTTGGATTAGAAACCTCAAAATCAAAAACTCCAAGAATTATAAAACTAAAAGCAACAGCTATTGCTAGGGTGAATTTTGTAATCATTGTCCAAATACCAAAAAGTAAACCTGATATATTAATATTAAGACTTTTTGTTTTTTGAACTAAATCACTTTGTATTGCTGTAGGTAGCGCCATATCAGCACCTAGTGAGAAGCCTGATATTATGCTAATAACTATAAAAGCATTTAAATCACCTTCTTGTAAAAAAGGAACAAAAGCAAAAGCACTTGATGCTAAAAGTATTGATGATATCCAAGCTTTTTTCTTTCCAATTTTATTAGAAAGTTTATACCAAAAAGGAAGAGCAAGCACTCCTGATAAAAAATATAATATTAATACCATTCCACTTGATTGCTTTTCTTGTATTACTAATTCTACAAAAAGTAAAAATAAAGTTGCAGGAAGTGCGTTAGCTAGATTATTCAAAAAGTAGCCAATTTGTAAGAATTTTAAATCGCCAAAATTCTTATAAACCTCTTTGATACTTTTAAAACTAAACTTTGTACTTTTAACTTTTGTAGTAATTTTTATAGTATTCATACTAAGTAAAAATAAGGGGATGAAAAGTATTAGAAAAGAAATATATAGGATATTCAAAGTTTCTTGTGGGTTTTGGGATACATTATAAATAAAAGGAACAAGCAAGGCTATTAAAACTCCTACAATAGCAAGCAACTCTCTTGAACTATTTAAAATTGTTTTATCTTCGTATTTTTCACTGATTTCACTACTCCATGTTAAATATGGGATATTAATCATACTCCAAGCTGCGTATATTAAAACAGAAAAAACAAAAAGCCAAATTTTTGCATATTGTAAATTTGGATTTATAAGAGCATAAAAACTTAGTATTAAAATTATAGAACCTATAATCATTATAGGTTTTCTACTTGAAAAAACCTCAAGACTTTTATCACTTAAATATCCAAAAAATGGATCAGTGAATACATCTGTTAATCTTGCTATAAATAGTATCAAACCTACAAGTGCTACATTTATTCCTACATCACTTACATAAAAAGTTGGCAAATAAATATATAAAGGAAGTCCAACAATTGCCAAAGGAATTGCTAATAAACTATAATAAATTATTGTCTTTTTATTTAATGCTTTCATTTTAATTTTTGATTTTTCTTTTAATTAGTTTTATGAAAAAAGAAAGAATAGGTATTTTTTCATATACATTTTCTCCTGCATCCCAATAATCTATATGAGATATAGCTTTTTTATTTTTATCAAATTCAACCCTACTAAGACCTTCAAATGAGTTTTCTAATGAGTCGTTTTTAAAATTATATTTAAAAGTCCATTTTAAATATGCAATACTATTTTGCTCTATTATTTCAATAACTTTAAATCTAGGATTATCAAGCTTTTCATACATATCTTGAAATATCTCATATATTTCTTCTATTCCTACAACTTCATTAAAAGGATCTTTGAATCTTGCATTTAAATCAAATATTTCTTTATACTCTTCTATTGGCGTTTCTTTTTTAATATTTTCAAAAAATAAGGCATATTTTTTTGTACTCATGGAATCATCCTTTTTGTAAGATATAAAGACATTTTATAAGGCATGATTTTTAACATGCTTAAAAATGAAGCAAGTAAAAATGGAAATCTTATTTCAAAGGACTTTGGGTTTTGAATTCCTTCAAAAATCTTTTCTGCTGTAAACTTTGGCTGCATTAGTTGTGGCATTTCAAATTTATTTTTATCTGTTAATCTTGTTTTTACAAAACCATGATTTATAATTTGAAGGTCAATTTTCAATAAGTCTAATTCAGGTTGAATTGATTGTGCAAGATTAACTAAAGCAGCTTTTGGTGCAGAATACCCACCACCTTGTGGTAAACCAAAAGAAGATGATAAACTAGAGTTCCAAACCCAGTGACCTCTTTTTTGTTTTTTAAAATAAGGTAGAAGCTCACTCATTAATCTTATAACACCTAAATAATTAACTTCATTCATTTCTTCAAACTTTTCAATATTCCATTCATTTATACTCATAACCTCATAAGCACCTGCATTATAAAACCAAATATCTAAACCTTCATATGTATTCCAAGCCTCATTTACACAATTATGAATCTTTTCTTTTGAAGAAACATCTATATCAATTAATTTAATTTTTTCTTGGTATTCATCTTTTAGCATTAGTAATGAATCATTTTTTGTAGCATTTCTAGAACTAGCAATTACATAATAATTTGACTCAAGGCATAGTTGTACTAACTCTAAACCAATACCAGTGCTGCCACCTACTATCCAAATTCTTTTATTTTCTTGCACATTCTTGCCTTTTTATTTATATAATAGTTATTTTATATATTTTTTGTAGAAGAATACTGTCAATTAATATTTTTTACTTGAGTATATTTTCAAGCTTTTAAAAGTAAAATCAAAGTATAATCGCGATTATATAGATTATCTTAGGAAATTAATTAATGAATATAGACATAATACTTCAAAATATTTTAAACCCGCCAATACTATTCTTTTTTCTTGGTATGCTTGCTGTTTTTTTTAAATCAGATTTATCTATACCACAACCTTTACCAAAGCTTTTTTCACTTTATCTTCTAATTGCTATTGGACTTCATGGAGGATATGAACTTTCACAAAGTGGTATTGATCTTTATATTTTCAAATCTTTAGGTTTAGCTGTATTTATGGCTACTTTAGTACCAATATATAGCTATTTTATTTTGCGTATGAAGCTAAACACCTATGATGCAGTAGCAGTTGCTGCTACATATGGTTCAATTTCTGCTGTTACGTTTATAACAGGAATTACATATCTTCAAACAATTGGTGTTGAATATGGTGGATATATGGTTGCAGCTATGACACTTATGGAATCTCCTGCAATTGTTATAGGGCTTGTTTTTGCTACAATTTTTGCAAAAAATTCTAATAATGAAAACTCAAATGAAAAATCAGATGAAAAAAAATCTACTGATTGGAAAGAGATTTTAAGAGAAGCTTTTTTAAACCCATCTGTATATTTACTTGTTGGTGCTTTAATAATAGGAATTTTAACAGGACAAAAAGGTTGGGATTCTATGGAGCCACTTTTTGGTACACTGTTTAAAGGAATGTTAGCATTCTTTTTACTTGATATGGGAATAGTTGCAGCAAAAAGAATTTATGAATTAAAAAAACTTGGTGTATTTTTAATCATCTTTGCAATAGCAATGCCTATATTTAATGCAGGTGTAGCAATGTCATTAGCTTATTTCTTTGATTTATCAAAAGGTGATGCTTTCTTACTTGCACTATTAAGTGGAAGTGCATCTTATATTGCCGTTCCTGCAGCTATGCGGTTATCAGTTCCTGAAGCAAATCCTGGTATTTATTTACCATTGAGTTTAGCAATAACATTCCCTTTTAATATTTCATTGGGAATACCGTTGTATTATTATTTTATAAACATTCTGTGGGGTTAATATGAAAAAAATGAAAAAAATCGAGATCATAATCGAATCAATTTATTTAAATAAATTATTAGATTTATTTAAAAATAGAGATATTTCTGGATATACAATAATCAAAGATATACAAGGTTCTGGTGGTCATGGCTTAAAAATGGCAGATCAATTTAGTGATATTCAAAGTAATAATTATATCTTTATTGTTTGTGAAGATAAAAAATTTGAAGAAATAAAAGAAGAAATAAGATCTTTTACTAAAAGATATGGTGGGAAATGTATTGTTAGTGATTCCCTAATGTTGTTATAAATTAATACAGGAAATATATATGAACAAAGACTTTAATTACTCTGGGTTAAAAATAGGAATTATTGGTGGTGGACAACTTGGTAAAATCATGTCACAAAAAGCAAAAAAAATGGGCTTTCATGTAACAATTTTAGACCCAACTGTTAATTGTCCTGCGGCTCAAGTTTCAGATAAACATATAGTTGGTGGTTTTTACGATAAAGAGAAATTAGAGCAATTAGTTCAAGAAACAGATGTTACTACTTTTGAATTAGAACATATTGATACTTCAATTTTAAAAGAATTATATGATAATGGACATAATATTCATCCATCTCCATATGTTATGGAATTAATACAAAATAAATATGAACAAAAGAAGCTTTTAGATGAAAAAGGTATTCCTGTACCTTTATATAAAGATGTTAAAAGTGATGAAGATTTAGCTGCTTTTGGTTTTCCTGTAATTCAAAAAGTGAAACTTGGTGGATATGATGGGAAAGGTGTTCAAATGCTTAAATCTCAAGCTGACATCAAAAACTGTCTTGAAACAGAATCTTTTATTGAAGAATTAGTAGATATTGATAAAGAATTAGCAGTAATCGTAGCAAGAAATATGGAAGGTGAAATCAAGTGTTATCCTGTTGTTGAAATGTTATTTGACGAAAGAGTTAATATCTGTGATAGCGTAATGGCACCTGCTAGAATTTCAAAAGAAATTGAAGAAAAATGTATTGAAATTTGTACTAAATCTATTCAAGTTTTAGGTGGAGTTGGTATTTTTGGAGTTGAATTATTTTTAACTAAAAAAGGTGAAATTCTAGTAAATGAAATTGCACCACGACCACATAATTCTGGTCATTATACAGTTGAAGCTTGTGCAACATCACAGTTTGAACAAATCATTAGAGCAGTTACAAACCTACCTTTAGGTTCAACTAAACTTATTTCGCCATCTGTTATGGTAAATATTTTAGGTGAAGAAGGATATGAAGGAGAACCATTTATTGATGGTATTCACGAAGCTTTAGAAATTCCTGAACTTTCATTTCACTTTTATGGAAAAAGTTATACAAAACCATTTAGAAAAATGGGGCATATAACTGTACTTGATGATGATATTGATAAAGCTTTAGAAAAAGCTATGAAAGCAAAAGATGTATTAAAAATTAAAGGGAGTAAGAAAATATGAATAAGCCATTAGTTGGAATTATTATGGGAAGCGATTCAGACTTACCAATTATGCAAGCAGCAGCTGCAATTTGCGAAGAGTTTGGAATTGAGTATGAAGTTACAATTGTATCAGCACATAGAACACCCCAACGTTTAGTAAAGTATTCAAAAAGTGCAGAAAAAAGAGGTCTTAGAGTTATAATTGCAGGTGCTGGTGGGGCTGCTCATTTACCTGGTATGGTTGCATCGTTAACTGCTCTTCCTGTTATTGGAGTTCCTGTTAAAGGCTCTTCTTTAGAAGGTATGGATTCATTATTATCAATTGTTCAAATGCCAGGAGGAGTTCCTGTAGCTACTGTTGCAATAAACGGTGCTAAAAATGCGGGTATTTTAAGTGCTCAAATTTTAGGTGTTAAAAGTAAAAAAATCAGAAAAAAAGTATCAGCATATAAAGAACAAATGTTAAATGAAGTTCAAACAAAGATTGATAAACTTGAAGATATCAAGTATGAAGAATATTTAAAAACAATGAAAAAGAAATAAACTTAGGTTTATTTCTTTTCATATCTCTTTTTCTTAATTTCATCCCACTTATCTTTTACAGCTTCACTATTTTTTTTATCTTGTGTTGCAGACATTTTACTACCTGAAAAAAATAGTAAACCTGCAATTGATACAAGAATAAGAGTAACAATCCATTCCATTTTATAATCCTTATTGTAATTGCGAGTAGTATAACTAAAAAAAGAATTTTTAGCCTAAGAAAGTCATAAAAAACTATAGTATTCCTACCATTCTGTTTTGATACGTAAAGTTTTTCATCTGCTTTTTTATATAAGTCTTCGATTGTAGTACTTTCATTATTCAAACAAGATATACCAATACTAACTGTTATATTTATTTTCTTTTCTTCATAAAAGAAAATATGATTTTCTATGTGTTTTCTTATTTTTTTAGCAATAATACCAGCACCTTCAATAGAAATATTATCAAGTAAATTAGATAAGCTTTATATAGTGAAGACATTGATAATGCAGCTGCTGTGATTATTCCAATAATCAAAACAAAACTTACTAATTCAAAAGCTTGTGGAGCATAGATAATTGATGAAGCAGTCCACATACAAGCTTGGAATATATTAGAAAATGTGAAATAGATTTGATTTTTACGTATTTTTTCTTGTTAGTTTTACCTTAGTATCGAAATAAAGTTTTTATCTTCACTTCTTAAAATACCAATTTTTAAGTAATAAAAATATACAATTATTTATAAAATTATTAAAGCTAAAAGCTAACAATAAATTCAATCCAAGGAATTCTTTATGAAACTAAGTTCTATTTTTAAAAATGCAATCATATCAACATTAATCATGAGTGCTACACTTCAAGCAAAACCTATTTATGTGGCAACTACTGCAATTGTTGAACATCCAGCACTTGATGCAGTAAGAGATGGAATCAAGCAAACACTAAATGATAATGGTTATAATGGCAAAAAACTTAAGTTTACTTATGAAAGTGCGCAAGGAAAACCTGATATTGCTGCACAAATAGCACGAAAAATGGTAGGAGATAATCCCGATATTATTGTTGCTATTGCAACACCATCTGCACAAGCAGCAGTTACAACTAGTTCTTCAATTCCTGTTGTATTTTCAGCAGTGACAGATCCCCTTGCTGCAAAGCTTGTTACAAGTTTAGAAAAACCAGGTGGTAATGTAACTGGTTTATCAGATATGGCAAATGTTAAAGAACACCTTGAGTTAATAAAAGAATTTATACCAAATTTAAAAGCTATTGGTATTCCATATAACCCAGGTGAAACAAACTCAGTTTCAATGCTTGCATCAATTCAAATAGAAGCGAATAAAATGGGAATAAAAATAGTAAAATCTGCAGCTCCAAAATCATCAGATGTAATGATTGCAGCTAAGCAATTAGTTGGAAAAGTAGATGCTATATATTGTCCAATTGATAATACTATTATTTCAGCTGTTGAATCTGTTGTAAAAGTTGGTATGGATGCACAGGTTCCCGTATTTGCAGGTGATACAGATACTGTTTCTAGAGGAGCTGTTGCTGCTGTTGGTTATGACTATTTTGATTTAGGACGTCAAACAGGTGATATTATTGTTCGTATTTTAAAAGGTGAAAAACCTGGTTCAATTGATGTAAAAATGGCTAAAGGTACTAATTTATTTGTCAATCCAAAAATGGCTAGAAAAATGGGTATTAAAATTCCTGAGGCAGTACTATCACGTGCTACAAAAATCGTTGATTAAGTAGAGTTGGTAAATTGTCACTTTATGCTTTTTTAGGAACACTTGAAATTGGTTTTATTTATGGCTTAGTAGCTATGGGAGTTTATCTTACATTTCGTATTTTAGACTTTCCAGACCTTACTGTTGATGGGAGTTTTACACTTGGAGCAGCAGTTACAGCTACATTAATCGTAACAGGTATTAATCCTTATTTATCTACATTATGTGGAACACTCGCAGCTGCAAGTGCGGGAATAGTAACCGCTTGGTTAAATCTTCGTTTTAATATTCTTCATTTATTAGCTAGTATTCTTACTATGACAGCTTTATACACAATAAACCTTCGTGTGATGGGAAAACCTAATGTTGCTTTAATAATGGAAGACACTATGTTAACTCCATTTGAAGGCTTAGGAATTCCTGCTATGTACATGAAGGTTATTTTTGTAGCTGTTTGTACGATTATTGGTGGATTATTACTAGCCTGGTTTTTATATACTCAATATGGATTAGCAATGAGAGCAGTTGGTTCAAATAAACGTATGGCACGAGCAAATGGTATTGTTGTAAGTGAAAAAGTATATGTAGGTCTTGCTTTATCTAATGGATTAGTTGGTCTTGCTGGAGCTTTATTTGCACAAACAAATGGCTTTGCTGATTCAACTATGGGAATAGGAACAATTGTTGTAGGACTTGCTGCTGTTATTATTGGAGAATCATTATTTGGTACTCGCTCATTACTAATAATTGTAATGAGTTGTATCCTTGGATCTATTTTATACAGAGTTGCAGTTTCTATGTCACTTAATGCAGATTTTTTAGGTTTTCAAGCATCAGACTTGAATCTTTTAACTGCCATACTTGTAACATTAGCATTAATCTTTCCTAAACTACGTAGTGAATGGAAAGCAAAAAAAGCAAGAAGGAGTAATCAATGATCATTTGTAAAAATTTACATGTTACTTTTAATCATGGTTTAGCAACTGAGAAATTAGCTCTTAAAGGAATTGATTTAACAATTCCAAGCGGTGAATTTGTAACAGTAATTGGCTCAAATGGTGCAGGAAAATCAACTCTACTTAATACAATTGCAGGTGATATTCAAACAACGAATGGTAACATTTTCTTTAATGATAAAGAGGTAACAAATTTATCAGCAACTGGACGAACTAAAGATATTGCACGTGTATTTCAAGACCCACTTGCAGGTACTTGTGGTGATTTAACAGTTGAAGAAAATATGGCATTAGCATATGGTCGAGGAAAACGTGGTTATTTATCTTTTGCATTAAATAACAAATTACGTAAAATATTTCAAGAGCAGTTATCTAGACTTAATCTTGGACTTGAGGATAGACTGGGTTCTCAAATGGGACTATTATCAGGTGGTCAACGTCAATCTGTTTCTTTATTAATGTCTGCATTACAACCGAGTACTATTTTATTACTTGATGAACACACTGCTGCTCTTGATCCTAAAACTGCAGCACTTATAATGGATATTTCAGCGCAAATTATTAAAGAAAAGTCCTTAACCGTAATGATGGTAACACACTCAATGCGTCAAGCACTTGATTATGGATCAAGAACTATCATGTTACATGAGGGCAAAATTATTTTTGATTTAACAGGTGAAGAGCGTGCAGGATATAAAGTAAAAGACTTACTTAACTTATTTGCACTAGCACGAGAAGATGGTGAAGAATTGGATGATGATAAACTATTATTAGATACTTAAGTACTTTTTAGTATATCGATATACATACTGGTATATTAACTAAATATGATTTTATTAAGATAAGTAAGAATTGTTTGCTGTATTAAATTTTAAATATGAGTTAGTAAAATCACTATAGGTAATGAGCCTATAGAATTT